>NZ_JACSOG010000051.1:0-24150 GCF_014349195.1 Pseudoalteromonas sp. BZK2 | reverse complement strand
AGTTGGAATTAAAAGCGATTTAGGCAAGGCATTGATTGCAAGTAATAGTGGTTCTATTGTTAAAATCAATAACGCAGTATAAATCGCTTTTAAACCAACCCTTAGGGCGCTTCACAGGCACTTACTCTCATCGTTGTTACTTCTTAAAAGGGACTGCCATTCTTGCAAAGTAACGCCTTGATATTAAGCACCTGTGAAACGCTGAATTCTGCACCTTGAGGAGGTTTGGGTATTAGCGCTCTATTAAAAGGAAAAGTGCGTGGCTAAGGTTAAGAAAAATACACCGTTTTCAATTTTAGGCGATACGGTTGGTGTTGGCGAACGTAAAACATTTGCGATTGAAGCTGCCAAGCTTTACACCCACTCGCCGTTAAATATTCCAATTGAAGTCGTCAATGGTGTGCAGCAAGGGCCTGTATTAATGGTATGTGCTGCAATTCACGGTGATGAGCTCAATGGTGTTGAGGTTGTTAGGCAGTTGCTTGCTAAAATCGATCCAGAGCAATTGCGCGGTACTATTATTGCGGTACCGATTGTGAATGTGTTTGGCTTTATTCACAAGTCACGCTATTTACCAGACCGCCGTGACATGAACCGCAGTTTTCCGGGCTCAACACGAGGCTCGTTAGCAGGGCGAATGGCGAATGCGTTTTTTACTCAGGTGGCAATGCATTGTACGCATATTATTGATTTGCACACAGGTGCAATTCACCGAACTAACTTGCCACAAATTCGTGCCAATTTGAGCGACCCTGCAACGGCGGCTATGGCAAAAGCGTTTGGTACTCCAGCGGTGATTGACGCGTCACTTCGTAATGGCTCATTGCGCAGTGAAGCGGCCAATTTAGGAATACCCGTTATTACCTATGAAGCCGGCGAAGCGCTACGCTTTGACCCAATAGCCATTGCAGCTGGTGTGCAAGGTGTTGACTATGTCATGCGCCATTTAAAAATGGTGCGTGGCAAGCGTGCTAAAAAGCTACCAGAGCCGATTATTGCAAGCTCGACGAGTTGGGTACGCGCTGAAGTTGACGGTATTGTTCGTGCACAAGTGTCACTCGGTGAGCGAGTAATGAAAGGGCAGGTTCTAGCTTATATTAGCAGCCCTCTTGGTGATGCTGAGCTTGAGTTACTAGCGCCACGCAGCGGTATTGTCATTGGTCAACAAACCATGCCGCTTGTAAACGAGGGGGATGCCGTATTCCATCTTGCTTACTTTGCTCACGCAAACAGCTTAGTTGAACAACAGCTCGAAAACTTTATTGATGAAATAAGTGATATTGAAGACGAGTTAAAAACCGCAGAATTAAATAACTAATACCCTATTCTGTAATTCAAAAAGCCAAACTACCTGTTTGGCTTTTTTGTATCCGCCTGCCCCCATCTAATACTTGACCTTAGAGCAAGTACAAGGTTTATAGTTTTTTTACTTACTTAATTGTCGTAAGAATGACTAAAGGATCAAAGATGAAAATTTTTCTATTTTATACAGGCTTATGCACGCTTGCTATTTCACTTACGCACGGCTTTTTTACTGAGCAAAGTGTTGTTCACATTGTGTTATTTCACCCTTTAGTCATTTTATTTAGTTTTATATTAATCGCCTATGGAAGCAGAAAAAAAACACCTCTTTAGCAAGCATCTCGTTAACTTTAAGTCGTTACTTTTTTGGACCTAAAATACGTTTTATGGTTGGCGCTTTGGTTGCCGTAGGTGGGTTTTTTAGGACCATCACAGGGCGGGTAACAAAGATGTTGTTTGGGTAAATCACTTTGTGACCATCAACGTGTTCAAGTACCACGTTCATTAGTCCCATTTCGATAATGCGGCCTTCTAAGAAGTTTGCACCATCAATTACTCTCACCCAAAAGCCAACGCGGCAGTCGTTTTGAATAAACATCAACAAGAAGGCTGTTAGGTTACTTAGTAACGACCAGGCTGCAAAAAGCGCGACACCTAGCATGGCAAAAATGGATGAGCCAAGTACTAGTAAGCCGCGTAGCTCTATACCCCAAAAAACCAATACTAAACACAGCATGACAATGGCAAGAATGATATTGAGCAACAGCTCAGCACGGTATTCACGATGCGGATCAGCTTTGCCTTTAATTGCTTTTAACAGCAGTTTTTTGGTGGTTTTACGAAGCAGCGGGTAAAGCAAAACCGCGATAACAGTCACGATTAAATGATATTGCTCGTTAAAGAATTCGACGAAGTCCAAAAGGGTTCCTAAGTTAATATTTTACGTTTCGATTTTAGCTTTTTAGCTAAACAATAACACTACTTTAAAAGGTATTTTTAACCGTTACTAGCCACTGCACAGAGTCGATATCATCATCTTGTTTGTTAATTGGTGCGGCAATATCTAGGTGAATTACCGTACCGGCATTGGCACGGCTTGGCGCTAAGCGAAGGCCCACTCCCACATTTTGCAGCACGTTACCGTTATCGCCATTATCTTTGTTGTTATACCAAGCTCTACCAATATCATAAAACGCGGCACCACCCACTTTAAACAATTGCAGTAAGTCATATTCCCAGTAGTAGCGCTTCTCTAAAGTCACTAAAAAGCTGCGGTCGCCAACTTGGTAGTCAAGCGGGTATCCACGCAGGCCATTCTCCCCACCAATCGTGAGTTGCTTATCAGCAGTGAGATTTTCTGCATATTGTAGGCGGGCTTTGGCATACCAGCTTTGTCTTAGTGTGGTATTGAGGTAATACTGTAACTGCGTGCTGGCAAACAGGTTTTCGACGTCATCGGTTTCTTCATTCCAGTAGCCATCTAGGTCTGCTTTAAAGCGCCACAATTGGTTGTCTCCAGAGTAATGCGCCTTTGATAAAGATAACGAATAAATAGTACGGCTGGCATCGTCGCTAAAGTCTTTACTCGAATAACCGAGTAAGGCGTGGATATTCCAACCAAGGTTTAAATCTTCAGTACGGTAGATGCTATCGAAATTTCTTACCTTAACGTAGTGATCTTCAAACCATTGACCACTAACGTAAGGGTAACTCAGCGTTCTATCTTCAGCGATAGGTAAATTCGTTAATGATATGGCCTTGAAAGTATCTTTACGATTTTCTACCCCGAGTTTGATACGCTGAGTCCAGCTATTGCCAAGTTGTGATGAGTGACCAAAGTAAGCACGGTTTAAAATGGTCTTTTGCTCAAATTCGCTAACTACATCGCCGCGATAGTAAAGTGACTCTCGGCGTTGATCAGAGTAACTTGTCACACCGTAGCTGTAGGGCGTATCAATCGAGAAAAACGGATAGCTTACATCGAGATAATGACGTTTACCGTCATCGTTGTCTGAGTATTCTAAACGGCCTTGATAACGGCTAGAGAATATATGTGGATCGTCATACACAAATAGGTAACCTGTGCGATCAGCATCACGGGTGCGGCTAAATGACACTCGTTTACCCCAGCCTAAAAAGTTTGACTCGCGAAAGCCGATACTCGACTCATTCTCACCGCCGCTACGGCTAAAGCTTATTTCTGGTAATAAAGTCCACAGATCGCGCGTAATTACTTTTACATGGACGTTGCCATCACAATCGAGCTTTGCGTTGATACGTGCATCATATAAATAGCCTTGTTTACGCAGTAACCGCTCTGACTCTAGTAATTTACGTGGATTATAAACATCACCTTCTTCGAACAATAAAACGCTGTGTATTACCTCTGGCTCAGTCGTCATGTGAGCGCGATTGGCAAACCGGAATAAAAAGTTATTTTCTTCTTCTAGCTCAGTGTTAAAGACGTTTAGCTGTTCAAGTTCAATGGCGACTATTTTACGGTTATTAGCAGCATCGGGGAGTGGATTGTCTGCATCGAGTTGGCGGCGTAAGTTATTATCTTGCGATTTAAGCGTGCGCTGGTTTTGACAATAATTATTATCGTCAGTTAATAGCTGCTCTGCATGAACATTGGCTGCTATGCAGATTGGTAATAGTGTTATTAGCCTAGCAACAAAGTGCGACTGCTTAAATCCCATTTACACCCTTAGTTGAGTATGTCCTGTGCAACTACTACATACTAAGCGTGGAAAAAAGTCTAGCTTATTATTGTAATTGCATGACTAAATATTGATAAAGTTGCGGTAAAACTGCACTGGCCTCAATGCCTTCAGCATTAATCCAAATACTTTCACTGTAATGTTCAAAGTTTAGATTAAAACTATGATCTGTAAAGTGAAAGCGTAATTGATGACGATCAGCGCCAGCATCAAAGTCGGCGGTTGTTATTGCTGGAGCGTGTAAGAAAAGGGTTGCCCAAAGTTCAAAGTCTTCGTCGTGTGGAAGCTCACTTGACGTTATGAGAATGATTTCATGCTCAGCATCATAGCTTAGTTCAGTCATAGCAGTCCTAATTAGCGGCAAGGTAGTCGCGAATGGTATTTAAAAACGGTTCGCCGTACTTATTGAGCTTAGTGAAACCAACACCCGACACTTTTAAAAACTCACTGTCATTGGTTGGCATGAGCTGCGCCATTTCAGCGAGAGTTTTATCATTGAATACCACATAAGGTGGTACATCATCAGCATCTGCCAACTCTTTACGTAAGGCACGTAATTTTGCAAACAGCTTTTTATCGTAATTAAACTGAGCAAGTTTATCTTGGTAAACGTGCTTAGCTTGTAGGCGAGGTTCAGCAAGTTGCAGTGCATACTCACTTTTAAGCACCGCACGGGCGGCTTCGGTTAAGCGTAATGAAGAGCCTTGGGTAATATCTTGGCTTAATAACCCTTGATGGATAAGCTGCCTTAAAATACTTAGCCAGAACTCCACACTATGCTCTTTTCCTATGCCATAGGTGCTTAGCTGGTGGTGATTGTTATCACGAATACGGCTAGTGTTTGCGCCGCGCAGTAACTCAACAATATAGCCAATACCAAAACGTTGTTCTGCACGATACACACACGAGAGAGCTTGTTGTGCGACAAGTGTGCCATCAAAGCTAGTCGGTGGGTTTAAGCAAATATCACAGTTACCACAGGTTTCGCGCTTATATTCACTAAAGTAATTTAGCAAAATTTGTCTGCGGCATGTTTGTGCTTCGGCAAAGCTGGCCATAGCATTAAAGCGTTGCTCTTCAACACGACGCCGTTGCTCGTCTTCAATATCTTCAAAAAAGCGGCGTACGCGACCAATATCGGCCGGATCAAAATACATTATCGCTTCTGCAGCCAGACCATCACGACCTGCACGACCGGTCTCTTGGTAGTAAGCCTCAATGCTTTTTGGAATATCGTAATGCACCACAAAACGTACGTTTGGTTTATTAATCCCCATGCCAAAGGCAACGGTCGCAACCACAATTTGAATATCGTCACGGGCAAAGCCCGATTGCACAAATTGGCGTTGTTCATTGCTCATACCTGCATGGTAGGCGGCGGCATTAAACCCTGCGTCAGCAAGTTTTTCGGCTACATCATCAACCCGTTTGCGGCTGGTGCAATAAATAATGCCGCTTTGATTTTGCTGCTCTTTTAAATATCGAAGCAGCTGTACCATAGGTTTGAATTTTTCTTCTATGGTGTAACGAATGTTAGGTCTATCGAAGCTACCAGTGTGCACGTAAGGGTGGTTAAGCTGAAGCTGTTCAATAATATCGTAACGGGTTGCTTTATCTGCCGTTGCTGTAAGGGCCATCATGGGTACGTGCATAAAGCGTTGCTTTAACTCGTTGAGCCGACAGTAATGCGGCCTAAAGTCATGCCCCCAATGCGACACACAGTGAGCTTCATCAATAGCAAAAAGTGCGAGTTTAAGATGACTCAAGCGCTCTAAAAATTCGTGTTGTAATACTTTTTCTGGTGCAACATATAACAGCTTAATTTGGCCGTAGTGTAATTGTTGATAGACAGCTTGTTGCTCTTCAAAAGGCAGGCTGTTATTGATGTAGGCCGCTTGCACGCCGAGCGCTCTTAGTTGGGCAACTTGGTCTTGCATCAAGGATATAAGCGGCGAGATAACCACAGTAACACCATCGAGGATCAAAGCGGGTACTTGATAGCATAATGATTTGCCTCCACCCGTAGGTAGAAGTACAAGCGAGTCTTGGCCGTCAAGCGCTGCGGCTATAATCGCTTCTTGGCCATCACGAAAGTCCTTGTAACCAAACACTTGTTTGAGTACGGCTTGTGGTGATCGAACGGGTGTGTTGGACATTGCGGTATTGGTATTCATCGCCGAGCATTTTAGTGGTTTTTTATAGCGATGTCTTTAGCAATATACCCAAACTACCTCAAAATGCAGAATTCAGCGTTTCACAGGAGCTTAATGTCACGGCGTTACTTTGCAACAATGGCAGTCCCTTTTAAGAAGTAAATACATGGGCTTATTTAGCGTGTTTTGGTTGCGTCACTGTTTAGGGGGCGTAAAATAGCGCTTTTAAACTATAAAGCCAAACTTATGCCTACCAACATTGAGCAGCGAAAAGGTGTCATTTTCGCTTGTTTAGCCTTTTTTATGTGGGGTCTTGCACCCATTTATTTTAAATTTCTTCAGCAGGTTTCTGCTTTTGAGATCTTAATGCACCGTGTTATTTGGTCGGTGTTATTTTTACTTCTTATTATTGCAGCTCGTCATCAATGGCAGCGTATTCGAATTGTGCTTGGGCAACCTAAATTACTTTTGATGTTGGTAATAACAGCAAGTTTACTTGGCTTTAACTGGGGGTTATTTATTTGGGCGGTGAACAATAATCACATGCTCGATGCTAGTTTAGGTTATTACATCAACCCACTACTAAATGTGTTGCTTGGTATGTTGTTTTTAGGTGAGCGGCTGCGTAAATGGCAAGGCGTTGCTGTAGGCCTCGCGCTTTGTGGTGTGCTGCTTCAATTAGTGAGCTTTGGATCATTTCCTGTGGTTGCTTTTTCGCTAGCTGGCTCGTTTGCTATTTATGGTCTTTTACGAAAAAAGCTGCCGATTGAATCATTACCAGGGTTATTGCTCGAAGCACTTATCTTATTACCTGTTGCACTTATTTACTGGTGGTTTATGGCGCCTTCGCCAAGCTCTGATTTAACTGCAAATGATTGGCATATTAACGTGTTACTGATAAGTGCAGGAGTGGTGACAACTTTACCACTGTTGTGTTTTACCGGTGCAGCAAAACGCCTTCAGTACAGCACATTAGGCTTTTTTCAGTACATTGGTCCAAGTTTAATGTTTATGCTTGCCGTGGCTTTTTATGGTGAGGTATTTGATGCTGAGCGTGTGGTGACTTTTGCCTGTATTTGGAGCGCTTTGGCGTTATTCAGTTGGGATTCGTACCGCCAAAGTCGTAAGCAACGCAAAGCGAAATTAGAGGCAGTGACTAAGCCTGTATAGGCTTAGCTTATTAGCTTGTTGCGCCCAGACTCTTTTGCTTGATAAAGCTTTAGATCGGCCTGTTTTATTAGTTCATCTAAACTATAAATAGGCCCATTATGAAAACCAATCGACAGCGTAAACTTGATACGGTCTTTGCTAAATTCAGGGCTGTGCTTTTCAACAAATAAGCGGAATTTTTCTAAACGCTGTAACGATTCATGTCGGTCTTGATCTGCAAAATATACTGCAAACTCTTCACCACCAAAGCGGCCAACTAAATTATTTTTAAAATACTTTGCCATACATTGCGATAGGCCTTTAAGCACTTCATCACCGGCATCATGACCATAGTTATCGTTTATTGATTTAAAGTGGTCAATATCGATCATAGCTAAAGAGACAGAGTTTTCTGCCAGTTTTGCAGCTTTGAGGTGGCTGTTTGCTTCACCAAAGAAATAGCGGCGATTAGGCAGCTTAGTGAGGTAATCAGTATTTGCCTGTAAACGAATCGTTTTAATGTTTTCAAGCATGTCGACGTTTTGACTTAGCCGGCAATAGAATTCTTCATTATTAAATGGCTTGCGAAGGTAATCGTCTGCACCAGATTTTAAAAAGCGCGTTGATAAGTGCAGAGTATCGAGTGCAGAAATGCCGATTATGGCTTTTTCATCATTGGAATATAAACGACGAATTTCAACACAAAGCTCATCCCCATTCATGTTTGGCATTTCGTTATCGGTAATGATCACCGATATTTTTGGGTTTTCAGCCAGTACTTTTAAAGCGTCGACACCATCAACAGCTTCAATGGTTTGGTATTTGTGACGAGTTAATAAGTTACAAATGTGGTGGCGAGTTGCCGCTGAATCATCAACGACAAGAACTTGCACTTGTTCATTTCGAGGCAAGCGAGCGAGTTGTTTTTCTAGATACTGATAAGCTTGTTTATTTTCTTTAGTAATGTAGTCAATTATTGGGTGCTTTTCGACAATATTACGCGTTGTCTCATCTAGGTTTCCCGTCATGACAATTGTGGGAATATCAGAGGCGATAGTAAAAGGAATTGCTTCGCCTTTTGGTGCATCTGGTAGAATAAAGTCTACTACCGAGCAAAAATAAGAGTGCTCTTCAACTAACTTTTTTGCTTCAGCCAACGAGCCTGCAATATCGGCTTCATAACCAACTTTTTGCGCGATATGCTTTTGCACTCGCGCAATCGTTGGCGTATCTTCAATTATTAATATTCTTCTAGTCACGGTTTGCCTTGTTATAACTTTTTGGCGAAGCAATAGTTACTACAAGTTTTAACCTTAAAAGCCTAAAAAAGCAAATCGTTATAAGCTGTCTGACTCAGAATAATATTCAACGCTTTGTGTTGTTGGGTTTGCAATACGGGAACGTCCAAACAATGTATGAAATTTCGTTTTGCAAGTGGTTTGCTTTAGGTATTTGACCCAAGCACGTTCAATTGCATTGGTCGCTTCAAGATTGCCGGTGACAACTTGAACAAATTGAGTTTGAAATTCATTTTGTGGTTCTAGGGTTTTGTTGTATAAACCCTTTAGAACAACACCATGCTGCTCGAGAATGTCGGCTTCTAGCAAAGTGAAGTGACCACTACGACCAAAACCGCGTGGGAAATTTTGATCATCATAGAATTGACGTTGGCTTGCAAATGCCTGACGAAGTGATGAAATGTCATTGCTCATGGCTTTATCCTCATGCCCTAATTTCTTGCTGGAGTATGGATCAAGTTGTCGATTTTATTAAACAAATTATTTTTATCGTAAGGGTAAAAAATGGATATCGATTTATTGAAGACTTTTGTTGAAGTGGTCCGTACGCGCCATTTCGGTAAGGCAGCTGAAAATTTATATATTACACAGTCTGCGGTGAGTTTTCGGATCCGACAATTAGAGCAAGGTTTAGGCGTTAACTTATTTATTCGCCAGCGTAACAACATACAGTTAACGGCGCCTGGTGAGCGATTACTGCCACATGCACAAATGATCATTACGGGTATGCAGCGCGCAAAAGTTGATGTGGCACTTGCAGATAATATGCATAAGCAAATTAGCTTAGCAGGAACACCTAATATTTGGGATGCATTTTTACAGTTTGGTATTACTAATATTGTTTCTGCTATGCCGGGTGTGTCGTTAGTTGCTGAAGTCAAAGCACAACAAGAGAGTACTCGCTTATTACTGGAACGTACTCTTGATTTAGCTGTGTTGTTCGATCCCCCTAAAGTAGATGAACTGGTTGTACAGCGAATTTGTGAGTTACCTATTATTCCTGTGAGTGCTTTTGAAACAGCAAATAGTGAAAACTTTTTCGATAACCAATATGTGTATGTTGATTGGGGTACCACCTTTTCTTTATGGCATGCTCGTGAGTTTAACGGCCACGCCCCTCCATATTTTAGAACCAGTACGGGCCGTATTGCGCTTGATTTAATTTTGAAGTGCGGCGGCAGTGCCTTTATTCCTCAGTTATTAGTTGAAGAGCAGCTTAAATCTGGTGAGCTTTATCATGTTGAAGATGTTGCGCATACATCGCGTGATGTGTTTGTTGCTTACCACAGAGACAACGAGCAAACCCCTCTGTTAGAGAAGTTAGTCACTTTATTAACTGAGCTACAAATAAAAGCTTAAAATTAATTTAATTTAGCTTTCATAAAAATTTAATTTTACAACAGTGAGTTACGTTTTTATTTCAAAATTAATTACATTTTATGAAGCTAAATTGACGCTTTTATTTCAACTGTCATCTTTCTGTCATTTTTTACTGTCACACTGCGCGCATTGAAACACAACATGTGTTTTTTGTTGCGATTATTGAGGAAACGACATGAAATTTGCAAAGTCTAGCTTATTCCTAGCTTTATTTGGTGGTTTATCTTTTTCTGCACTAGCTGATGTAGATGTATATGGTAAAGCAAACGTGACTGTTCAATCATCAGATGATGGCGAAGGGTCTTTCACTGAAATTAAAAGCAATAACTCACGTTTTGGCTTAAAAGGTTCAGAAAAAATTTCTGAAGGCTTAGAAGCGGTTTATAAATTTGAGTTTGGTGTAGACGTATCTGACGCTGATTCAAAAGGCGACAATGACGATAACATCACTGCGCGTAATCAATACGTGGGTGTGAAAGGTAGCTTTGGTCAAGTTGTTATCGGTCGTAACGATACAGCAATGAAGCAGTCTCAAGGTAAAGTTGATTTATTCAATGACCTTGAAGGCGATATCAAGAACGTATTTAAAGGCGAAAACCGTTTAGGCGACACGATTTCTTATGCTTCTAAAGACTTCAGTGGCTTCAAAGTATTAGCAACTTATGTCGCTGAAGATGATGTAGACGCTGATAACGGTTACTCTGTAGCGTTAACTTACGGCGATGCAAAACTTAAAGAAAGCAAACTTTATGCATCAGTTGCAGCTGACAGCGAAGTAAAAGGTTACGACATTGTTCGTGCAACAGTACAAGGTAAATTAGGTGACTTCAAACTAGGTGCTATGTACCAAACACAAGAAAAAGTGGATGGTAGCGCAGAAGCTGATGGTTACTTAGTAAATGCTGCTTACCAAATGAATAGCAACACATTCAAAGTACAGTACCAAGTAATTGACTTTGATGAAGGCGATAAGAAAACAGCTATTTCTGCAGGTGTTGATCACAAGCTAAACAAAAACACCAAAATATTTGGTTTCTACTCAACGTTTGATACAGACAATCAAGTTGACCAAGATTACCTAGGTGTTGGTATTGAATACAAATTCTAAGTGAACACTCCCTTACTTGTGAGCCCAGCTAATTAGCTGGGCTTTTTTTGTTGAACAACAAAATTATACTGAAGTTAGCTTTAAGCTTGTGCGTAGTTTGATTTGCCTGCAAGCCAGCGTTGAATCAATTTATCGGTAAGTTCTGGGTAGTCATTCAATATTTTGAAAGCGATGGGTCTGACATGATTGAGTGTTTGTTTATCGCGGTTTAGGTCGGCGATTTTGAATTCAGCTAAGCCTGTTTGTTTGGTGCCAAGTACTTCACCTGGGCCACGGATTTCGAGATCTCGCTCAGCAATCACAAAGCCATCATTACTTTCACGCAGCACACCTAAGCGTTTTTGCGCTGTAGCTGATAATGGCGCATGATAAAGTAAAACACAGTGTGATGCCGTTGCCCCACGACCAACACGGCCGCGTAGCTGGTGAAGTTGTGCAAGCCCTAACCGTTCAGGGTTTTCAATAATAATAAGGCTCGCATTAGGCACATCAACACCCACTTCAATCACGGTTGTGGCAACCAGTACATGAATATTACCTGCTTTAAACTCACTCATAATGGCTTGCTTTTCGGCGGCTTTCATCCGGCCATGCACCAAGCCAACGTTTAGCTCTGGCAGTGCTGCTTTTAATTGCTCGGCGCTATCCTCGGCGGCTTGGCATTGCAGCACTTCAGATTCATCAATCAGGGTGCAAACCCAATACACTTGACGACCTTGCTCTGAGCATGCTGTTCTCACACGTTGAATAATTTCGTCTCGGCGTGCATCTGGAATCGCCACCGTTGTGATAGGCGTTCTACCGGGTGGTAACTCATCAATCACTGAGGTTTCTAAATCAGCGTAGGCTGTCATTGCTAAGGTTCGCGGGATAGGGGTTGCAGTCATCACTAATTGGTGTGGGTAGCAATCACCAAAGCGGCCTTTTTCACGCAGTGATAAACGCTGATGAACACCAAAGCGGTGCTGCTCATCAATAATAATTAAAACGAGATTGTTAAACTCAACCTGCTCTTGGAATAACGCATGGGTGCCAACAATCATTTGTGCTTCCCCAGAGGCGATTTTTTCCAAAGTTGCTGTGCGCTCTTTACCTTTACTTTTGCCACCTAACCAAGCGACTTCAACACCGAGTTGATTAAACCATTGGCTAAAGTTGATACCATGTTGCTCTGATAAAATTTCAGTCGGTGCCATTAAAGCTACTTGGTAGCCTTCGCTTATCGCGGTGAGCGCACTGAGTGCTGCAACTAAGGTTTTACCAGAGCCTACATCGCCTTGCACTAGACGCATCATCGGAAACGGGTGTTGTAAGTCACCTTTGATTTCTGCCACTACACGACTTTGTGCGTTAGTTGGGCTAAAGGCTAAATTAGCTAAAAACTGTTGCTCAAGTTGGTTATGAGGCTTTAAAGCAACCGCTTTTACCGTTTGCCCTTTTTGGCGCAGCTTTAAAAGGCTTAAGTTTTGCGCAAGCAACTCTTCAAAAACTAGCCGTTGCTGGGCAGGGTGCATACCTTGTTCAAGGGCAGTTAAATCAACATCGTTTTGTGGGCGATGTAAGGTCATAAGTGCATCGGCTAAACGCATTCCGGTTGGCTGAAACTGTTCTGGCAGTAACTCTTCGACAGGGTACTTAGTTAATAGTGCAAGTGCTTGATCGCTAAGTGCACGAATAGATAACTGTTTTAGCCCTTCGGTAACAGGATAAACCGGCGTAAGCGTGGTATTAGTTGGTTGCTCAGAAGGGGTATCCGATAAGCTGTATTCCGGATGTGTCATTTCAAAGCCAACTCTGCCACGGCGGATCTCACCAAAGCAGCGAATGATTTTACCTGTACTTAAGGCATTTTTTTGGGCTGCGCTAAAGTTAAAAAACCTCAGCGTTAAACGGCCCGTGCCATCATTTACTTGGCAAACCAGCATGCGCCTTTTTCCAAAAGTAATTTGGCTGGTTTCAATAGTGGCTTCAACACTAACATGGCTATGCGGTTGGAGTTCGCAAATTGGATGAATGCGGGTCCGGTCCTCATAACGGTGAGGCAAATGAAACAGCATGTCTTGCACCGTATGAATATTTAGCTTAGCAAGACGCTCGGCCATTTTCGGGCCGACGCCTTTTAATTCTGTAATTGGGTATAACGCTAAGCTAGGATGACTCAAAGGTGACTCAAATTATTAATTAGTAGACTGTTTTTCAGTTTACTTGCACTCGTTAGTGGCTTCAAGCGGTTGCGTGTGTTTTAAAATGTTCCAGAACGTTTCATCAGCAACAATTTCACCATTCTCATCAAGCTCAGGGTACGGTAGCTCTTTTTCACGGCATTGTTCTGCAATGATAGGGTGGCAGCCTTCAAACAAGATGCGGTGCTTAATTTTCGCATCAAGCATATCGCGGTTGTAAAGTCCGGCTTCTTCACGTTGGCGCTGTGCTTCAAATAGAATAAGTGCCGCAGCAACTGATACATTAAGAGATTGCACCATTCCTTGCATTGGGATAATGATATTTTTATCAGCATGAGCGAGGGCGCGCGGTGAAATACCATCACGTTCTTGGCCAACAATAACAGCCGTCGGTTTGGTGTAATCAATTTCACGAAAGTCGACAGCATCGTCGCTGAGATGAGTTGCTAAAATTTGTACTTCAGGGTTTTGCGCACGCATCATGGCAACAGCTTCATCGATATTGCGATGCAAGTGAGTTTCTAGCCAGTTTTTACTACCACCTGAGGTATTGTTAGTTAACCATTTTTGATTCTCTGGCCATACAGCATGAACATGATGGCAGCCTGTCGCGTCAGCTGTGCGGGCAATGGCCGATAAATTATGATGCTTATGTACTTCTTCTAAACAAACCGTTAGGTCCGTTTGGCGGCGGTCTAACACGCGCTTAACACGCTCAAAGCGAGTTGTATCCATAGTTGTGTGCTCGTTGACGGATTCTAATTGGCGCTGATTATACCCTAGGGAACAACAGCACGGCTAATTGGGTTTTGTAATGAGATCAGCGTTTCTGTTGATTGAATAGCTTCGATGGCTTGTATTTTGTTAATTAACACATCTTGTAGATGATCAATTGAGCGTGCCATCACTTTGATAAATATACTGTAATTACCCGTGGTGTAATAGGCTTCTACGACTTCTTCTAGCTCTTTTAAATGCAGTAACGTTTGTGGGTAATCACGGGCATTGTTGAGGTTAATACCAATAAAACAGCAAACATCGTAACCAAGCTGTTTGGCATCAACACTGACTTGGGTGCCTGTAATAATTCCCGCTTGTTTCATCTTTTCGACTCGAACATGAATAGTTCCGGCACTTACTGCAAAGCGTTTAGCAAGTTCTGCATACGCTGTTCGCGCATTTTCCATTAACGCGTTAAGGATGTTTTTATCGAGATTATCGATTTGATAATTTTCCATGGTATTTATTAGTGTTAATTATTGAATCAGTAAAATTTATAGCATTATTTTTATGAAAATTTCAATGTTAAGTTCTTTTTATTGCGGGTTATTGAAAATTATCTTTGTTTAGTTGAGGATTGTTTTAACAGGAGGGGCCAAGCAGCGGGCTTCTCTAATCAAGCAAGTAACAATAACTGGGAATGAGGCCAATTATTATGAGTTCACACTACCTGCAGCAACAGCAGCAAATTAGTAAAGTAAAACAGTTTTTTTCAAGCCAATTAGAACAACAATTAGGATTAGTTGAGGTACAAGCGCCGATCTTGGCAAAAGTAGGCGATGGTATTCAAGATAACTTAAGCGGTACTGAAAATGCTGTATCGGTAGCAGTGAAAACAATTCCGGGTAGCCAATTTGAAGTAGTGCACTCTTTAGCTAAATGGAAACGCAAAACCTTGGCTGATTACGATTTTTCGGTAGGTGAGGGGCTCTATACGCATATGAAGGCGCTTCGCCCAGATGAAGAATCTTTAAGCCCAATTCACTCGGTGTATGTTGACCAATGGGATTGGGAAAAAGTAATTTGCGAGAGTACTGAGCGCACCTTAGACAAGCTAAAAGAAACCGTAACATCACTTTATCAGGCTATTAAAGCAACCGAACGCTTTGTATCAAGCGAGTTTGATTTAACGCCATTTTTGCCAGAGCAAATCACCTTTGTACACAGTGAACAGTTACGTCAGATGTATCCTGACTTTACTGCAAAACAACGTGAAAAAGCGGTAGCACAAGAATACGGTGCGGTATTTTTAATTGGTATAGGCGGCACACTTGCCGATGGCAAAATTCATGACGTACGAGCACCGGATTATGATGATTGGTCAACCCAAACCTGTAGTAAATTTGCTGGCTTAAACGGTGATATTTTAGTTTGGAACCCGGTGCTAGAAGATGCCTTTGAAATCTCTTCAATGGGCATTCGTGTAAGTCCTGATGCATTAGCTACTCAATTAGCGATTACAGGCGACCAAGCTCGTTTAGAGTTTGATTGGCATAAACAGCTACTTGCGAAGCAGTTCCCGCAAACAATTGGTGGTGGGATTGGTCAATCACGACTCGCTATGTTGCTGTTACAAAAACAGCATATCGGGCAAGTACAAGTTGGTGTTTGGCCTGAACAGCTAAAACAGCAAGTGGAAGGAATTCTCTAAGTTAAGATTAATGACCCTGGTAAAAAGAGGCTTAAAGCCTCTTTTTTATTAACTGGTTTTAAACTCCACCTCAACCTTGTTCTCTTCAAGCTTAACCTTGCAAGGGGGGTACTTACGGTTTGTACGTAGCACTTTTTCAAAAATATGTATTTCTACCCCTGAGTGCAATGTTTTGTTAACGACTAATTGCGCATCTTCAAGTAAATCATGCAAATGATGCTCTAAACTTGATAGTTTTTTCTCAAGCATTTCAGCTTGCTCGCAATAGTGCATTTGTGTGGCCCCTATTTTGGCCAGAAGAGTTTTTTTCTTTTCTGCATCTTTTACTAAATCCGCTTTTTCGATAGCCGCTTGTAAGGTATCAAGTTGCGAATCTGTTTGTGCTAAATCTTTGAAGCATTGGTCTGTTTGTGCTGTTACATCAGCACCTGAAGCCGCTAAGTTAATCACCATCTTCGCGCCTGATTCATTGCCAATTTCGCCAGCAATAACTATTTGAGCATCTAAAATTTCACCGCCAAATAGTTTTCCTTGGGGGTTATCTTCTTGGCCGACTTGCAACAATTTAGTGGCTTTCATTACACAATGGCTGGCTTGTCGGTCGATGAGGATATTGTTTGCTTCAAGGTAGCTGTATTGACCATGTGATAAGTGAATGTCGCCTTGGCTGATGATATTACATGATAACTTTTTATCTTCGAGTTGGTGGCCAATTACGCCTTGTTTTATGGTGATATCCCCAGCTGCAGATAAATGACCAGACTCTACAGTGCCCATAACTGTTATATCGCCTTTGGCATTAATACGCATTCCCGGCTCAACATTATGAGTTACAATGACGCTACCTTCAAAATCTACATGGCCGGTTTTTACGTTGACATCGGCAATGGTAAAAATATCATCAACACGCATGCCATTCGCGATATCTACAGGAACACCTGCAATGGCTGAAATAAGTTCAAGCGGATTATTTTTAGATATTTCGGTACCTTCACCAGCAACTAGAGTGTTACTTTCACCAGGCTTGGCTGGTAATACATCACCGGTAACAGTAAAGCCTTCTTTACCCGGAGTCGCAGGGATTTGCTTGATAAGTAATACGCCGGGTTCGACACTGGCAAGCTTGCCAAAATCACGCATATCGACAGTACCATCTTCACGCAATTTGGGTTTTTTTAAGCGATCTTTGAGCGTTTCAACTTGAGAAACTAGTTTTGATGGTTGGCCATCGATAGGTAAGCGACCTTTTGCTAGCACGCCTTTAGCGACTTCTCCTGCTGGTAACTCAAACTGTTGTTGTAATAGCTGTTCCAAGAAAGCTTGTTTGTATCCGCGAGCAACGCCCGCTCTGATAAGCTCCTTTTTAGCTTCATCAAGCGTCATAACTTTGCCGCCTTCAGCAAGAGTAAGCTCGCCTGTGGCCAGCATTTTATCATCACTCAAGGTGACAACTAGGTTCGCATCATGTTTAGAGGCAACAACAAGCATGCGCTCATTTGAATCGCTTTTGAAGAAATTATTGATAGCTTCATGATCCACTCTGCATTCGCAAAATGGTGACTTTTCTAATGCTTCGATAATAAACGCAGCACTAGGAGGTGAGTTTTCATGAACATCTAATAAAACGTTGCCGTTGTGGGCGAGCTTAAACACCTGGAGATCCTTTTTTACTACATTAGCTAAAGGTTTTACTTGTTATAACAACAGAGTGCTAGAGATTTGCTAATGAGTCAAGAATTTCGGGTGAGGGAAGTAATAACTTTTTCTAAAAAAGTGCCAGCAACTTTGCGTTGCTGGCAGGGCTGATTAGTTTGTTGAAGGTAGCTCCATGATACCGTCAATTTCAACTTGCACGCCTTTTGGGAGCGCACGTACGCCAATTGCGGCACGTGCAGGGTATGGTTGCTTAAAGTACTGGCTCATCACTTCGTTAACAATCGCAAAGTTAGATAAGTCAGTTAAAAAGATATTCACTTTTACCATGTCTTGAATTTGACCACCCGCAGCTTGGCAAACAGCTGTTAGGTTTTTGAATACTTGGTGAGTTTGCTCAGTAAAGTCTTCAGAGATCACTTCCATTGTTTCTGGTACAAGTGGAATTTGACCTGATAAATAAACAGCCGTGCCTACTTTAACTGCTTGGCTGTAAGTACCGATAGCTGCAGGCGCATTATCAGTAGAAATAAAAGATTTGTTCATGATTATCCTTGTTACTTTTTACGATAGACTCTTTGCACATCAGGCATAACGCGAATGCGGCGCATAATGTTAGCAACATGAACGCGGTTTTTAACCGTGATGCCTAAATCTATCATGTATAAATTACTTTCTTTTTCGTCAGTCGCTATTTCAACAATATTGGCTTGGGTTGAGGCAACAACATTGGTTAATTTAGCCAGCGCACCTTGGTGATTAATAATCTCAATACGAAGGGCCGCAATATATTCTTTCTCTGGGTTATCGTCCCATTTTACAACGAGGTATTTTGAGCGCTCTTTTTCCCAACCACGAATATTTTTACATTCTTGGCGGTGAACCGTAAGGCCTTTACCTTGGCTGATATAAGCTGTAATTGCATCACCAGGGACTGGGCGGCAGCATTTAGAGTAATTAACTAACATGCCTTCAGTACCTATGATGGTCGCTTTTGCTTTTTGTGCAAGGTCGTCTAGGTCGTCTGCATCAACTTGCATCAAGCGTTTTGCAATAAGCACACTCATGAGATTACCAGAGCCTATTTCGACTAGTAGCTCAAGGACGGTATTTAGTTCATGTTCTTGAAGTACACGGCGAATGTTTTCATCTGGAATATCATCCAGTTTGGTTTCACCAAGTGCTGAGTCTAGTAAACGTCGACCGAGCAGCATGGCTTCTTCATGCTGTTGGCTCTTCAGGTAATTGCGAATACCTAAACGTGCTTTACCTGTTACAACGAAGTTTAACCAAGTTGCATTAGGGTGTGCTCCAGAGCTGGTGATGATTTCGACCGTTTGCCCTGTATCAAGCGCTTTGCTGAGTGGGTGAGGTTTACGGTTAACGCGTGCCCCCACACAGGTATTACCTACATCAGTATGAACTGCATAAGCAAAGTCGACTGCTGTCGCACCCATGGGTAGCTCAACGATACGGCCATCTGGCGTGAAAACATAGATCTCTTCAGGGAATAGCTCTGTTTTAACGTTTTCAACAAACTCAAAAGACGAACCAGCGCTTTGCTGAAGTTCCAGTAAGCTTTGCATCCATTGGCGAGCACGTTGTTGTGCTGTGTGGCCTGCATTATCACCGGCTTTTTTATACATCCAGTGAGCAGCGACCCCTTTATCTGCCATATGATCCATATCGTGGGTACGAATTTGAATCTCAACAGGAATACCATGAGGGCCAACTAATGAGGTATGAAGCGACTGATAGCCGTTAGTTTTTGGTACAGCAATATAATCTTTAAAGCGAGTTTCGATTGGCTTGTAAAGGTTATGCGCAACACCTAATACGCGATAACAGGTATCCATATTATCAACATTGATACGAAACGCGTAGATATCCATCACTTCGTTAAACGACAGCTCTTTATTAAGCATTTTTTTGTAAATGCTATAAAGGTGTTTTTCGCGGCCAGATATAGTTGCTTCGATGCCAGACTCTTCTAAACGCGCTTCAATTTCAGTTTTAATATTACTGATAACTTCTTTACGGTTACCACGTGCTTTGACTACTTCTGATCTTAATGCGCGATGGCGCATCGGGTATAACGCTTGAAAGCCTAAATCTTCTAATTCATTTTTAATATCGTGAATACCAAGGCGGTTCGCAATTGGTGCGTAAATCTCTAGGGTTTCACGGGCAATGCGACGGCGTTTGTCAGGGCGCAGTGCGCCTAAAGTACGCATGTTGTGAGTACGGTCAGCCAATTTAATTAAGATCACGCGAATATCTTGCGTCATCGCCATGATCATTTTGCGGTAGTTTTCGGCTTGGAATTCTTTTTTATCTTTAAAGCTGAGTTTATCTAGCTTACTCACCCCTTCAACAAGCTCGGCAACGGTGTCGCCAAAAATTTCAGCTAAGTCTTGTTGGCTAAAGTCAGTGTCTTCAATCACGTCATGCATCAGGGCAGCCATCAGCGTTTCGTGGTCTAAGTGCATGCCGGCAAGTATTTGTGTCACTTCGACAGGGTGGGTGATATAAGGCTCGCCACTTGAGCGTGTTTGGCCTTCGTGGGCTTCGCGAGCGACCACGTATGCTTTTTGTACCAGCTCAATCTCAGCGGGTGGTAAGTATTCGGATATTTTCTTTTTGAGGCCTTCGAATAGATACAAAGTCACACTCCAATGCGCAAATGAAGTAAATCGGTAACGGTATGAATAGAATATACGATGAAAAGAAGGGCTTGCCAACGGCTAGTGTAGAAATACTAGCCGTATAGCTAAATCAAAGCGGGGAGCTTGATTACTGGTTGCCACCTACGATAGCAGCCACAGCAGCCATTTCTGCTGCTTCTTGATGTTGTTGTTCTTCACGATCAATTAAGTCCATAGAAGAGCTATCTACTAACCCTTTCTCAATTTCACGTAAAGCAATAACCGTTGGTTTGTCATTTTCAGCATCAACGAGTGGATCTTTACCACCAACCGCGATTTGGCGGGCACGACGAGCCGCAACTAAAATTAAGTCAAAACGATTACCAATTGCATCTACTGCATCTTCAACAGTTACGCGAGCCATCTTAGCACTCCAAATAAATTCTTAAGCAAAGGCGTAGTTTACTGTACCAAGTTAAATTCGCCAATAGCTTGTGGTTAATTTTTATCTTATTCTTAAAAAAGTATTACTTAAGTAAGTTCTCTAATAACGCCTGATGGCGCACAGCTTGGCTTTTTAACGATAAACGTTTAGCCATAACGATCGTTTCGATTTCTGTAAGCGCAGTATCAAAGTCATCATTAACAACAACATAATCATACTCATTATAGTGTGATGTTTCTGATTGTGCTTTTGCCATTCTTCCTGCGATCACCTCAGCAGAGTCTTGACCACGGTTATTTAAGCGCGATTCAAGTTCTTCTTTTGATGGTGGAAGAATAAAGATAGTCTCAACATCATCAACTAATTTGCGGATTTGCTGAGCACCTTGCCAATCGATATCTAAAAATACGTCAATACCTGCTTCAAGTTGGCTTTCGATTGCTTGCTTAGACGTACCATAGTAGTTATCAAACACTTGCGCCCATTCAAAAAAGTCATTTTTCTCAATTAGCGCTTTGAACTCATCCACAGAAACAAAGTGATAGTGCACACCGTTTTCTTCACCCGGACGAGGTGAGCGAGTTGTGTGCGAAACCGATACCTTCATATCGTTGTGTTTCTCTAATAAAGCACTAATTAAGCTTGATTTACCAGCCCCTGATGGAGCTGACAAGATAAATAAATTTCCGCGAGTTTGCGCCATGATCTGTCTCTAATAAAAAATAAACAGGCTCGGACTATCGCTAATCCAAGCCTTTAATTGAACTATTGTACTTTATTTCGCTAAAAGTGCTCAAGTTTGCCTGCTTTTTGACTTTTCAAAAACAAAAGACCCAGCAGGTGCTGGGTCTTATAAAAAACTGTAAAGCGTGCTTATTCAATATTCTGAATTTGTTCGCGCATTTGCTCGATTAACACTTTTAGTTCTACCGCAGCGTTTGTGATGTCACTGTTGATAGACTTTGACGCTAATGTGTTTGCTTCACGGTTAAACTCTTGCATCATAAAGTCTAGGCGTCGGCCACATGCGCCGCCTTTAGTTAAGATTTTTTTGGTTTCTTTAACATGCGACTTTAAGCGGTCAAGTTCTTCAGCAACATCTTGCTTTTGCGCAAGGTAAATAAGCTCTTGCTCAAGGCGAGACTCATCGATGTCTGTTTTTAGTTCTTCTAGCTTTTGGTTTAGTTTTTCGCGCTGCCATTTAGCGATTTCTGGTAAGTGGCCTTCAACAATAGTTACTTGCTCTAAAATTGCATCAAGGCGAGTTGCTATCATTTCTTGTAAGTTTGCACCTTCATCGCCGCGGGCTTGTTTAAAATCTTCAATCACTTCATCGAAGCCTGCAATTAGCGCAGTGTTTACGCTATCCATATCGAGCTCTTCGGCTTCCATCACGCCAGGCCAACGTAAAATATCAACTGGGTTGATGTCACCATTGCTTTGGTTTTGCACCCATTGTGCGCTTTTAATTAATTGTTCAGCGAGTGATTCGTTAATCGTTAACTCACCAACATGCGCTGGATTTGCAGCAAACTTTAAGAAAACTTCAACTTTACCGCGTTGTAAATGTTTACGTAAACGCTCACGAATAACCGGTTCCATGCCACGAAATTGCTCAGGTGCGCGGATAAAAGTTTCAAGGTAACGTTGGTTTACTGAACGAATTTCCCAAGTGCCAGTGCCCCATTCGCCTTTAATTTCGCGGCGCGCATAAGCTGTCATGCTGTGGATCATGGATGATTTCCTAGTGTTATTAAATTTACAAAGTTGACTGATTATACCGAATCAGCTTTTAACCTCTAGCGTAAATTTTCTGAAATGTGCTTTTCTGATGCAGTTAATTATGTAAATGAACATGGCATCTAGCACCACATCGACTTATAATGTGGCAAATTCAGAATTAAGGGGATCGTTAATGCGTCCAAGCGAAAGAACACCTAACCAAATTAGACCGGTTACATTCACACGTAATTACACTATGCATGCTGAAGGGTCAGTATTAGTAGAGTTTGGAAATACTAAAGTTTTGTGTACAGCAACTGTTGAAGCTGGTGTACCACGCTTTATGAAAGGCCAAGGTAAAGGTTGGGTTACGGCTGAATACGGTATGTTACCTCGTTCAACACATACTCGTAATGGTCGTGAAGCATCGCGCGGTAAGCAAGGCGGTCGTACTATGGAAATTCAACGCTTAATCGCACGTGCACTTCGTGCTGCGGTTGACTTAAAGGCGTTAGGTGAAAACACCATTACTATCGATTGTGATGTAATTCAAGCAGATGGCGGTACACGTACGGCATCAATCAGTGGTGCATGTGTTGCATTAGTTGATGCGCTTACTTACATGCGTAGTAAAGGTATGATCAATTCAAACCCACTTAAGCATATGATTGCGGCAATTTCAGTTGGTGTATATAAAGGTCAACCAATTAGTGACCTTGAGTACCTAGAAGATTCTGAAGCCGAAACAGATATGAACGTGATCTTGACCGAAACTGGCAAAATCATCGAAATCCAAGGCACAGCTGAAGGCGAACCTTTCTCATTCGACGAACTTGATGAGCTACTTACATTAGCTAAGCACTCAATTCGTGAAATTATCGACGTTCAAAAGCAAGCATTAGCTTGATAAAGAAGTAGGTTTATTAGTTATGAAAGATTATCAAAAAGAGTTTATTGAATTCGCACTTGAAAAGCAGGTGCTTAAATTTGGTGAGTTTACTTTAAAGTCTGGCCGCACTAGTCCTTACTTTTTCAATGCTGGTTTATTCAATACCGGTCGTGACCTTGCACGCTTGGGTCGCTTTTACGCTGCAGCACTTGAAGATGCGGGCATTGATTACGATGTATTATTCGGCCCTGCTTATAAAGGTATTCCAATCGCAACAACAACAGCGGTTGCTTTAGCAGATCATCACGACAAAGATGTACCATATTGTTTTAACCGTAAAGAGAAAAAAGCACACGGTGAAGGTGGTACATTAGTAGGTTCTGAACTTAAAGGTAAGATCATGTTAGTTGATGACGTGATCACTGCAGGTACAGCTATTCGTGAGTCTATGGAAATCATTGCAGATAATGGTGCGGACTTAAGTGGTGTTTTAATTGCACTTGACCGCCAAGAGAAAGGTAAAGCTGAGTTATCTGCTATTCAAGAAGTCGAGCGAGACTTTGGCACTAAAGTTATCTCTATTGTAAAACTAGCTGACTTAATTAGTTACCTAGAAGCCAAAGGTACAATGGATGAGCATTTAGCTGCAGTAAAAGCATACCGTGATCAATACGGCATTGCTTAACACCTAAAATGCGAACAATTTAAAGGCCCAGCTATATTGCTGGGCCTTTTTGTTTTTAGAGTCTTGTACTTTTATGGCCTTAAATACGGTTAAAAAGTTACTGAAGCGTTAATAAAGTTTCTCTTTTGTGGTGTTTAGACTAAAAAGGATACAAAAGGCAGTTTTTTTAAAGTTTTCTCAAAAAAGTGCTTGCGTTAATTCGCTGCATCCCTATAATGCGCATCCACCGACACGGCGGACTGCTTACAAAAAAGCAAAACGACGAGTTGGTTGAGTCAAGTAAGACTAAGTTTTGAAAAAATAAACTTTTCTCAAAATTAAGTGTTGACAAAAATAACGGCTTGCGTAGAATGCACAGCCCTTGAGACGCAAAAGTATCTCAAACGT
>NZ_JACSOG010000050.1:0-24976 GCF_014349195.1 Pseudoalteromonas sp. BZK2 | reverse complement strand
TAGGTAACTAGAAACCCATTTATTCACACTACTTCTTGCAGTGTTTAGACGTTTTGCAATATCGGTTCGGCTATTACCCTCATAAAATAAAGACACTGCGAGCAATCGCATGCGTTTTCGTGCGTTTGGTTCTTTACGAGAAAGCGCTAAAAGCTGTTCAGATATGTTTGAATTCAATGTTATTAGCCGGTGATTTTATATAGCCTATATTAGATCAGATATTTAAGCGGAATGGTATAAAAATGGACTTACGGTTAATTATAAATGGTAAAAAAGCGGCTGATGAGCAGCTCCGTGATGCCATCGGTCAATTTCGAACTCGTCAGCCACTTGCAGTGCGTGTTACTTATGAAGGCGGTGACATTGAGCGCTTTATTAATGAAGCCGTCACAGAGGGTGTAAAGCGTGTTGTCGTAGCTGGTGGCGATGGCACCGTTAATGAAGCCGTTAATGCATTAATGAAACTGGAAAAGTCACAACGTTTAGAGCTTGCTATTTTACCTATGGGCACGGCGAATGATTTTGCTACAGCCGCTAATATTCCTCACGGGTACTTGCCAGCACTGAAACTTGCCGCACAAGGTAAGTCGCATGCAATTGATACGGTAGAGGTTGATAAGCGTTATTTTGTAAACGTAGCCAGTGCTGGCTTTGGGGCAAAAATTACCGCAACCACACCGCCTGCATTGAAAAACTTACTCGGTGGTGGGGCGTATACCTTGGCTGGTCTTGTACAAGCGCTGAGTTTTGTACCTTACAGTGGCGAGTTAACGCTGCCTGATGGTGAACGTACTTCGGGCGATATTATTGCCGCTGCCGTATGTAATGGCCGCCAAGCGGGTGGCGGTCAGCCTCTTGCGCCCCATGCGTACATAAATGATGGCTTGGTTGATTTAGTGGCGTTTACATCATTTGCAATCTCAGATGTACCAGCGGTTATTGAAGAGCTCAGCAATTACCCTAACTTTTCACAACGGTGGGTAAAACGCTATCAAGTGCCTTGGCTTGAATGGCAAACACAAACAGAAATGCCAATAAACTTAGATGGCGAGCCAATCAGCTCAAAACAACAGCATTTTAAAGTGCATGCTGGCGCGCTAAACATAGTACTACCAGACGCTTGTCCGATGCTAAGATGAAAAATTTTGATGTTACTCGGTTTGCGCTGGTTTTGCTTGGACCGCAATGCTAGATTACTCCTGTAAAAATTAAATTCTCACGCAATGGACTTTAATTTTTAACAGTTTAGGTAATTTGAATGAATCAAACAGTGGAACAAACAATGAAAAAAGTAGGATTAGTCGGTTGGCGGGGCATGGTTGGCTCTGTGTTATTAGAACGTATGCAGCAAGAAAATGATTTTTCTAATATCGACACGACTTTTTTCACCACCTCACAAACCGGTCAATTAGGCCCTGATCTTGCTGGCCCAGCTAAACCGCTTTTAGATGCCAATGATATCGCTGAGCTTGCGAAGATGGATATTATTGTCACTTGCCAAGGCGGTGACTATACCAAAGCCGTTTACCCGCAATTACGTGAATCAGGTTGGCAAGGTTATTGGATTGATGCGGCATCGGCATTGCGTATGAGTGACGACAGTATTATTGTGCTAGACCCAGTAAACAAAGACGTTATCAGTGCGGGTTTAGAGCAAGGTGTTAAAACCTATGTGGGCGGAAACTGTACCGTATCACTTATGCTATTAGCCCTAGGCGGTTTATTTGAACAAGACTTGATTGAATGGGTCAGCCCAATGACATATCAAGCGGCTTCTGGTGCAGGCGCACGCAACATGAAAGAGTTAATTGCGCAAATGGGTGCAATTCACGAAACAGTGGCAGACAAACTGGCAGATCCAAATGCTGCGATTCTTGAGATTGATAAGTTAGTCACCGAAAAAATTGCCTCAAGCGATTTACCACAAGACCAGTTTGGAGTGCCTCTAGCCGGTAGCCTTATCCCTTGGATTGATGTACCAATGCCAAGCGGTCAAAGTAAAGAAGAGTGGAAAGCGCAAGTTGAAGCGAACAAGATTTTAGGCAGCAGTGAACAACCTATCCCTGTTGATGGCTTATGTGTTCGCATTGGTGCAATGCGTTGTCACTCACAAGCAATGACAATTAAGCTGCGCAAAGACATTAGCGTTGAGCAAATTGAAGAAATTCTTGCTTCTCACAATGAGTGGGTCAAAGTGATCCCGAATGATCGTGACATTACCGCTACAGACTTAACGCCTGTAAAAGTAACTGGCACGCTGTCTATTCCGGTAGGTCGTATTCGTAAATTAGCGATGGGCCCAGAGTATATCAGTGCGTTTACGGTTGGTGACCAACTGTTATGGGGTGCTGCTGAGCCACTGCGTCGCATGTTACGTATTATTGTCGATGGCTAGAACTGGTTTTACTTGGGTATAAAACCTTATTCTACTAACTCAGAGCTTCTGTTGAAAACTCAGCTGATTTTTACTCTGTTTCTAAATTCGCCTCGTATATAGAGGCGAATTTAGTTATTACTCGTGTATGTTATTAAAAACGATATTGAGCAGTGATACTAAAGTTTCTCGGTGCGCCATATTGATACTGGTTATAAAACCCAATTTGGCTGTAATAACGTTTATCAAATGCGTTCTCTAAATTAGCGCGCAATGTAAGTTGTTCGTTTACGTTGTATCTTGCCATTAGTCGAAAAAGCGCATAACTTTGCTGACTAACCTCAACTGAACTTCTATCAGGCTTAGTGACATTTCTATTGATTTCACTTTGCCAATTAAAACCAGCTCCCAATTGTAGACCACTTAGTATATTATTTAATTCATAAGTACTGAAAAGCTTTACTTGGTGTTTTGGGCTAGTGGTCGTTATCTTTTCTCCATCAGGGTCTTTTGTTTCAAATTGGCTATATCCAAAATAAACATTCCAATGCTCATTAATTGAACCATTTGCTTCAAATTCGAATCCTTGCGTTTTGGTGCCATCAATACCACGGTAAATAGGCACAGTAGTACCAGGTAATGTTTCTCCTGTTGCTTCGCCAACATTATCTTGACGGATCTCAAACACTGAAAATGAGGTGTCTAGCGCTTCTTCAAATAGGCTTGCTTTAACACCTGCTTCGTAGTTTTTTCCCTTAACAGGATCTAGGTAGCTGCCATCGGATTGAACTCTACTTTGTGGTGTGAAAATATCGGTGTAGTTAGCATACAAAGATACATTTTGCCCAACAGTATAGGTAGCGCCAATGTAACTGGTAAATTCATTATCAACTTCGTAATTATGAACGGTTCCGAAATTGTCTTGCTCAGTTTCCCAAATATCAATCCGTCCGCCTATAACCATTGAAAGCGCGTCAGTTACTTCAATATCAGAAGCAAGATATATTGCTTGTTGCTTTGTTTCTCCCCATGAGCCATACAAGATTTCATCACTCCATTGAGGGGTGGGATAAGTAAAGTTTTTATCTCTAAAATCACCCAAAGGCGGTGCTTCATTTAAAGAGCCATAATATGGGTTGGCAAACTCTTGTTTCTGCTGATTTACACCAATTAGAACTTGTTGAGAACGATCGAGTAACATAAAACGGCCCGATAATTTTAAGTCGTATGTATGTTGAGTGCGATTGCCATCAATAAATGCCAGTGAGCCAGGTATCATTCCTTCATTGGTTATTGGGTCTGGGTTACCCGTTGGCCATAACACATCATATTCTAAATCGTTATCGCCATAGATGTAGCTCGCTTTAACTTGCCAGTCATCACTAAAGTTATGTTCAATCGTGGCAAAGCTGTTCAACGCTTTGGTTTTAGATGATGCCCAGCGAGGAGCAGTTGATGTGTGGTGACTGTAATTAGTTCTATTACCTTGGTTGTCAAATAGCGGTAATCCACCAGACATTGAGCCTTCAGGCTTGGTATCTTGATAATCAGTTCCTAAGGTTAGTAATGTGTCACGCCCTAAATCTGCTTCAATAATACCGTAAAGGGTTTGTCTTTGTTGCTCGTAACGATGCTGATAACTTTCGCGATCTTGATATGCTATGACGACTCGACCTCGAACGCTTGCGTCTTGATTCAAGCCTCCCGATAAGTCAACAATACCGCGTAACTGTTGCCATGAACCAATACTTAGACTTACGTTTGCTTGAAATTGTTCTGTCGGACGCTTACGCACTAAATTGATAGCTGCCGATGGACTGCCCGCACCTAACATCAAACCAGTTGCTCCGCGAACAACTTCTATGCGCTGATAAATTGCGCTATCCATTAAGTTGTCACCATAGTTAAAGCGTGTATCGTAGGTTGTCGCCACACCGTCATACAAAATACTACTTACGCCAATACCGCGGGCACTGATTGAGTATCGGTCGTTGTCAGAAGGGCGGGTATTAATCCCCGCTACGCTGTTCATCACTTCAATAACAGAGTTTAGTTGTTGATCTTTTATCGCTTGCTCAGTCACGACTGTGGTTGATTGTGGTGTTTCAAGAAATGATAACTCTAAACCCGTTGCGGTACTCATTTGCTCAACTTTATAGCTTTGAGCATTGTTTTGTTCACCCACGACTGTGAGTACTTCCATATCGTGATGCTTTTTTTGCTCAGCCTGTAAAGATTGACTAAATATCGCTAAACAAGAAAGTGCGACAGGCGTGAGTTTAAAGTAGTTAGTCTTTGTCATTTTTTATCCGTAGTCCTATTACGTCTATAAGTAGTGAGGCCTATGTTTAGGCTATTGTTGTGTCATGTTGAAAGTCATGACGAGTGGAAAATCATGGAGTGGGCTTATGATATCCCCAGCAAAACGGAGGTTTTTCTCTTTAGATAGTTGGAATCATTAATCCATAGATATTGCGGCAGTTTAAAAATTTCCATTGTGTATATCCTTTAACATTGATTTAGTAACCAAGAGACAAGAAGAGTTTTTCTTCAGTCTCCAATTAATTAAAATCCGCAACACCCTGTACCGATTAGTGGGAATATATCACTTAATAAATGGTAATGTAAATTATTATCATTTATTAGGTGTGCAGTTAAAAGGCCTTTTGATTTGTTAGTTTTTTCGAATTGGTTAAAGGACATAACATTATTTGTGATTTAAGTCGTGGCTAAAGGCTAGTAGAAAACTCTTGATCAATTACAATGTTAGATTCAAGCAATCGGAGCAATTTTTAAAAAATTGAGAAAAGCATGCACACACCCAACAAGTGGAAAATGACACCAGAGCGAGTATCGCAGTTTATCAAAACCTACAGCTTTGCATTAATGGTTGATAGTGAGTTTGAGGCAACCCATCTACCATTAGTGTATAAACCCGATGAGGGCGAGTTTGGTACCTTATATGGTCATGTGTCACGGGCTAATCGTCATGGCAAAAGCTTGCAAGATACCCGTGTATTAGTGGTTTTTAATGGCCCACATAGTTATATTTCACCCACTTGGTATAGTGAGAAGCCAGCTGTATCGACCTGGAACTACGCTGCGGTGCATGCCCAAGGCATAATAGAATACCTTGATGATGACAACACCTTAGCCTGCCTAAATGAGTTAATTAGCCAATACGAGCCAAGTATTTTAAACGACACCAGTTTGTTGCCAGCTGATTATCAAGCCAAATTACTGCGTGGCATAGTGGGTATTAAAATCGAACTTGACTCAATTCAGGCAAAAGAGAAGTTAGGCCAGCATAAGTCGGCGGCGGATCAACAAGGTGTTTTAACAGGGTTAAAAGCAGATAAACACCCTGATGCCCAAGCTTTACTTTGCTATATGCTTAAACATGAAGTAGGAATAGGCAGCTAATTTGCATCCAGCAAATGCTGCCAATTGGTTGGAAAGTATCTAGCAATACTTTGTTAAAAGCATGTTAATTACTAAAACTAAAGTTAGTACATTCCACGTGTCTGTCAACTAAATGTCATATTTTTAACAGGTAAGTTTTGAGTAAAAGCAAGCATAAGGGGTATAAATTTCACGTTAACTTTATGTGGTCAAGCTTGCTTTGCCCCATAAAAATAAACACTTAATTATTTGCTGAACTTCCAAGGCCTCACTATATTTTCTTAAGTGCTTAGTTGGAAGTTGGCTATGAACATTTCAAAAAAATTAAAACTCGCCTTTGCGTCAGCAATTGCGCTGCCGTTGATCATTATTGCTGTGCTTGTAATTACACAAACAAGACAACAAGCCCTCGATAGTTTCGCTGAGCTTAGTCAAAGAGAAGCGAAACAAGTTGATAACGGTATCAGTATGTTTTTTGCTGAAATAGAGAAAAACGTCAATTATCTTGCATCCCATTCCGCTATCTTAGACGCCAAGCAAGGTGTTAAAACCCATATGCAATCACCTAGTGCAGAAAAGCTTGATCATCTAAGTGGTAGTAACATCGAAAAAAACGCCTTTCGTTTATTTGATCACTTTGGTGCCACCCATCCGGGACTTGCTTATATCTACATGGGGAATGAGCAAGGTGGTTATATTCAATGGCCAGAGGGTGAAGTCACAGCGAATTATGACCCAAGAGTAAGGCCTTGGTACGAAACTGGCAAAGCAGCAAATGGTAAAACGGTAAGAACCAATGCCTATTATTGGGCAGCAGATGACATGGTAATTGTTTCTACTGTTAAAGCGATTAAACAAGCAGGAGAGCTTATTGGTGTGCAGGGCATGGATGTATCCTTGCAGGGTCTTACCGATATTATTGCGAACATTAAACTTGGTGAAACTGGCTATTTAATGTTGATTGAAGATAGTGGCAATGTACTCGTTGACGTAAAAAATGCTGATTACAGGTTTAAGCAGCTAGCACAAGTCAATAACGGAAAATACAAACAGCTCGCTGAAAATAATCAGGGTCAATTTGAAATTGACATTAATGGCAAAGATTACTTAGCGAATATTTACACCTCGCAAAAACTAGGCTGGAAATTTATAGGCTTAGTGGAAAAATCTGAAGTAATGAGTGGCGCAAATGCAATGACGATTACTATTTTAGTCATCAGTGCAATCTTGATTGCTGTATTCATTCTTGTAGCTAGCTATATTTCTAAATTAATTTCTGCACCTATTGTTGAAGTGAGTGATGGTCTAACTGAAATATCGCAAGGTGGTGGTGACTTAACTAAACGTTTAGTGATTAAAACACGCGATGAAACGGCCAAACTGGCTAACAGCTTTAATTTATTTTTGAATTTGATTTCTGATTTAGTCACGCAAATTAATGAGTGTGCGCAAAATGTGAGTGATACCTCGGCGCAAACGTCATCACAAGCGGCGCAATTATCTGGCTCAACATCTCAGCAACAACAAGCCCTCGAAATGGCGGCCACAGCGATTAATGAAATGGCAGCGACAGCCAATGAAGTCTCTGCCAGTTGTGCCAATGCAGCCGAACTTGCATCGCAAACACAACAGGCCTCTGAGCTTGGACAAAGTGTTATATCTAAAACGGTTGATAGCGTTGTATCTCTATCTAAGGTGATCACCAAAGCAACTAAAGATATAAACCAACTCGACGCTGAAAGCGAAAATATCATGTCGATATTAAGCGTGATAAGAGGCATCGCAGAGCAAACCAATTTGTTAGCTTTAAACGCAGCAATTGAAGCGGCGAGGGCGGGTGAACATGGTCGAGGTTTTGCAGTTGTCGCAGATGAGGTGCGTGCGTTATCACAAAGAACCTCAGAATCGACAGAAGAAATAGCAAGTCAGTTAGATACGTTGCGCAAGATGTCTGATCAAGTGTCAAAAGAGATGACAACCAGCTTAGATCGCACAAACAAAACAGTGGAGTTAGCCCATTCAGCACAACAGCAATTTAGCGAAATAACTGCGTCTATCGTCAATATCAGCGATTTAAATACACAGATTGCCACTGCAGCTGAAGAGCAACAGCATGTAGCAGAAGACATTAACCGCAATGTTGTTGAAATAAAAAATGCGGCTGATGATGTAAGCGAAATTGCCCATAGTGCCAGAGGCAATGGTGAAAAACTAAACCTGTTATCGAAAACTCTAAATGATTTAGTGGGTAAGTTTAAAGTGTAAAATACTCTTTGTTTCATATACTTTGCATGCTTTAATGGAATAAATAACTAAAGCGTGTAACGAATCATTTTGTTATTTGATTAGAGAACACAAAGCACGAAAACTCCTATAAAATGGCAAATAATGAAAATAGATAGTGTGAACGCTGAAGATTACCCAGAGCTACTTGCTGTATGGGAAAACTCAGTTCGAGCAACCCATGATTTTATAACAGAAGACGACATCGCTTTTTTTAAGCCAATTATTATCGAGCAAGCGTTTCCGAATGTGACATTAAAGTGCATTAAGGATGAGCATCAGGCAATTTTAGGCTTTATAGGCGTACATGAATGCAAAATAGAAATGTTGTTCATTTTAGATGCCGCAAGAGGTAAGGGCATAGGTAAAGCACTACTCAACTATGCAGTTGAGCAATTAGCTGCCAACAAAGTGGATGTTAATGAGCAAAACCTACTTGCGGTTGGATTTTATCAACATAGGGGCTTTAAAATTGCCTCACGCTCGCCTTTAGATGATATGGGCAAACCATTTCCAATATTGCACATGGAACTCGTGTAGGAACGGCTTCAGCCGTGAAAGTCGAAATTTATAGCGACAAAACTTTAAACATTTTTCTAATTACGCGCTAAAGCACGACTTACAAACGCGCGAAACAAGTTTCACGCCTACGATGAATCTCGTAGGAACGGCTTCAGCCGTGAATTTAGATGTTCGGCGTTGAAACGCCTCCTACAAACTTGTATCTCGCAAACTTTACCCTCGTAACTCGCTAACTTTCCCCTTGAAACTCGTTAACTTTACTTTCGTCACTTATCTTTTGCTTAATTCAATGAACGCGATATGCTGAAGCAGCGAATAAATCATTACATGGGAGTAGCAAATGAATCTCAATCAGGTGACGTTACCTGTAAAGGATATGAATGAAGCGGTGGCTTTTTACTTAACATTGGGAATGATTCAGATAGTAGATACTCCGCATTACGCACGCTTTCAATGCCCTGATGGTGATGCCACATTTTCGCTGTCATTAGAAACCGGTAATTATAATAATAGTGCGGTAATTTATTTTGAACATGAGCAGCTCGATGAGCTCTATGCAAGCCTTGTTGAAAAAGGCATTCGCTTTGAACAGCCGCCTACTGCACAGCGTTATTTATGGACGGAAGCAATTCTAAAAGACCCATCAGGGAATAAAATCAAATTGTATTGGGCCGGAGAAAACCGCTTAAACCCGCCATGGAAGGTAGAAAAGAGAGGATGATATGTAATGAATATTACAGCAAAAGTTACATTCTTATTCTTAGATCGCCCCCCTCATGCATTTAGATATACTGGAAGTGGTTGTTACACTCGAATTTCGTATTTGAACCGTGTTGATACCAGCTGTAGACTTATTTTTGAAGAGGGTAAAGAGTTCTTTGATGGAGAAACTGCTGATATATTTATAGAAGTGTTGGATTCATCAGCTCATCAAGGTATGTATATTGGTATGCCTATTGAATTGTTTATATGTCATACAAAAATAGCAGAAGGCCAGATATCAAGCTTATTTTGAGAGTAACCCATGAATTTAAACAAGTGCTTTGAGGTTAAATGGTGGGCTTAATGACATTTTAAGAATTGTTTGGCGGGTGCTTTTTTATTACTCAGCTTTGAATCATTTTCAGCTATTGCTTGTAATTGTGGGTATTCATTAGAAAACTTTTACGAAAAATTTAAGTCAGTTCACTTAATCAAGGTCACAAATTTAAAACTAATAAAAGCCTCTGAGACTAATACCGTTAAAGTTGATTTTGATTTAACTGACACTCTATCGACTAATAAATCTATACCTAAAAATATATTGCTTAAACCAGGTGGCTGTACACCAAGTTTGATGCCTGAGTTTGCATATGTAATTTTTATTCCGAAAAATAATTCAACTGAAACATTTATAAATAAATGCACAAGCATTATTGAATTAGGTTTACTAGAGCATCCAGCTGCTCAAGAGAAAGTGAAAGCTATAAAAGAAGAAATTATCGAGTTGGATCGTAAATTTTCAGGTTCAGTTAGATTGCAAAGAGCTGCTTGATATTTATAAGTTTTAAATTGGAGGCGCTAGGGTCTAGGTCCTAGCGCCTAATAGCTAAAAACCTTACTGCTTTTCTTTCAGTAGTTGTTTTAGTTCGGCCATTTCAGCTTGCAGCTGAGCAATTTGCCCTTTAGTTGCAGGCATGTCGGCATCAGATGTTTGCTCTTCACGGGCGTTACGATGCTCTTCAGACATAACTTCTAAAATAGCACCAACCATCATGTTTAAAAATACAAAGGCTGTTAAAAAGATGAAGGTTAGATAAAAAATCCAGCTGAGCTCATACACAGCCATCGTTTCATACATAACATCGGTCCAATCCTCAAACGTGGCAATCCTGAATAGGGTGAGCATCGAAATAGACACATCGCCCCACAGTACTGGGTTGATGTCAGCAAACAGCATGCTACCCATGGCGGCATAAATATAGAAGATCACGAACATGAGCAGGGCGATATAGCCCATTTGCGGAATAGCTTTTAGAAGCGAGTTAACCAGCAGTCTAAGTTCTGGGATCATCGACACTAGTCGCAATACGCGGAAAATACGCAGTAATCGAGCGATAAAAATTGTTGAGCCTGCTGCAGGGTAAAGGCTACCCACCACGATTATAAAATCGAAAATGTTCCAACCTTTGCTGAAAAAGTCTTTAAAGCCTCGGCTTGCGATAAAGCGGATCACCAGTTCAACTAAAAAGAATACCGTGATACCTAAGTCCATCCAATGTAAGGCAAGCTCAACTGTTGGATGTAACGAATAGGTGTGTGCCCCCACAGTTAGTGCTGAAATAACAATGACAGCAATAACAAATGATTGAAAAATTTTACTTTTATCGATACGCTGAAACAGCTGTTGTAACTGCGACAACATCATATAGAACCCTTTGGTTGTAATATTTAAACCCACGCAATATACAGGAAATTGCAGCACCAATGTATAACTACATGAAGGAAATTTAATGTTTTTTAACGCTTTAAAATTAGCCGTGATTGCAACGCTTGCTGTGGTTTTATCAGCGTGTAGCTCTGATGCCCGTTATCATGAAATTCAATCAGCACGTTTAAGTGAATGCAATTATTTGGCAGATAAAGAATACCATGAGTGTGTTAAACGCCAGCAAGACAGTTACGAAGAATTTAAAAAACAACAAGCAGAACATGACTAAAACAGAAAAGCGTCTAGATAAGGTTATTCGAGTTGCTTTAACGCAAGCGTGCGAACTAGCAAAAGAACAAGTACACGAATTTTCATGGTTAACGCATACTGCTGATCTAAAAAAGCTACCGCAATCACTAAAAGTCAGTTGTTATTGTAAAGAGCTGCCGATAACCGCTGAGCAAACCCAGTTAATTAGCAGTCTAATTATCAAAGAATTGAGTGCAAAAGATTTAGCTATCAATGTAAAAGCAATTTCATTTTTAAAGGAATAATAATGTACTTAAATTTAGACCCTAAACAGATGGTTAGATTAAACCTGGCTCTTGCTGTGTTATTTATTTGTGTAGGTGTGTACAGCTTGCAATCAGACTCATTACCTATTTCAAGTTTTACCGGTTTTATATTTGCAATTGCTTTTATGGTGCAAGCCTATCGCTCAACAGAAAAATTTGCAGCCAAAACAGCCCTGAGTAAAACACTCACGACAACAGACACGAGCTTAACGGTTAAGCAGGTTTATTATGGCGAGCAAGAAAAGACTGTTGAATTAAGCCGTATTACGCAACTGAAAGTTGCTGATAACTATTTAGCCGTCATATTAGATGGCAACGGCCAAGGTTATGACTTTCAAATAAAAGGTAAAGCTGAAGCCATCACTGAACGTTTAAATGAGATATTGCCAAAGGCGCTGCTTAAAAACAGCCCAATCAAACAGGTTTAATTTGGTAAGCCAGCTGCAAATGGCTATAATCGGCAAAAATTATTGAAAGAGATATAGCAATGGCAGTGCCTACGCGTTCACAAATTTCAATTGGCTGCGAAGTCAACATTGTATTAAAACAAGATCAACGAACAGGTCAGTTAACTCAAGGTGTGGTATCCCGTATTTTAACTAAATCACCAAATCACCCGCATGGTATTAAAGTACAGCTTGATGATGGTCAAGTAGGGCGCGTGAAAGAGATTTTATCATGAGTGTTTTAAGCGAAAGTGAATTTTGGCAACTCGTGACTGCCGAAGATAAAACTGCCGAGCCTGAGTCTGTTTGTAATGTATTAAAAGCAAAGCTTACTGATTTATCTGACCAACAGCTGATGGAGTTCGATAAGCAGTTTAACCTACGTATGCGTAAAGCTTATACCTGGGATTTATTTGGCGCTGCATATGTGATGGCCGGATGTAACGACGATTATGGTTTTTCTGAGTTTTTATGTTGGCTTATTTCACGTGGTGAACAGGCTTTTTTGAAAGCGCTTGAAAACCCAGACTCAATTGCTGAGTGTACGCCTGTTTATCATTTAAACGAACAGCCTTACCCGTATTTAGATGAGTACGATTTAATTGCCGGTATGCTTTACGAAGAGCGTAATGATGACGAATTACCCTTTGTACCATCAGGCCTTGAGCAACCAAAAGGTAAACGCTTTAAAGATAAGGCCAAGTTTTTAAAACAAACTTACCCAAATTTATACGCCAAATATTGGCAACAACCGAACTAATTAAAAGCACCTAAGGGTGCTTTTTTATGCGCTAATACTTACTTTTCTATAGCTTTCAGAAATTTTTAGTACCTATATTTAATCATTTTGTGGTATCTTATTCACGCTATATTCAGCTAATTTAACAATATAAATCAGCAGGCTAAGTTTAGTTAGTTTGCTTAACACATATCAAAGGAAATGACAGTGTCAGAAAACGTATATCAAGCACCAGAAGCAAACCTTGCTACAGCGTCAACAGAAACAACTACCTTAAGCATGAAAGAAATCTTATTTTCTTTTAAAGGACGTATTCCTCGTAAGACTTATTGGTATTCTTTCTTAGGTATTATTGTAGCTTCATTTGTTTTTATGTTCGTAGTTGCATTATTAACAGGTGGTAATGAAACAGCAATCTCTGTAATCACACTAATCTTTTATATCCCGCTTATGTGGGTTTCGCTTGCGGTTCAAGTTAAACGCTGGCACGACCGTAATAAATCAGGTTGGTGGGTGCTGATTGGCTTAGTTCCACTGATTGGTGGTATTTGGGCGTTAATCGAAAATGGCTTTTTAGCAGGTGATGAAGCTGAGAACCGTTTCGGTAAACCTACTAGCTTATAAGCTTTACTGTGTGCTCTGAATATCAGAGCACACAAAACAAACGTGTCTAATGAAGCATTTAACAACGATTCAAATAGCTAGATTTATTATCAGCTTTAGTTGGCTTTATCATGGGCTGATGCCAAAACTTCTTCACATAGCCCCCTTAGAACAACAAATGACGGCAAGTTTTGGTTTTAATGCTGAAATTTCAATGCTCATTACTCGGGCAGCTGGCATAGGTGAAATTATATTTGCCGTGCTGTTTTTTATTTTCTATCGATCAATCTTAATCAATATTCTCAACATAGCTGCTTTAGTGGGGCTAATGCTGTTTGTTGCTGTTTTACAGCCCGCACTGTTAGTCGAAGCGTTTAATCCTGTGACTACAAACCTTGCTTTGATCGCCTTTAGCCTCGTATTAATTAAAGAACTCAAAGAACCACAGCTCAATGCTTAATACGCCGCACCAGTCACCAATAACTCAATTCACAAAAAAAGAAGAAAAAAAATTTTTATCTTCTTATTTATTTTTTATAGGGTTAGTACAGATTATTGCCGCATCCTATTTTTTGGATTTGCCTATAAAAGAGCAACTAATAGATGAGCAGGGCGTAGTACAACGCTTTTATGATTCACATAGAAATTGTGGCAAATTTAAATGTAAACTCATGACAGTTGTTGGTACTGAGAAGACGACTACATTCCTTAGACCAACTAACTTACCAATTAGCTTAAATGATAACGTTCATATTTTGGCTTCGTATGATAAAAGTGCCGAAGCGTATAAAGTCCATCAATTAAAACTTAATGGTAAAATGATTCAAAGTTATGAACAGGCGCTATTTAAAAGCAACATAGCTCGTATATTGCTTGGTATTTTTGGTCTGATTTTGATTGCTTTTAGTTTAATAAAAAAGTTTAAAGCTAAACCGAATAACAACGCTTAATTTCGTCAATCATGGCATTTGCTAAAGGCGAGCTGGCATTCGTTTTTGAGGTGATCAATACCACAGGAATATCGTAGTGATATTTACTCGGTTGAATAGCTTTAAAAATGCCTTTATCGACCCAGAACTGTGCGTAGTGATCGGGTAAATAACCAATAAACTCACCCGATAAAATTAAATGTGCAATACCTTCATCATGATAAGCAACAGCACTATTTTGATAGTTTAAACCGTCGTTTCGGCTTTCTTTATCACGCATGTAGTTACTGGTAATCACTTCGGCTTCTTTAATGAGCTCATCTATTTGTTTATCTTCACACTCAAATAATGGGTGACCGACTGCGCAATACAAAAAGTTAGTTTCATTGTGTAGGGCGGTGTAATCTAACCCGCGAATATGATGGCGGCTAACACCAATTCCTACTAATGAACGGCCATTGGCTACTGCGGTTTCTACCTCTCGTGCCTCGCACACATTAATATCGAACTGAATGTTTTTACCTTTGCCCTTTAACTTTGCGATTACGCGGGGAATGGCACAACGTGGGTCGCTGACCATGGTATCTATCATGGCAATACTTAAACGCCCCGATAACTCGTTTTTAGAGCTTGCTACGGTATTAGCAAAGGCTTCGCATTGCTGAAGCAGTTCAATTGATGCCTGATAAGTGATGGCGCCAGCGTCTGTTATTTCAAAACCACTGCGGCCACGTTTACATAATTTAATACCAAGCCTTACTTCTAAATCTGATAAATGCGCACTGATGGTGGAGCGGCCAATATTCAAACGTGACTCTGCGGCTGAAAGCCCGCCACACTCAACAATTGCTACAAAAACGCGCAATAAGCGCAGGTCTACGTCATGAACTTGCATAGCTCTTCTTTAAGTTCGATAAATCTGGAATGAATAACGATAATTATGCATTTGTAAAACAACTAGAGCAAGCTAGACTCCATCTAAATAAAACTTAATCCTGTTCTTTAGGAGTTATAAATGACATTTAAGTATGGTGTTGACCAATTAACGTTAGATAGCGTTAATGCTATTGCAGCCGGTACGTTACAGGCAGAGCTTTGCCAAGAAGCAATTGATAAAATTAATAAAAGCCGCCAAAACGTAGACAAAATGGCTGCCTCAGATAAAGCCATTTATGGTATCAATACGGGCTTTGGCCCATTGTGTGATACACAAATTTCTCCAGAAGAAACTAACCTTTTACAAAAGAACTTATTGATCACACACGCTGTTGGTGTGGGTGAGCCAATCGCTAAACCGATTTCAAAGCTGATGCTAATCACCAAAGTACACGCATTAAGCCAAGGTTTTTCAGGTATTCGTTTAACCGTTGTTGAGCGTATGCTTAAGTTTATTGAACTTGATATTATCCCTGTTGTACCAGAGCAAGGCTCAGTTGGCGCGTCAGGCGATTTAGCACCGTTATCACACTTATTCTTACCTCTTTTAGGTGAAGGTGAGTTTTGGGTAAACGACACAATCAAGCCAGCAGCAGAGGTATTAAAAGAGCATGGTTTAGCGCCTTTAGATTTACATGCTAAAGAAGGCCTAGCATTAATTAACGGTACTCAGTTTATTTTATCGCATGCCATTACTGCGCTTACTAAAATGCGTTACTTATTAGACCTTGCAGATATCGCAGGTGCTATGAGCATTGAAGGTATGCAAGGTAGCGAATCACCGTTCCGTGAAGAGTTACACGCAATTCGTGCTTTTAAAGGTAATGTTGAAGTTGCAGCACGTATGCGTAGCTTTTTTGCAGGCTCTGAAAACATGGCTTCACACACTGATTGTGACCGTGTTCAAGACCCTTACTCATTACGTTGTATTCCACAAGTTCATGGTGCATCGCGTAACGCGTACTACCATTTAAAAGAGCTTGCTGAAACAGAAATGAACTCTGTAACAGATAACCCAATTGTGATCAGCGAAGAAGAAGCCATTTCGGGTGGTGGTTTCCACGGTCAACCACTTGCTATGGTATTAGATTACGCATCAATCGCAGCGGCAGAGCTTGGTAACATTGCTGATCGTCGTTGTTACTTACTGCTTGAGGGCTTACACGGCTTACCACGTTTGTTAACGACATCGGGTGGCTTAAACTCTGGCATGATGATCCCGCAATATGTGACTGCGGCATTGGTAACAGAAAATAAATCATTGTGTTTCCCACCATCAGCAGACAGCGTACCAACATCAATGGGCCAAGAAGATCACGTATCTATGGGTAGTATCTCTGGTCGTAAGTTAAACCAGATTTTAGGTAACCTTGATAAAATCTTTGCTATTGAGCTGATGTATGCAGCGCAAGCAATCGAATTTAGACGTCCTAACAAGTGTTCAGACATCATTGAAGAAAACTTTGCGCTCATTCGCAGCAAAGTTGCCAAATTAGAAGAAGACCGCTTACTTAAGCCAGACATTGATGCCATGGTAGAACTTGTTAAATCGCAAGCGTTTAAAGTTAACTAAGGGAGCAAATAATGACTTTTCAAGAACAAATTAAGCAAGGTATCCCAAGCGTATTACCAGAGCCAAAACCGTATCCAAGTGATGCAAACCGTGCTCCAAAACGTAAAGACATTTTATCGGCTGACGAAAAGCAATTAGCGATTCGTAACGCATTGCGTTATTTCCCTAAAGAATGGCACAAAGAATTAGCCGCTGAATTTGCCGCTGAGCTTAAGCAATTTGGCCGTATTTACATGTATCGCTTTAAGCCTAACTATGAGCTTAAAGCGCGCTCAATCAGTGATTACCCGGCTAAATGCGAACAAGCTGCCGCTATCATGTTAATGATCGACAATAACCTTGATCCTGCAGTAGCACAGCATCCTGAAGAGCTAATCACTTACGGTGGTAACGGTGCGGTATTCCAAAACTGGGCGCAGTACTTATTAACCATGAAGTACTTAAGCGAAATGGAAGAAGACCAAACGCTACACATGTATTCGGGTCACCCTATGGGATTATTTCCATCATCAGTTGAAGCACCGCGTGTGGTTGTAACGAACGGTATGATGATCCCGAACTATTCGAAGCCGGATGACTGGGAAAAATTCAATGCACTGGGTGTAACTCAATACGGTCAAATGACTGCGGGTTCATTTATGTACATTGGCCCACAAGGTATTGTTCACGGTACAACCATTACGGTAATGAATGCATTCCGTAAAGTACTGGAAAAAGGCGAATCACCAAAAGGTAAGATCTTCTTAACTGCTGGTTTAGGCGGTATGAGTGGTGCGCAGCCTAAAGCGGGTAACATTGCTAACTGTATTACCGTGTGTGCTGAGGTTAACCCTAAAGCAGCTATTAAGCGTCATCAACAAGGTTGGGTTGATGAGCTAATTGATAACATGCCAGAGCTTGTTGAGCGTGTACGTACGGCTCAGCAAAATGAAGAAGTGGTTTCAATTGCCTTTATCGGTAACGTGGTTGATGTATGGGAAAGCTTCTTAGCTGAAGATATTTTCATTCACTTAGGTTCAGACCAAACTTCACTTCATAACCCATGGTCAGGCGGTTACTACCCGGTTGATATCAGCTATGAAGAGTCAAATCGTTTAATTCGTGAAGAGCCAGAAGTATTTAAAGAAAAAGTACAAGCGACGCTTAAACGCCACGCCGATGCTGTTAACAAGCACACGGCAAAAGGAACTTACTTCTTTGATTACGGTAATGCGTTCTTGCTAGAGGCATCACGCGCTGGTGGCGATGTAATGGCTGAAAACGGTATTGATTTTAAATACCCATCATATGTACAAGATATTCTTGGCCCAATGTGTTTTGACTACGGTTTTGGCCCATTCCGCTGGGTATGTACGTCAGGTAAACCTGAAGATCTTGATAAAACAGATGCGATTGCTGCAGACGTTTTAAATAAAATCATGGCAGACTCGCCTGAAGAGATCCAACAGCAAATGCAAGACAACATCACATGGATCAAAGATGCGAAGCAAAACAAACTGGTTGTTGGTTCGCAAGCTCGTATTTTATATGCCGATGCACAAGGCCGCGCTGAAATCGCTAAAGCCTTTAATGATGCTATTAATCGTGGCGAAATTGGTCCGGTTGTTCTTGGGCGTGACCACCATGATGTAAGTGGTACTGATTCACCTTTCCGTGAAACATCAAACATTTATGATGGTAGCCGCTTCACAGCAGATATGGCGATTCACAATGTAATTGGTGACGGTTTCCGCGGTGCTACTTGGGTATCTATCCACAACGGTGGCGGTGTTGGCTGGGGCGAAGTGATCAACGGCGGTTTTGGTATGCTACTCGATGGTAGTGAAGCTGCCGAGCGTCGTTTGAAATCTATGCTCTTATTTGATGTAAACAACGGTATTGCTCGTCGTAGTTGGGCGCGTAACGAAGAAGCTAATTTTGCGATTAAACGTGAAATGGCGCGTACCCCTAAACTTAAAGTGACCTTGTCTAATAACGTTGATGATGATGTTTTATCAAACTTAGATTTCTAAGTTGTGTCAATGCAAAAAGGCCATGTTGTAAGCGCAACATGGCCTTTTTTATTGCCAAAAAATATTAAATAGCGCATCGTTTGGGAGGCGTTTTTACGCTGAACACTAAAGGTTCACGGCTGAAGCCGATTCTATGTGAAAATTTTCAATGTTTTGTCGCCATAAATGACGACCTACAAGGCACCATCGTAGGCGTGAAACTTGTTTCGCGCGTTTGTAAGTCGTGCTTTAGCGCGTTAAAAGAGAAGTTAGCGAGGTAAGAGAGTAAAGTTTGACCAATTAATCAAGTTTGATTAATCTGTAAAACACATTTTAAAAGGAGGTTTAATATGTTTAAAGTTTTAACCTTGGCTGCTTTAGTCTCGTTAGCTGTACCTACAAACGCAAATGAAATTACAGCCGAGTTTCTTAAAAAAGAGCTAGAACTTGCTCATTCTCAGTACATTAAAGGTTCGAGCGATAGTGCGCTCTATGCGTTAAATGCACTTGCAAGAATTCTTGAGCTTGATAGCGCTAAAACTCTGCAAACAGAGTTAGGCCCTAATAATCTTGCTTTTACTTATCTTCGCATTGGACTCATTTATGAGCATGAAGGTGATCAGCATCAAGCCAACAACTATTTTGCCAAAGCGATGAATGCTCAACAAGGCGAAAAACTTCAGCTTGCAGAGCTCAAAGCTCATGTAACTAAATTAGACAAATCAGTGCAAAGTTAGCGAGATACGAGAGTAAAGTTAGCGAGTTACAAGTTTGTAGGAGGCGTTTTAACGCCGAACAAGTAGCAGCGAATTTATATCGCGTCCTAGAGCCTAAATCCTAGTGCCTAATGTTTTATAACTTAGGCGTGAAACGTGTTTCTCGCGTTTGTATTTAAAAGTAGCAGTATAAAGCTGCTGCTACTTAAGGTGCATGGTCTCAAAGATCATTGACTCGCAACTTTAATCATCTTTCTTAGCTTTTTTCGCGAGAATTTCGACTTCGGCTTTTTCGGTTACACCTGCCATACTCAGGGCTGTGCTGCCTACCGATTCATATTCAAGTTTGATTTTATCGAGTTTGGCGTCGTTTTTGTCAGGTAAACTTAAGCTACGTGATGACATTCCTTTGGTTAAAACACCAAGGTTATCAAACACCTTTTCTTCACCGGTATTCATAATAACTTTAATTTTCTTAAGATTCACTGTGCCATGAGTACATTTAATTTTAATATGGCTGTAACGACTGCTAGTGATTGGGTTAACAGTATCGGTTTCGCTTTTGTAGCTTACCTTTTTCTCGGCAATCGATTTCCATTCGTCATCACTCGCCAGGCTTTGCATGCTTGTTAAAGCAAGAAATGTCGTTAAGGTAATTAGTTTGATTAATTTCATAAGATTCCCTCCAAAGATGTCACTTTAAAATTTATAGCATATAAACAGCTTTGTTTCCTATGAGAAGTTAAATCACAGAACTAATTTCATGTTTTAGTCGTATTAACTAGTAGGTAATTAATTCACCAACCATAATCAGCATGCTATGCTAGTTAAGTGTCTATAAGTTTATGGATTTTCAATGAGATATTACTTTTGTTTAGTGTTTTTTTTGTTTTCAACATCGTCTTATGCAAGTGCTTTGCTTGATGTAAAGCCAAGCAATAAAACGCAGTTTTTGGCTTTGATAAAAGATAAACAAGGCAATTATAAAGTAAAAGAGGGTAGCGATGCGGTTTGCCAAAACGCATCCTTTGCATTGATAAAAGAACCTACGCAAGGCTTTAGGTTAGGAACGTTAATCGACTTTAGTGACTTACATAACGGAACCCAGGTGAAGAAGATCCCTAACTACTGTGTTGTCAGTTCGAAGTTAAAATACTTTGTAAATGGCATTGTTAGAACTAAGCGCTATTTTCGCTGTGATAATGAAGGCGACAACGGTTCAACAACAGAAGATCTGCGTTTTAAAGATAATGCCGATATTACTTACACGCTGAGTAAACCTGACGTGTCTTGTGTGTTTGAAAAGCAATAATAGTTTCCATCACACAATTTTAAGCCTATGATGGCTTTATTTTTTAACTGATAATTCTATGACTAGCCAATTTATTCAAGCATTTTTAGTGCTTGCTGCTTTTTATATAGCAAGCCTTATTATTGACCGCGCTATTAAACAGTTTCAACGTCGCTTTGATTCAACCGCTCTTGAAACTTTTCGGCTGATTTCTAACTCGCAGCGCGCTATTTTATTATTCATTGGTATTGTGCTGGCGTTATCGAAACTGGGTTTTGACGTAGCCGCGTTAGTTGCTGGCTTAGGCCTAACAGGCTTTGCTTTGGGTTTTGCGTTGAAGGATGCTATTTCAAACCTAGTCGCAGGTGTCATGATTGTGCTTTATAAACCCATTAAGCTTGGTAATTACATTGAAGTGAGTAACTCAAAGGGCACTGTGATTGATCTTAATTTGCGCTATATCACAATTAAAGGCGAGGGAGCGGTGCATTTAATTCCTAATTCTTTAATTTTAAGTAATAAAGTGTCAATCATTGATCGCGATGACGATTAATCACAAATTTTAGCCATAAAAAAAGCAGCCTAGGCTGCTTTTTTAAGTTTTAGCAAATTACATTTGAGATTGCAGGTAATTCTCAAGCCCTGCGGTTTTGATTAACTGCTGCTGTGTTTCAAGCCAATCAATCTGTTCTTCTTGCTCATTTAAGATGTTATCTAGCGCTTCACGGCTGATGTAATCTTTTTTCTCTTCAGCAAGTTTAATTGCCGCTTTAAGATCAGGTAATGAATCAAGTTCAAAGCTCATATTCGCTTCGATCATTTCTTCAGAGTTTTCACCTATACGTAGGCGGCCTAAATCTTGTAAATTTGGTAAACCTTCTAAAAACAAAATACGCTCAATTAAACGGTCGGCGTTTTTCATTTTTTGAATAGATACTTTGTAATCAGCTTTGTCTAATTTTGAAAAACCAAAATCTTTAAACATACGAGCGTGTAAAAAGTATTGGTTAATACCTACTAATTCATTCGCTAATACTTTATTAAGTGCAGCAATGACGCTTTTATCACCTTTCATACAATTAGCCTCTATTCGCCCATTTGAGATTGATGGTAGTTTTGGCTACCAATTTTGTCGATTAGACCAAGCTGTTGTTCTAACCAGTAAACATGATCTTCTTCTGTATCAAACAATAGCTTCTCAAGCACTTCACGTGATTGATAGTCTTTTTCTTGTTCACAGATGGCAATGGCTTCTTTAACACAGTCAACCACTTCTAGCTCAAGTGTAAGGTCATTTTGCATCATGCTCTTTACGTCTGAGCCAATTAATAGGTCACGACGCTTAGTCATGTTTGGTACGCCTTCTAAAAACAGAATACGTTTGATCAACCAATCAGCGTGATCTTTTTCTTCTTCCATTTCGTGGTTAAGGCGCTCATACAGCTTATTTAGGCCCCAATCGTCATACATACGAGAATGAATAAAGTATTGATCTATAGCAGCTAATTCGTTTGCGAGTAGTTTGTTAAAACTATCTATGACTTTTTGGTTACCTTTCATAATGCTGTCCTCAAATTCCAAGTTGCGGTAATTGTAGTATATAAAAACAAGATTGCAAACTTTTTCCTTTGTAAATCAGTTGTTTACTATTGATTGTGATTCTCGTTTAAGTTTGCGTTAATGGTTGATAAATGAACAGTTTATCGTTTCTATTTTTAAATGAAAAAAGCCCTTACTAAGAAGGGCTTGTTGTTCTAAACAAAGTTTAATTTAGAAACTATAGGTTGCACCAAGTGTCACAGTGGTACCTAAACCTTTAATGTTATAGCCACCGTAGGTGTATGACTGGGCACGGGCAGGGTAGTAATCATTGTTAAATAGATTTTCTACACCCATAAACGCTTGCCAGTTATCGCTAAAGTTATAACGGCCGCTTAGGTTGAACAGGTTGTAACTGCTAATTGGCCCTTGGTCGCCAACATAATCGCCGTCTGTATTTGGTTCAAAGCGTTTGCGTGAACCCACATATAAATAACTCACCGTCAGTGATAATTCATCATTAGGCTGCCAGTTTAAGTTAGCAGTGCCTTTTGGTGGGCTTATTTGGCGCGAACCTAAGTAAATGTCGTCTTCGGTGTTTTTACCTTCAACATAGCTGTAAGTTGCAACCAGTTTTAGAGTTGGATTAATTTTATAATCAACTAATGTTTCGTAACCCCAAATCTCTTGCGGTGCACGTACCGGCTCATACACACCAGTTACTTCATTAAAGCTATTCGTGGTGCCAAATTCTGATGTACTGCGATAGGCTGCAAATTCAAAACGTAAGTCATCAAACTGTGAGGTAAAACCAATTTCATAGTTATCGATGATTGATGCTTCTGTTTGAATTAAGCTAATATCATTTACCGTTGCTGCACGTAATAGGCGGCCAATATCTGAGATATCAGAGCCTTGTGAATAATTGGCAAACGGGCTGAAGGCCTCAAGTAAATTGTATTTCACACCTACATTATAAGTGGTTGCATCATAATCTATGGTGTCACCCTTTACACTAAGCGGCACTGAGCACTGTGTTTCTGAGCGGCAAAGCTTTAAGGTTTCATAGTCATCAACGGTTAAATCAATGCTCTCTTGGCGCACACCCGCTTTAATAACTAAATCATTATTGATAACCCATTTTGTTTGTAAAAAGCCAGCAAGGCTTTCCATATCCATTTCTGGTACCCAAACACGGCCATCTACAAGTGGCTGAGACGTCACATCATTCAGTGCATCTAGGCCATAAATGAAGGTAGCTTCAACATTGTCAAAATCAACAAGGGTATTAAAGGTAGCGCGCGCCCCTTTCTTTTCAGAGCGAATAATTGATTGGCCGCCTTCGTAGCCTTCGTCTGGGTTAGCTAGGTTGGTAGAAAAGAAAAACACGTTCTCGATGTCTTGCATGTAAAGATCGAGCGTCATTTGGGTATTAGTAAACAGGGCATAGTCTGTGTATTTTAAGGTAATGTTTTCGTTACCATCTGGGCCTTGTGGTTTACCTTTCTTTTGCAGCTCTTTAGGTACATGAATGGCATAGGTTTTTTCGCCATCGTTTAGGTTACCAACTACGTCACCTAAATCGGTTTTTTGTTGAGAGCTAAAGTAGTTATAGCTAAATTGCAGTTGCTTCTCATCGTCAAAATCATAACCTAGTTTGGTGAAGTAGTTTTCGGTTACTGCATCAGATAAACCATATTGTAAGCCAAGAATATCGCCTTCTGCGTCACGTTGAACACCATTTTCTTCGTAACTTGCGGTAAATAAGTAGCTAACTTTATCAGCTCTGCCGTTAATCGCTGCAGAGACACGGGCACCAGCGCTTTCTTCAAGTTTTACTGCACTAAAGCGTGAAGATAGGCTAATTTCACCTTCAGGCTGACCATCACTTGTTGCTTGTTTTGTGATGTAGTTAATAATACCGCCCGATGCACCATTACCATAAACAGAGGTAGCCCCTTTGATCACTTCAATACGTGCAATGGCACTTGGGTCGAGTGTTTTGACCCCTAACGAACCGTTTCTGAGTGGTGTAGATTGTGGCACACCATCAATCATCACAAGTGGTGCACGGCCACGTAAACTCTGACCTGTATTACTCGAACTACCTGTATCAGGTGCAAGACCAGGTACCATTTGCGCAAGTAAGCTTTGTAGTTCTGGATTAACTTTTAAATGCTCTTCAATTTGCTTTTGGCTAATAATCGTGACAGAAGCGGGTACTTCATCAATGCTTTCAAATACACGGCTGCCCGATACAACAACGTGTTCCATTTCTTCTGCGGTAAGTTTTTTATTGATGGCATTATCAGCAAATGATTGGCCGCTAATTGCAAGAGCGACCAGAGTAAGTGAGGTTTTTAACATGCTTGTCCTTGTTAAATCGGTATTTATTATGTGATTGTGCGGCAGTCTAAATGTAAAGAAGTGTAAAGGCAAGGCTAATGATAATTGTTTGCAATAATTAGCTGTATTGTTTTGTACCTACTTTTAAATTAGTTATTTAGCAAATAGCTATTAGGTTTAGCAGGACTGTAGCTGTGTTTTTATACCAATCCGCTTAATTAAGTAGTCTATTTTGAGGCAATAAAACCTCGTTGATAACAAGGCAAAAATTTCGTTATTTAGTTGTTCTAAATGAGAAATT
>NZ_JACSOG010000049.1:0-25568 GCF_014349195.1 Pseudoalteromonas sp. BZK2 | reverse complement strand
ACTAAAGCCAAGTTGCTTTAGAATTTTATAGACATGATTTAAGTGGTAATGAACACCAAATTCAGTATGAATGTAATGCACAATGTCTTCACCGGTAAGGCGGCCACCACGAAGTTCTGTATTCGTGCGCTTTATAAACTCAGATAGTTGTTCAAGTTGCCGCTGTTGTAATCTTGATGGACGTCCTTGAATGGGCTTATTGTCTAAACCAGCTAGCCCATGCTCTAGGTAACTAGAAACCCATTTATTCACACTACTTCTTGCTGTGTTTAGACGTTTTGCAATATCGGTTCTGCTATTCCCCTCATAAAATAATGACACTGCGAGCAATCGCATGCGTTTTCGTGCGTTTGGTTCTTTACGAGAAAGCGCTAAAAGCTGTTCAGATATGTTTGGATTCAATGTTATTAACCGGTGATTTTATATAGCCTATATTAGATCAGATATTTAAGCGGAATGGTATAAAATGGCTTACTTCACCTTGCGCTAATTCGTCTTTTATTAATGAACTTTACCTCTTCATTGTGCATGACGAATTACCACGCTGTTGGGTTTCGCTGCGCTCTACCCAACCTACGCCAGACCTTCAAGCTTTATCTTGCTAATAGACAACTCTGAAGTGCCTTGGCAGGGCTTTATTGCTTAGGGAGGCTCTGACCTAAACACCCACACCGCGCGGCTGTTCGCTGACATCTGAAAACTGATAGCTCTTCTTATGTTGGGTTTCGCTGCGCTCTACCCAACCTACGCCAGGCCTTAAAACTTTCCCCTTGCTAACTCGCTAACTTTACTCTCGCAACTCGTAACTCATTAACTCATACCCAAAAACAAAAACGCCAGCATATAGCTGGCGTTTTTTAATCTGAGGGTAAGCTTGGTATTAAGCTTTTGGACCTGCTGATTTGATTGCTTCTGAAACATCGTATTTAGCGAAGTTTTCAGTGAAGTCAGAAGCTAGTTTGTTTGCATATTCTGCGTACTTCTCTTTATCTTCCCATGTATTGATTGGGTTAAGAAGTTGGCTGTCTACACCAGGAACAGCCACTGGTACATCTAGGTTTAGAACGTCGATGTGTTGAGTTTCAACATCTGCCAGTTTACCTGATACGATTGCATCAACTACAGCACGTGTTGTTGGGATGTCAAAGCGTTGACCTGTGCCGTAAGGGCCACCTGTCCAACCTGTGTTAACTAGGTATACTTTAGCGCCGAATTCACGTACACGCTTCATTAGAAGCTCTGCATAAACGCCTGCAGGACGTGGGAAGAAAGGAGCACCGAAACATGTTGAGAATGTAGACTCGATGTCGCTTGTTGAACCGATTTCAGTTGAACCGACTTTCGCTGTGTAACCGCTTAAGAAGTGGTATGCAGCAGCTTCTTCAGTTAGTACTGAAACTGGTGGTAATACACCGCTTACGTCGCATGTTAAGAATACAACGGCTTTTGGCTCACCAGCACGGTTTTCTATTTTACGTTTTTCAACGTGCTCTAGTGGGTAAGCAGCTCGGCTATTTTGTGTAAGGCTTGTATCATGGAAATCTGGTACACGGTTTTCGTCAAGTACCACGTTTTCTAAGATTGTACCGAAACGAATTGCATTCCAAATTACTGGTTCGTTCTTTTGTGAAAGATCGATACATTTAGCATAACAACCACCTTCGATGTTAAATACGCTACCAGGTGCCCAACCGTGCTCGTCATCTCCAATAAGGAAGCGAGTAGGGTCTGCAGATAATGTTGTTTTACCTGTACCAGATAGACCGAAGAATAACGCAGTGTCGCCTGCTTCACCTACGTTTGCAGAGCAGTGCATTGGTAATACACCTTTTGCAGGAAGTAGGAAGTTTTGTACAGAGAACATTGATTTCTTCATTTCGCCAGCGTAGCGCATACCAGCTAGTAGAACTTTACGTTGTGCGAAGTTAATGATTACAGTGCCGTCACTGTTAGTGCCATCACGCTCTGGGTCACATACAAATGAAGGTACATTCATTACCTGCCACTCAGGGAAGTCTGCAGTATTGTATGTTTGAGGCTCGATAAACATGTTTTTGGCAAAAATATGATGCCATGCAGTTTCTGTTGTAACTACAACTGGTAAATAGTGCTCAGGATCAGCGCCAACTTCTAGGTGAGAGATGAAGTGGTCGTTGCTTTTCACGTGTTCTTCTACACGTGCCCATAACGCGTCAAACTTGTCTGCATCGAATGGGCGGTTAACGTTGCCCCATTGGATTTCGTTTTCAGTGCTTGGCTCTTGAACAATAAAACGATCTTTTGGAGAGCGGCCAGTGCGAGCACCGGTTTTAGCAACAAAAGCACCATTAGCGGCTAGAGTCCCTTCGCCACGACGAATAGCGTGTTCGACAAGTTCAGCTGCTGTAAGATCAACAAAACTAGTAGCGTTTGCAGTCATGTTTATACCTAAATTGTGAGAGATTGAACGGGATAGCTCTGGGGTTCTTAGTTTTCCCTTTTGCTAAAATAATAGTAACAGAAGGATTAGGGATATTCGAGTGTCTGAAGGGCCTAAAAAGGCATATATTTGGCAAAAAACATGAATAATTTCAATGATACCGGTGTCATAAAATGACGCATTTTCATGACACCGGTATCATTAGTTTTGATATTATTTTTAATATAAAAGCCGCACTGATGGCGGCTTTGAATATAATAATTTTTATTATGATGTATTAATTAAAAATGGCTTTAATATCTTGCTCGTTGAATATGTAATCTTTTAAGCAATAATGACAGCTAATTTTTACTTCACCATTTGCTTGCACGTCGGCAAGTAATTCGTTTTGACCTACATTAACTAGTGCAGCAATTGTTTTGTCTCTGCTACAACCACAACGGAAACTAATAGACTGTGGTTCGAATAACTGAGGATTATCTTCATGGTAAAGTCGAGTCAGCACAGTGTTAGCATCTAAACCTAGTAACTCTTCATCTTTGATTGTGTTGCTAATCGCTTCTAGATGAGTAAAGTCTTCTACCGACTTTTCTTTATTAACGGGTAATACTTGTAAGAATAAGCCAGCTGCTTTTGCTGTATCTGTCGTTACTTCAGTTGCAAACCAAAGACGTGTTTTTAATTGTTCAGATTGCTCAAAATAGTTTTCAAGGCATTTATCTAAGCTATCGTGTTCTAACGGTACAATACCTTGGTATCGCTCACCTTTAGTCGGCGTAATTGTAATGACCATATAGCCATTACCAATTAAGTCTTTTATTGAGCTACCGGTTACTTCACCTTGAAGGCGTGCGATGCCTCGCATATTTTGTTTATCGTCACCATTAATTACGGCATATTTTACTGGGCCATCGCCTTGTAGTTGAACGGCAATTTCGCCTTCAAACTTTAAAGTAGCCGTCAATAAGCAGGTAGCAACAAGTAGTTCACCTAATAAGGTTTGCACAGGTGCTGGGTAATTATGGTTTGCGATCATCTCTTGAAAAGTGTTTTCAATTTGTACGAGTTCACCACGTACATCGAGCTGATCAAATATATAACGATGAAGTAAATCTTGTTGCATGAGTTGCATTACCTAACTTGATTTCATTTTTAACAGTTCACGCCTTTGCTTCTTATCTGGTTTACGATCAGGATGTGGAGCAAAGAAGCTGTTGTTCTTACGGGCGATAGCATTTGCTTCGCGTTTCTCAATGCTTGCTTGAGTTTCTTGGTATAAGGTTTGTGCAATGGGGGCGCCTTGACGTTTTTCAAGGATCTTTTCAATTGTCACTACCTTTTCATCGACCCCTTGTAGTAGTTTAACTACTGCACCTACCTCGACAATTTTACTGGGCTTGGTACGTTGTCCATTATAATGCACTTTGCCACCTTGCACCATGTCTCTTGCTATTGAACGGGTTTTGTAAAAGCGGGCAGCCCATAACCATTTATCAAGGCGCACGCTTAATTCGTCTTGTTTGTCTTGTGACTTATGAGTGTTACCTTTTGACACAATTGTGCTCTTTTATAGCTGCTGATATATAGGCAAAATTTACCATGAAACTTAATCACAAAGAAACAGTCATAGTTATTCCTTGCAGCCCCTGTTCGTTGAATTTACCTTGTTTACAAAGTTTAATATACGTGTGCTTGTTGAATGAAAAATGAAAAGGTACTATAGGCCAGCTATCAAGCAGTAAATTAAAATAAGAAATAGAGTTTATGGATCAACACTTACAACAAGTTAAACAGTTTTTGAACGGCTTACCTCATGCCAAGCTAAGTGCATTTGTAGTGCTGTTAGTTGTTGTTTACATTGCTTTTTTGTCATCCAAGCTGTTTTGGCTTGTATGGCCAGAACCCGATACAAGCGCATTGCCAGTAACAGGTGTTAATACCATGGCAAAGCGAGTTGAGACTGTCAGTTCTCGACAAATAATTGAGCAAAATTTATTCGGCAAAGTTGTTGTCGAAACTAAAAAGTCTGCTGCTAAACAAAATCAAGTCATTAACAACGCCCCTGAAACACGTCTCAGTATTAACCTAACCGGCATTGTTGCTGTAAGCCAAAATGACCAAGCAGGTCTTGCTATTATCGAATCTCAAGGAAAACAAGAAACCTATGTTGTCGATGATGCAATTAAAGGCACTCGCGCAAAGCTTGCTCAAGTATTACCTGACCGAGTAATTTTAGATGTTAGCGGTCGTTTTGAAACGTTAATGCTTGATGGTCTCGATTTTACGAAAACGGTGTCTATGCCAGTGTTAGCAGAGCGTGATGAATCAGAATTAACTGCAGGCCCTCAGCTTGTCGAAAATAATGAAATAAATGCGACTGAAGATGAAGAGGTAAAAGAAGCGCTCATCGAAACGCGTGAAGAAGTATTAGACGATCCCGGTAAACTATTTGACTACATTCGCGTCTCTCAAGCGATGGTTGATGGCGAGTTAGTGGGGTACCGCTTAAGCCCAGGTAAAGATCCTGCTTTATTCAAGCAAATGGGATTAATGAATAATGATTTAGCTATTGCGATTAATGGCTATCAATTAAATGATTTGAAACAGGCAATGTCAGCAATAAACGAATTACGAAATAGTACTGACGCAAGTATCACTATCGAACGCGATGGTGAGCAAATTGATGTGCAATTTAGCCTGCAATAACTAGCTTTGGAGTTTTTATAGAATGGTTCACGCGCTACACCTCACAAAAATCAAAAAAGGGTTAGCTAAATATGCAGCGCTTTTTTTATTAACAGGATTATCGCTTTCAGTTTCAGCTGTTGAGTATGCGGCTAATTTTAAAGGCACTGATATTAATGAGTTTATTAATATCGTTGGTAAAAATTTAAATAAAACCGTCATTATTGACCCAAATGTGCGTGGCAAAGTAAATGTGCGCAGTTATGAGTTAATGGATGAAAAGCTTTATTATCAGTTCTTTTTAAATGTACTTGAGGTTTATGGTTATTCAGCTGTAGAGATGGATAACGGTATTATCAAAATTGAAAAAAGCTCTGACGCTAAAAAGTCAAATGTACCGCTTATCACTGAGGATAACCAAGCCAGTGGCGATATGATGGTAACGCGAGTTGTACGTGTTAAAAATGTAAGCGTACAAGAGCTTGGCCCGCTAGTTCGTCAATTTAGCGATCAAAAAGATGGCGGCCACGTTGCTAACTTTAATGCTGCGAACGTGATGATGTTGACCGGCCATGCAGCGTCAGTTAACCGCTTAGTAGAAATTATCCGCTCTGTTGACCAAGCTGGTGACAAGCGTGTTGATATTGTAAAGCTTAAGTTTGCTACCGCAGATGATGTAGTGTCTGTTGTTGAGAATATTTATAAAGATGGCGGTAAAGGAAGCGTTCCAGAATTTCTAATTCCTAAAGTAGTTGCTGATGGTCGAACTAACAGTGTGATTGTCAGTGGTGAAGCGCAAGCGCGTACTCGTGCTGTTGAATTAATTAGCCGTTTAGATGGTGAATTAGAAAACCAAGGTAACACTAAAGTTATCTACCTTAATTACGCCAAAGCAGAAGACCTTGTAAAAGTATTGCAGGGCGTAAGCAAAACACTAGCAGAAGATGCGCAAGGCGGTGCAACTAAAACGCGCTCTCGTAATCAAAACGAAACAAGTATTGAAGCACACCCTGATTCAAATTCACTTGTTATTACTGCACAGCCTGACACCATGCGCTCGCTTGAGCAAGTAATTGAGCGTCTTGATGTGCGTCGTGCGCAAGTTTTAGTTGAAGCTATCATTGTTGAAGTTTTAGAAGCTGATGGTATCAACTTAGGCTTACAGTGGATTTCAGAGCAAGGCGGAATGATGCAGTTTAACAACGGCACAACAGTACCAGTTGGTTCGTTAGCCGTTGCAGCTGAGCAAGCACGCGATAAAACGATTGAAGGTACGGTTGTAGGTACCGAAACTGGTACAGTCACCAAGACTTCTGAAACACAAGAAGGTGACTTAACGGCACTTGCCTCATTACTAGGTGGTATCAATGGTTTAGCCATGGGGATTGTTAAAAACGATTGGGGTGCAATTATCCAAGCTGTTTCAACCGATACTAACTCTAATATTCTTGCTACGCCGTCTGTAACGACCATGGATAACGAAGAAGCATCAATGATTGTTGGTCAAGAAGTACCGATTATCACAGGTTCGCAAACAGGCTCAAATAATGCGAATCCATTCCAAACAGTTGAACGTCAAGAAGTAGGTGTAAAACTTAAAGTGACACCACAAATCAATGACGGTTCAGCAGTTCAGTTAACGATTGAGCAAGAAGTGTCGAGTGTGAGTGGTGCTACTGCGGTCGATATTTCAGTAAACAAACGTGCCATTAAAACCACGGTTATGGCTGATGATGGTGGTATGGTTGTACTGGGCGGCTTGATTGATGAAGATGTGCAAGAAAGTGTCTCTAAGGTGCCATTATTAGGTGATATTCCAGTACTTGGCCATTTATTCCGCTCAACCAGCACCAGTAAGCGTAAACGTAACCTGATTGTATTTATTCGTCCTACCATTGTTCGCGATGGCATCAGCATGAATAAATTAAGCCACTCAAAATATAACTTTATCCGTGGCGAACAACACAAACAAAAAGAAGATGGTATTGACTTAATGCCATTAGAAGATGCGCCAATTCTTCCAGAGTGGGATGATGCCTTAGTACTACCACCAACTTACGAAGAATATCTAAAACAACAAAACGCGAATGAGCGCAACGATGACTAATGCAATTTCTGAAATCAATGACGAGCTAGCATCAGACGTATCAGCTAATCATGATGAGCTGCTAACAAGTGATGATCTTGTTAGCTTGCCAACTAAGCGGTTGCCATTCTCGTATGCGCGTCGCACAGGTGTGCTGTTAGGTAAAGATCAAGACAACTGGACAGTTTATTACCGCGGTGAGTTGGATGTTAACGCTTTACTTGAGGTGCGTCGTATTGCGGGTCATGGTTTTTCGCTAGAACAATTACCTGATGATAAATTTGAGCTGTTGCTTGAGGCTTCTTATCAGCGTGATAGTTCTGAAACACAGCAAATGATGGAAGATATCGGCAACGAGGTTGATTTATTCTCGCTTGCAGATGAGTTACCGCAAACTGAAGATCTCCTTGCTGGTGATGATGATGCGCCAATCATCAAGCTGATAAACGCGATGCTCAGCGAAGCAATTAAAGAAGGTGCTTCAGATATTCATATCGAAACCTTTGAGCAAGAGCTGGTAATTCGCTTTAGGGTTGATGGCGTATTAAAAGAAGTTTTAAAGCCGAATCGTAAACTCGCTTCACTGTTGGTGTCGCGTATTAAGGTTATGGCGAAACTAGATATTGCTGAAAAGCGGATTCCGCAAGATGGCCGTATTAGTTTGCGTATTGCTGGCCGTGCCGTAGATGTGCGTGTATCGACTATGCCATCAAGCTTTGGTGAGCGTGTCGTGCTACGTCTACTTGATAAAAACAACGCGCGCCTGAACCTAGAAGATTTAGGTATGACTGAGCGTAACCGTGAATTGTTTGCTGATTTAATCAGTAAGCCGCACGGTATTATCTTAGTAACCGGTCCTACGGGGTCTGGTAAAAGTACCACCTTGTATGCGGGTATGAGCCAAATCAACTCACGGGACCGCAATATTCTTACCGTTGAAGATCCAATTGAGTACGAGATCCCAGGTATTGGTCAAACTCAGGTTAATACCAAGGTAGATATGACCTTTGCCCGAGGCTTACGTGCCATCCTTCGTCAAGACCCTGACGTCGTAATGGTTGGTGAGATCCGTGACCTTGAAACGGCACAAATTGGTGTGCAAGCGTCATTAACCGGTCACTTGGTTATGTCAACACTGCATACTAATACAGCTGCTGGTGCTATCACGCGTATGGAAGACATGGGCGTGGAGCCTTTCTTACTGTCATCATCGTTACTCGGTGTATTGTCACAACGTCTTGTACGTACTTTATGTAATAGCTGTAAAGAAGGTCACATTGCTGATGAGCGCGAGTGTCAGTTATTAGGTGTCAATCCTGCTGAGCCGCCAACAATTTATCGTGCAGTTGGTTGTGAAGAGTGTAACTTTAATGGTTATCGCGGTCGTACTGGTATTCATGAGTTGCTGGTTGTTGATGAAACAATTCGCGAAATGATCCACAGCGGTAAAGGAGAACAAAGTGTTGAGAAGTACATTCGTAAACATAGCCCAAGTATTCGCCAAGATGGCTGTAATCGCGTACTTGCAGGTCGCACTACCTTAGAAGAAGTCTTGCGTGTAACACGTGAGGAAGGTTAATCATGGCAGCATTTGAATACCGTGCCCTCGACGGCAGAGGTAAAGAGAAAAAAGGCATTCTTGAAGCCGATACGGTAAAGCAAATCCGCCAAACTTTGCGCGATCAAGGTTTAATGCCTTTAGAGGTCGTTGCTGCTGCAGAAGGTGAAAAGCAAGCGACTGGGGCAAAGGGCTCATTATTTGGGAGTTTCTTTAAACCAAAAATTTCGACTTCAGATTTAGCACTAATCACTCGTCAGCTTGCAACCTTAATCCAGTCAGCATTACCTGTTGAAGGGGCTGTCATGGCGGTGGCTGAGCAATGTGAAAAGCCGCGTTTAAAGCGCATGCTTATGGCAGTGCGCTCAAAGGTTGTTGAAGGTTATACCTTAGCTGATGGCATGAGTGAGTTTCCGCATGTCTTTGATGATTTGTATCGTGCTATGGTGGCAGCTGGTGAAAAATCGGGTCACCTAGACCAAGTTTTAAATCGTTTAGCAGATTACACGGAACAACGTCAGCATATGCGTAGTCAAATCACACAGGCGATGGTGTATCCAACCATTCTTGTGGTATTTGCTATTGCGATTGTCTCTGTATTGTTAGGTACTGTGGTACCTAAAATCTTGAAGACCTTCGAAAAATCAAAACAAGTATTACCCTGGACGACTGAATGGGTAATGGCCGCCAGTAATTTTGTGCAAAACTACTGGTTTATTAGTTTAGTCATTATAACCGTGTTAGCTGTGGCCATTAAGCAAGCGCTTAAACAGCCGCATATTCGTTACTGGTATGACGAAAAAGTGCTGTATTTACCGGGCATTGGTAAGGTAGCTCGCGGTGTTAATACGGCGCGTTTTGCCCGAACTTTAAGTATTTTATCGTCAAGCTCAGTGCCGCTACTTGAAGGGATGCGTATCTCAGGTGGTGTACTGGCTAACGAAAAAATGAAAAAGTCAGTGCAAGATGCTGCAACACGTGTAAGTGAAGGGGCGAGTCTTCGTGCTTCACTTCAGCAAACCAAGCTTTTTCCACCTATGATGCTACACATGATAGCCAGTGGTGAAAAATCAGGTGAACTTGAGCAAATGCTGGAACGTGCTGCAAATAACCAAGATCGTGAGTTTGAGAGCATGGTAAACGTGTCTCTGAAACTATTAGAGCCCGCGATGATTGCTTCAATGGCGGTAATTGTATTGTTTATTGTTATGGCAATACTACAGCCGATTATGGCAATGAATAAGGCTGTAGGTCTTTAAATTAGGGAACACTAGAGCAATTAGCAGCTAACACTGCCGCTCTATAATAAATTTTTGAAGAAAGTTAGAGGTATTTTTGTGAACAAACAGTCAGGTTTCTCATTACTAGAAGTCATGGTAGTACTGGTTATTATCGGTATGATCATGTCAATTGTGGCGCCGAATATCATGGGTCAGCAAGAAGAAGCTGCAATCGATAAAGCACACTTAGATATTCAACAAATTGAAGATGCGTTAAGCCTATACAAGCTTAAAAACAAAGCGTATCCAACCACAGAGCAAGGCTTAGAAGCGCTAGTGAATAAAACAAGCATTGAGCCAATTCCAAAGCGTTTTCCTGATGGCGGTTTCCTTGAGAAGTTACCAGAAGATCCATGGGGTAATCCTTACCAGCTAATCAGCCCAGGAGAAATCGGTAAAATTGATATCTTCTCAATGGGCCCTGATGGTGAAGCAGGTACTGATGATGACATCGGTAACTGGGATGAAGAAAAGTAATAATGCCTAAATTCAGCCAACTGAACAAAGCTTATACACATCAAGGCTTACTATTATGGTAAGCCTTGGTCGTTTGCGTTTGGCTGGCCGTGCTAAGCACGCGAAAGGGTTTAGCCTCATCGAAATATTAATGGTGCTTGTGGTGATTGGTTTTGTCACCAAAATGGTTGCCTACAGTTTTGATGGTGGTGCTGAAGAAGAACTCGAAAAACAAGCGCTCAGATTACATACTACGATTAATATGGCGTCTGAGTTTGCGATTTTAAATCAGGTTGAGCTGGGCTTTCATCTTGACCAAGATACATTTGAATTTTTAGTTTTTGACGGTGATAAGTGGGTTACTTTTGACCGTGAAAAATTGTTTGCCCCAATTAAGGTTGATGAGCGCTTTGAACTCACTCTTAACCTTGATGATTTAGCCTGGGCACAAGATAACTTGCTAGAGCAGTCCAACTGGCGTGAATTAATGAGCGGTGGTGACGAAGACAGCTTACTTGAGCTGCAAAAGCTCAAAATACCGCAAGTCCTTATTTTATCTTCTGGCGAAGTCAGTGCGTTTCAATTGATTTACGAGCTTAAAGATGAGCGTGAACCACAGTATTTTATCGAAGGCGAATTTATGGCCCCGGTAAAGTTTCGTATGGAGCCTGAGTAATGAATAAGTCAGCAGGTTTTACCTTACTCGAAGTGATGGTTGCCTTGGCTATTTGTGCAATGGCCGGTATTGCCGCAATGCAGGCAACCGGTGAGCACATTAATCACCTATCGTCGATTGAAGAACAAACTTATGCTTCTTGGGTTGCCGAGAACGTAATGGTTGAGCAGCGCGCTAAAGGCGATAAATGGACAGGCAAAAGTGGCGTCAAAGGCACTGAAACACTCGCTGGTTTTGAATGGTACTGGCGTCAGGATGTGGTTCCTACTGCTGATAAAACCTTTGTAAAGGTCACCATTAACGTATTCGCCGATGAAAAGCTTGAATACCCAGTGTATGAGCTTTCTACTTATTTGAATAAAGGTGATAAGTAGTGAAGCAACGCGGTTTTACCTTACTTGAAGTAATTGTCGCCATGGGTATTTTAGCCTTTGTGGTGTTATCGACCCATCAAATTCTTGATTCGACAACCAAAGCAAAAGAAGCCTCAGACGAGACGATTGCTGAGTTAAATGGTTATCAAACCTTATTTCGTTTGATGGACCAAGATTTTAGTCAAATGACTAAACGTCAGGTTCGAAACGAAGCCGGTGATTTTCAAGACACGTATGTGCTAGCTGGTCGTTATGTTCTTGATAGCCAATACGATGGCATTGGGTTTGTTCGTGATGGTTGGATTAACCCGATTAATCTATTACCGCGCTCTGAACTGCAAGCGGTTGGTTACCGCGTGATAGATGATAATCTTGAACGAGTGTATCGGGTGTATGTTGATCAACTAGATAACATGGAGCCGCGCTCACAAGTCATTTTGGAAGATATTGAAGATCTGAAGTTTGAATTTTTAGATGACAAAGACGAGTGGCAAGAGCAGTGGCAAATTAAAGCGCTGCCAAAAGCGGTTGCAGTCACTATTCAAAAAATAGAACAGGAGCCAATTCGTCGCGTGTTTTTGGTGCCAGGTGAGGGCAAAGTAACTACTCAAACAAATAATAGTAATAACGGCGCTAATGGTAATAACAATAATAATAGCGGAACGGGTGGCTAGTCATGACTACAATGAATCGCTCCAAAGGTGCGGCGCTTGTTATTGTGCTATTTATTGTGGCGCTGGCTGCGATGTTAGCCGTTGAGATGAGTGCTAATTTAATGGTGCAAGTGCAGCGTAGTAGCAATATTCAAAACCATCAACAGGCTAAATGGTATGCCTTTGCAGCTGAAGAGCTGGCAATTAAAGCACTAAAACAAACTAAAAAAGATGATCCTGATAAAACGCATTTAGAGCAAATTTGGGCACAGCAGGGCGGGGTTCCTTATCCTGTTGATAATGGTACCTTAAGTGGCACGATTACTGATTTACAAGCATGTTTAAACTTAAATGCATTGCATGTAAAACCAGATCCGCAGACGGATCCAAATAATAAAACGAACCCAGCACATAAGGCATTGTTGGCATTATTAGAAAACATTGAGAATTTACCAACGGATGAATCAGAAGAAGCCATGGCCGATAGTGTGTTTGATTGGTTAGATGAAGATAGTATTACCTATCGCTCAGGTGCAGAAGAAGATGAGTATTTATCTCGACAATACCCATATATGACGGCAAATAGTTACTTTGCTTCGACTTCTGAACTTCGTTTGGTAAAAGGTTTTAACCCGCTCGTTATGGAGAAACTCTTACCATTTGTGTGTGTTATTCCTGGCAGTGAGTTGCTGCAAATAAACGTTAATACACTACCTGCAGAAAGTGCGATTTTATTAAGCTCGCTTATTGATGGCTTAAGCCTTTCAGGCGCTGAAGCGGTATTATCATCACGTCCTCAAGATGGATATGATGATTTAGAAGCTTTTTTTGAAGAGGTTAACCAACAAGGCGCACAAAACGTGAAAGCCGTTGAAAATCTATTCAGTATCAACAGTGAATATTTTAAACTACAAACGCAGGCTGAATTTGCAGAGCTGCGTTTTTCGATGACCACCTTACTCCATGCCACTAATGGTACAGTAACGATACTGGCGCGAAAATTTGGAGGCGTACAGTGACAGAGATATTGTTGATCCGTACGGGTCAAACGTTAAAAGACAGCCTTAACTGGCTAATTTACTCACCAATAGAACAAGAAATAATTGCTAGCGGCGAAATTGCCAATGCAACACAACTTGGTGAGCTAACAGAAAAAGCACAATCACGGGAAGTAGTCGCACTTTTACCAAGCGATCAGGTACAACTTAAAACAGTTACCCTACCAACTAAGTGGAACCGTAAGTTAGAGCAAGCACTTCCTTACATGCTAGAAGAAGAAATAGCCTGTGATGTTGATGACTTGTTCATAGCGATTGCTGAGCCAACACTTGTTGATGAAAAGCACGCTATTAACATCGCGATGACCGATCGTGAATGGTTTGAGCAATGGCTAGCAGAGTTTAATGAGCATGGCATCGAAGTATATAAAATACTGCCGGATGCTTTATTGTTACCTGATCTTGATGACAACACTCAGTTACGCGCTATTGAGCTTAATGGCCAGTGGCTATGTAAACAGGGTAACTGGCATATTGCCGCTGTAGAGCCGAACTGGCTTGCTGGCTATTTAACAGCATTAGGTAACCCTGATGTTGCACACTTTAGCCCTGCAACGGCTTTTCCTGATACAGTTAATCTTAGTGCTCAAACGCAGCAATACGATTTACCTTTAGCCTTATTTGCTAAGCAGTTACCTGAAGTGAAATTCAACCTTCGCCAAGGTGTTTATCAGCTTAAGAAAAAATCAGCGATTTGGTGGGGCTATTGGCAAAAAGCAGCTATTGCAGCAGGTGTTGCACTAGTTTGTAGTGTGGGTGTTAAGTCGCTTGAGCTTTATAAGTTAAATAACCAGCTTGAAGCCGCAAAAGCAGAAGTGGTTGCTAATTATCAGCGTGCTTTTCCAAATAAAAAAGTGCGACCTCAGCTTATCCGTAGTCAAATTCGCAGCGAACTTGCATTGATAGAAGGTGGCAGCACTGCTGGCTTCTTAGATTTGACTAACGATCTTGTCTCGATTTTTAGTGAAGTAAACGACTTCACACCAGAAACGCTTCGCTACGATCAAGGTCGTAACGAATTACGTATTCGCGCGCGCGGCAAAGATTTCCAGTCCTTCAGTAAAGTAAAAGCAATTTTAGAACAGCGTGGCTTAACCGTAGATCAAGGCTCGCTGAACAATGATGGTGATTATGTCGTTGGTGAAATTAAGTTACGAGGTGCGGCATGAAAAACCAAATAATCAATTATTGGCGCTCGTTAAAAGAACAAGAGCAGCAACTTGTAATGGTTGCAGGTGGTGTGTTTGTTATTTTTGTGCTGGTTATGGGGGTCTTTCGTCCACTTAACGCTGCTATCGAAAAAGCAGAGCAAGACACAATAAAACAGCAAGAGCTGTTGGCGTGGGTTGATGAAAGTATTGTTAAACTTAAAGCGAGTGGTAATGCACGTAATACGAGCAGCCGTAGCTTAAGCCAAATCGTTAATAGCACCCGTAATCGTTATCAAATTATCATTAGCAAAATGCAGCCAAATGACAATTCACTTCGTTTAACCATTGACTCTGTTGAGTTTAATAACCTTGTTGAATGGTTAGATGAACTGGTTAATTCACATGGTGTGCTAATCGAGAATTTAGATTTAAGTAAAGATGACAAATCAGGCTTTGTGCGTGTAAGTCGTTTGGTACTAGAGAAGTAAACGATGAAAAGAGTTATTTTATTAATCACAGTGTTTGTGATGTGTTTTTTGGTGTTTACGCTGGTAAAAACACCCGCTGCCGTTGCACTTGATTTAGCCAAGCCACATTTACCAAAGCAATTACAATTAGGTAAAGCCAGTGGCACGCTATGGGACGGGCGCATTATGCAGGTACGTTTTGATGGTGAGCAATTAAACAATGTGCGTTGGCAATTGTCGGGGTGGTCACTGTTTACAGGTAAATTAGTGGGTACGGTACGTTTTGGTGATCCTCGTGATAAAGCGGATATTTCAGGCCATGCTGATTTTTCTTACGGTTTATTTAACCAAGCGGTTACTGTGAAAAAGACTACTTTACGCTTAACAGTTGAACGTGCCATGCAACGTTTACAACTACCTTTGCCGATTAGTGCGCAAGGTCGTGTGATTGTAGATTTAGATGAGTACAGTTCAGGCGAGCCTTATTGTGAAAGTCTAAGCGGCGAAATTGCGAGCCCGAACATTGATGTGAAAGGAATGAATAACTGGTTTAGCATTGGTCCTTTAAGTGGCCGTTTAAGCTGTAAATCCGGTGATGTAGCAGTACTTGTAGACCCTGAAAACCGTTTAGGGCTTGAAGCTGATGCAGTATTAAAAGCGAACCTAGACTTTAAAGTAGCTGGTTATATTAAACCTGAAGCAAGCTTACCGAAAGAAGTGCATGATGCTGCGAAGTTTCTTGGTCGTCCTGATAACGAAGGTCGTTATCCGCTTAACTTTTAAATTGGATTAATTGAATAGTATGCAATTACCTGAGTTTTCAAAGCAGCAAAGCGAGCTTTTAAGTCAGTTTTTAGCGCAGCATCAAGATGCGCTTAGCTTGGCGCAAACCCAAGGTTATTTATTTGCGGTGATCTGTGCTCCTGAGCCGCTTGATGTTCACCAGTGGTTAGAAGAAGTTGCACCTGGTTCTGATGGGCAAATGGATGAGCAAGTGCTGTTTGCATTTATGGCTTTATATCAACAGATCAGCGAACAAGTATTCGAGACGGGTTTTGCATTACCTGTGAGCTTACAGCTGAGCTCGCAAGGGCAACAATACCTAGATATTCAAGAATGTCAGCATTGGAGCCAAGGTTTTATGCATGGTGCGCAAGGTTACGTTAACAAGCTATTAAGCGCGCCACAGTTAGCTGATGAGTTAAAAGAAGCCTTGGCTACAGCTCTGCAAAGCTTAGGCTTTTTTACCCTTGAAGCGAGTGGAATTGCAGCCCTTGCAACTGATAATGGTTTATCTGAAGGGCAACTATGCCAGCAGCAATATGAAGTAATGAATGAATTCGCCGCTGGCTTTGCAGAGTTAATTGAAGTCGTTGCTGTAAATAGCCAACTATATAATGATGAGAGCTGGAACTAACCCAGCTCGAGTAGGATGTTTGTGCAACCTTTGGCACAGCATACAACGCCTTTACCTGGCTGATCAGTTTTCAAATCTAAGGTGAGGGCGCCTTTACACTCTTCGCAGTATAAGGTTTGACCCTTGCCCAGCTTCTTTAGCATATTACGTTGTTTAGCAAACGAGTCGCTGGTTTTTTTGTTTAAAGCAGAAAAGTCCATTACTTGTTTAGCCTTTCTTCAAGCGCATTCGAAACAATACTACAAACACGATTCAAGCGTTCGCCATAAAAGTACAAGTTAATATCTTTTTCACGGCAATAATGAAGGTGAAAGAGTTGTAGTTTATCGTCGGTAGTGAATGTGTCTTCAATATACTCAAGCTCTGAGTTTGATAAATTAAGTTGTGACTTAATATTATTTTTAGCCATATTAGCAGCAGGACTTCGGTTTACCTTACTAGCATCAGAAATCATACCGACTCCCTCACCTAGTAACCTGTCCCTAGGTTCTTTGATCAAAGGATGATCAATTGTGAAAAGTGCTAAAATTATAAGCACTAAGATGAGAAATTTTTTCATAGTCCAATAAACTTTGATCTAAATGAATAGGTGGTAGCTGCAAGTTTAATAAAATGGTTGTTTTAAAAGCAAGCAGATACGATTAAATAGTTAAAAGTTCGTATATGAAATCTAACCCTGAAATTTTCCATAGATTGAGTATAATGCAATATATAGATTAAAAGTTTCAGAAATCTTTGAACGTAATGAGATGTATTCTGATTTGCTTATTGGCACAGAAACCTCTTACTGCAAACATATGTTTGAGTATTATTTCCTAGTGGCGTTGAGGAATTTTAATGGATAATCAGATTAAGGTTAAAAATATCCCAACGGAAGTAAAAATCCAGAAACCGGAAAACGCTTCCCTCGATGATAGATTTAATCCACGTAACCGTATTTATGTTCGAGCTGTAACGGGGTTACACCAACTGTTGAGACAACGAATTGGTTTTATCGGCATGCTTGCGTTCATGCTACTACCTTGGATCAACTTCCATGGCCAGCAAGCTGTACTGTTCGATTTGGTAGGGCAAAAGTTTAACATTTTTGGTTTAACGCTTTGGCCACAAGATCTGACTATCCTTGCTTTCATTTTAATGTTGGCGGCGTTTGCGTTGTTCTTAGTAACTACTTTCTATGGACGGGTTTGGTGTGGTTATACTTGCCCACAAACTGTTTGGACTTTCATTTTTATTTGGTTTGAAGAAAAGTTTGAAGGTACAGCTAATCAGCGAAAGAAACTAGATCAACGCCCGATGGACTTTGATAAGTTTTGGCGAAAAAGCGCCAAGCACGGTAGTTGGTGGTTATTCTCACTTTATACAGCGTTTACTTTTGTTGGTTATTTTACGCCTATCCGCCAGTTGCTACCTGATCTTTTTACCCTTGATGCAACAGCGTATTCGTATATTTGTTTAGCCGTATTTGCAGTCTGTACTTATGGTAATGCGGGTTGGATGCGCGAGATTATGTGTTTACACATTTGTCCTTATTCTCGCTTTCAATCAGCTATGTTCGATAAAGACACCTTTACCGTGAGCTATGATGAGGCACGTGGTGAGAGCCGCGGCCCACGTTCACGCAAGCAAGATCCAAAAGAGCTTGGCTTAGGTGATTGTATCGACTGTAACTTATGTGTGCAGGTGTGCCCTACGGGGATCGATATTCGTAACGGCTTACAATATGAGTGTATTAACTGTGGTGCATGTATCGATGCGTGTGATGGGGTGATGGATAAAATGAATTACCCACGCGGACTTATTTCCTACACCACAGAACGCAACTTAGAAACGCCAGACAACAAAACACACGCACTGCGCCCTAAGTTAATTGGTTATTTAGTTATCTTAGTGGTGTTAACAGGGGCGCTGGTGGCAAATATTGCGATGCGTAAACCGATGGAGTTGGATATCATCCGTGACCGTAATCAGCTATACCGTGTTGACTTTAATGGCCTAGTTGAAAATACCTATACACTAAAAGTAATTAACAAAGCTCAGCATCAGCAAACCTTTAATATTCGTGTTGAAGGGCTTGATAACTTTGAGTACATTGGCAAACAAACTTTCACAGTACCTTCTGGCGAATCTTATAACGTGCCACTGTCATTGGTTGTTGATCCATATGATTTGAAAAAGCCGATGACGAAGTTTGAGTTCGTACTTTCTGTCGATGGTGAGCCTGATGTGCAGATTTCACAGCCGAGTAACTTCTTTAAGGCGCGATAATTAAGTACACTGAGCGAATGAATAAAAAGCGGGATTTTCCCGCTTTTTTTATATGATGAGGCATTATGAGTAAATTTAGTTTTGTAGACCTTACACCCGATTCAATTTTAGATGCGGTTGAAAGTATCGGTGTTTATGCTGAATCAGGGCTGCTGGCATTAAATAGCTACGAGAACCGTGTTTATCAATTTAAAGCAGAAGATGGCCATCGTTATGTTGTTAAGTTTTACCGTCCAGAGCGCTGGAGTAAGGCGCAAATCTTAGAAGAGCATGCATTTGCATTTGAACTCGCTGAGGCCGAAGTGCCGGTTGTTGCGCCTGTTATTATCGAAGGGCAAAGCTTATTTGAGCATGATGGTTATTTGTTTACGTTATTCCCAAGTGTGGGGGGCCGCATTTTTGAAGTTGATAATTTAGATCAACTTGATGTACTTGGCCGCTTAATTGGGCGAATGCACCAAGTAGCAAAAGCAAAGCCATTTGAACATAGACCTGTGATCAGCTGTGAAGAATATCTTAAGACAGCTAAAGTTCAGTTACAGGCAAGTAACTTGGTGCCAATGGCATTAGAGAACGCCTTTTATACTATTTTAGATTTAGTGATCAAAGAAACTACACAGCAGTATAAAAATGTTGAAACTATTCGTCTGCACGGTGACTGTCATGCCGGCAATATACTGTGGTCTGGTGATGCATTAATGTTTGTTGATTTAGACGACAGCCGACAAGGGCCTGCAATTCAAGATCTTTGGATGATGCTCAGTGGCGATCGTAACAATCAACTGTTACAGTTAGACACTTTAGTCGCAGCGTACGAAGAATTTTGCGATTTTGATCACAGCCAATTAAAGCTGATTGAACCACTTAGAGCGATGCGAATGGTGCATTACATGGGCTGGTTGGCGAAAAGATGGGATGATCCTGCGTTCCCGCGGAACTTTTCATGGTTTGCTGAAGACAAATACTGGGAGCAGCAAATACTAGCGTTAAAAGAACAGCTTGCAGCGCTACAAGAAGCACCATTAAAATTATTACCATAAATTTTTAAAGTTAATAAAGTCGAGAGAACAATGTTTAAAAAATTAAAGTTAAGTCTACTCATTTTATGTTTACCTTTTACGGCCTTTGCTGCTGATTTTGAAGCAGGTAATCAATACGAAGTATTAAAAGTTGAGAAAAGTGCAACACCTCAAGTAACCGAGTTCTTTTCATTTTATTGCCCACACTGTTTTCAGTTTGAACCAGTTGCAAAAGCATTAACGGCAAGTCTTCCTGAAGGGACTGAATTTGTAAAAAGTCATGTTAACTTTTTAGGCGGTGTGTCTAAGCAAACTCAAAGTAACTTAAGCTATGCCTACTTAATTGCTAAGCAACATGGCAAAGCAGAACAAGTAGCTGATCAAATCTTTAACAGCATCCATAGACAACGTGCCTTACTTAAAGACATGAAAGACGTTAAAGCACTACTTGCAACTAATGGTATTAGTAATGAAGTGTTTGATGCTGAAATTGCAAGCATGCCAGTGATTAGCGCTGAAAAAGCGATGCAAGATAAGCAGCAAAAATATTCAGACATGGGCGCCTTAACAGGTGTACCAACTTTTATCGTCAATGATAAATACAAAATTAATTTAAATACCATCAAGAGCCAGCAGATGCTTGATGAATTAGTCGAATTTTTATTAAAACAATAATTTTGGAGTAAAGAAGTAATGATCAAGTTAGTAAAAGCTGTATTAATGGCTGCCACGCTAGGTTTAGCGGCAAATGCCTCAGCTGCTCAATATGAAGAAGGTAAGCATTATGAAACGATTGATGCACGCGCTTCTAAAAAGCCAGAAGTAAAAGAGTTCTTCTCATTCTACTGCCCACACTGTAATAACTTCGAGCCAGTTGTGAAAGAGCTTAAAACACTTCTTAAAGATGGCGTTAAATTCAAAAAGAGCCATGTTGATTTTTCAGGTCCTCGTGACCCAGAAATTCAAACCATCTTAGCGCAAGGTTATGCGACGGCTAATGTGTTACCACAGAAAGACGCGTTAGTAGCCGCTGTGTTTAATCATATTCACGGTAAGCGTGCTCGTATTAACGAACTAGCTGATATGAAAGACATCTTTGTTTCACAAGGTGTATCGGCTGAAGATTTTGATAAGTACTACAACAGCTTTTCTGTACGTACTATGGCGTCTAAAATGAAACGCGACCAAGAATACTACCAACAAAAAGGTGCTTTAAAAGGCGTTCCAACTTTTATTGTTAATGGTAAATATCGCTTAATCTTAGGTGCGGACTCAGGCATCAGTGATGCAAAGAGCATGGCAGATTTAATTAACTACCTAGCTGATAAATAAGCTAATTAGTTAAATTTAATTCAAAGCTCCGTTTGCGGAGCTTTTTTATTGGTAAAGCAAATGCAAAAACTATTAGTTTCAAGCTGTTTGTTAGGAAACCCTGTTCGTTATGACGGGCAATCGCAAAACTTACTCCATCCTGGTTTAGAAACTCTTAAACAGCAAGAAAGGCTCGTTGCATTCTGCCCTGAAGTAGCTGGTGGCTTACCTACACCAAGGCCGCCTGCAGAAATCAAAGTGGGTAGAGTACTTACCAAAGATGCGCAAGATGTCACAGTGCAGTTTGCTTATGGCGCAGAACAAGCACTTAAACTTTGCAAAAAACAGGGCATTCGCTATGCGTTGTTAAAAGAATCAAGCCCGTCATGTGGTCGCAATACTATTTACGATGGTAGTCATTCAGGAAAGAAAATTTCAGGGATGGGGTTAACTGCAAAGCTGTTAACTGACAATGGTATAGCTGTATTCAGCGAGCAGCAGTTGCCAGCGCTATTTGCTGCGCTGGCAGAGTGATTTTATTTACGTTGTAAAAACACACCTGATTCAATGTGATGGGTGTAAGGGAATTGATCAAAAATTGCAAAACGTTTTACTTCATGGGTTTTGCATAAGTGATCAAGGTCACGTTCTAGGGTATCGGGATTACACGAGATATAAATAATGTTGTCGTAGTTCGCAACTAGGTCACAAGTTAGCGTGTCCATTCCAGCACGTGGTGGATCCACCAAGATTGTTTGGCAGTTATAGCTTTTCAGGTCTATGCCATCTAAACGAGAGAAGGTACGTTCGCCTTTCATTGCTTGAGTGAACTCTTCACTCGACATACGAATGATATCTAAGTTCTCAACCTTGTTTTGTGCAATATTGTATTGTGCTGAGTAAACCGATGATTTTGATATCTCAGTGGCTAATACCTGGTCGAATGAACCCGCAAGAGCAATCGAAAAGTTACCATTTCCACAATATAACTCCAGTAAGTCATTATTGAGGGGTTGGCAAAGCGCTTGTGCCCACTCTAGCATCTTGATGTTTACTTTCGCATTCGGTTGCGTAAAGCTATTTTCGACTTGCTGATAAATAAGCTCTTTACCGTTTACGTTTAAACGCTCGATAACATAGTCATTACCAATCACTTCTTTTTGCTTACGAGCACGGCCAATAAAATCAATCTTAAACTGTGTGCTCAGTTTTGCTTTAAGCTCTTTAATTGCTTGTAGCCACTGCTCATCTAGTTGTTTGTGATACAACAAGCTAACAAGGATCTCGCCACTTAAGCTTGAAAGGTAATCGATTTGAAACAGCTTACGGCGCAGAACTTCATTGTCTTTTAAGTTTTCGATCATCGCTTGCATCACTTCACCCACTAAAGGTGCTGCAGGGTCAAACTCATCTACGCGGATCTTTTCTTTAGTTTGTTGATCAAACATGATGTGAAACAGGTCTTCACCTTCATGCCAAACACGAAACTCTGCACGTTGGCGGTAATGAATAGGATCAGAGCCGAACACTTCTAATTTTTCGACCCCAAAACGTCGAAACTGTGAGGTGATGCGCTGCTCTTTCTCACTCAATTGTGCATCATATTGAGTTGTATCAATTTTTATAACCGCCATGGCTGATTACCTTTTATCTCTTAGCTTTATAACGGCGCTATTGTAGGGAGCGCTGAGGATTTGTCTAGTTTTGTTATTTATTTTAGTGTCGTTTTTTTATACAAAAAACTTAAGTTCTTTGGTTTTTGGCCGATAATGAGTTAACCATAACATGGAGTCGGATCATGAAAATTGGCAACCTAGGCTATATGCCTAATACAAATGTGAATAAATACAATGGTAAACAGGCTCTGCAGCAGCCTACCATTCAAAATCGTCAAGATAGTTATCAACAACGCGGTCGTGAGCTCGCGGCAAAAGTTCTTGATGATAAACTTGCTGAGGCACTTGGTTTACCTAAAGCCGAAGAGAAAAAAGATAAACCGCTGTTCGACTTTGAAGAGATCGTGAAAAACGTACTCGACTTTGTTGGCGGTGCACTTCGTAAAGCAAAAGCCGATGGTGCTGATGATGAAAAACTCAAAGGCATGCTAGGTGATGCACGTAAAGGTGTGCAAATGGGCATCGACGATGCGTATGATGAGCTTAAAGAGTCAGGTATTCTTAACGATGACATCGAAGAGGGTATCGAAAAGTCTAAAGAAGGTATCTTTAAAGGTATTGATGAATTAGAAGAAGACTTGTTCAATCCTAAACCTAATGCGGTTTCAGTAAGCCAAGCTCAATACATCAGTTTAAGTAATAACGCAGAGTACACTTTCACCACCGCTGAAGGTGACGAAGTCAGTATTAGCTTTGCTGATGCATACGAAAGTAAGTCTGCAAGCAGCTATAGCAAAAATGGCGACAACGAAGCCTTTGTCAGTGAGTCTTCGCAATCACGTGATTTATCATTCTCGATGTCGGTCAATGGTGATTTAAATGAGCAAGAGCAGCAAGCTATCAATGAATTGATGGAAGACTTGCAGAGTGTTAGCGAAACATTCTTCTCTGGTTCATTAGAAGAAGCCTTTGAACAAGCTAAAGAGCTTAACTTAGGTAACGAGCAACTCGTTGGCTTTACGATGGATCTAAAACAAACCAAAACAGTAGCAGCGATTAAAGGCTATGAAGAATATAAACCAGCCCCTGAAAAAGAAGTTGCTGAGAAAATAGCGCCATTTAATGACGACTTGAAACAGGCGTTTAATAAAGCGGGTGACATTGGTTTGCAAAATGAACTGGCTGGCATCTTACAATGGTTAAACCAAGATAAAGAAGAAGTCAGTAAGCTGGTGGATTATACCAAAGCAATGTTCGAACAAATGAATAAGCTTCGCTCGGCAACAGAAGAACAGGCTTAGTCCTTTCTTTCTTTTTATAAAGCTGCATGGCAAACTGCTGACCTTTGATGATCCGAGGTAAGCAGTTTGTCAGTTCATATAATGGTGTTTGATTCTGGTATAGGTGGAACAACCGTACTTGAACAGATCCAAGCATTGATCCCAGATGCTGATTATAGTTATTTTATGGACAATGCTTTATTGCCTTATGGCGCGCAAAGTCAGCAAACGATCATAGCCCGCCTTTTTGCGCTACTACAGTTTATCGAAACAGCAAACTTACACGTTGATATCCTAGTTATTGCGTGTAATACCGCCTCTACCTCTGCCTTAGAAACTATTCGCCAGTACACAAATATAGAAGTTGTCGGGGTAGTACCTGCGATAAAACCCGCTTGCGCTATAAGTAACAGCAAACATATTGGTTTACTGGCAACACCATCAACCATCAAGAGTCGCTATACTGCAAACTTAATTAGTACTCATAGCCAAGACACACAAGTCAGCTTATATGGCTCAACTGAGCTGGTTGAAATTGCTGAAACACTATTTCATACACAGAGACTCAATAAAGCAAAGCTTGAGAAAGTATTGAGTGATTTAGCGATAGCAGAAGATATAGATGTATTGGTACTTGGCTGTACACACTTTCCATTACTAGCCAGCGCAATTAGTGACTACTATAAACAACAGATCTTCCTTATTGATTCAGGCAAAGCGATTGCTAAGCGCGTTGAAAGTTTAATTGCTTTACGAGGCTTTACTCTTACTACAGATAAAAAAAAGCCGCTGCACTATTATGCAACGGCTCCTATTGGTCATTCGCAATTAAGCGTTGAACTTATTACGCTGACTGATCAGATCCCTCACGAAAGCTGTTAGCTTCGTTCTCTTGTTTTTGTTTTGCTTCACGCACTTTTAAAGTACGTTGTTGGAATTCGCTATCATTTAATTGATTGATTGCTTTATCTGCATCAGCTTCAGCCATTTCAACAAAACCAAAGCCACGACGTTTACCTGTATTTTTATCTTTTAATAAACGTACATTGAAAACTTTGCCTTGTTCTTCGAATAAAGCACGAACAACACCTTCATTAGCACGATAAGGTAGGTTGCCAACATAAAGTGTTTTTGTTTTTACTTCGGCCTCCTCACTTGACGCTGATGAAAGTGCTGCAATAACTAAAGCACCAATTAATAAGCCTGCACCAAATAGCAATGCTGGGTCTAAAGCTAAGCTTGCAAGTGCGAACTTAACAACCACAAAACCTAAAACAGCAAGAATAACGGAGAAAAGAAAAGATTTTTGATCGGGTAATTTCATTTTGATCTACCAATAAACAAGAAATAAACATTAATTTAACATTGTGAACTTGCTATCTTAACGAGTTAAATGAACATAGCAATGAAATTTGCATTAAATTATGAATATTGGCTTAAAAAACAGCCATAATAGCGACCGTTTTTGCTGTTTTCGGTAAATTTAGTTCGCTTTTTGAGCGAACAGTAAAAAGATCGAAAAAAAGTGTTGATCTGTTTTTGGATCTCCCTATAATGCGACCCCACTGACACGGCGGATAGCAACGAAAGGCGCTGAACAACGTGACACAGAGTTAAGTGAAACTTCGGTTTCAAATAATCGAAAGAAAGTTTGAAATTAAGTATTGACTCGAAAAATTAAGGATGTATTATACACATCCCTAGCGACAACGTCGCAACGTTCTTTAACAATATAAAGCAATCATCTGTGTGGGCACTCGTACAGATTGAGTTCTAACAGCGAAGCTTAGTTTA
>NZ_JACSOG010000048.1:0-26083 GCF_014349195.1 Pseudoalteromonas sp. BZK2 | reverse complement strand
GCCGATGATAGTGTAGCAGCTGCTATGTGAAAGTAGGTCATCGCCAGGCTCCAAATAAGAGAAAGCCCGATTCGAAAGAGTCGGGCTTTTTTGCGTTTTAGCTTTCAGCCTGGTAGGTTGGGTAGAGCGTAGCGAAACCCAACGTGAGTTAGCGAGTTGCTAGTTAGCAAGGGTAAAGTTGAACTGCGGGGTTGTTTAGTACATAGACTCCCTTAGCAACAACCCCCGTAGGGGGCACTTCAGTGCCGAATCTAGACCATAACAAACACATTCATGGCTAAAGCCATTCCTACGAGATGCGTATCTCAGACGTCAGATATTAGATGTCAGTTGATTTACCGGGTTTAGGTAACTGAGCTTCCCTCAGCAACAAACCTCGTAGGAGGCACTTCAGTGCCGAATTCAGACCTTAACAAACACATTCACGGCTAAAGCCATTCCTACAAGTAAACTTTGCCTAGAGCCTAGAGCCTAGAGCCTAGAGCCTAATTGCATAGGAAGGCGCAGCACCAAACATCTCCACCACGCGGCTGTTCGCTGAGGGCTGAAAGCTCTGTGTTGGGTTTCGCTTCGCTCTACCCAACCTACGGCAGATTTCCAAACTTTACTCTTGCAACTTTTCCCTCGCTAACTTTATTCTCGCAACTCACTTACACTGCTCTATCTCTTTCACATCGCCGCGGCCATCGCTTAGGTAGCATTGTTCTAGCAACGAGCAGTAGCAGATCTCTGTTTTGATATTAAAGCGTTGGTCATTTACTTTGTCCCATTGAGTTTCATTAAATCCCGTTTGCTTGAAACCAAAAAGTTTAAGTTTGCTGCCAGATGCCAGTAACCGGTTATCACTGGCACTCGTCATAATCCAGCCAAATGCTTCGAAAATATTTATATCGGGAGAATCATCTTGCAGAGTTTGTAGCTGTGTTTCATATGCTTGTGTATCAAAACAGCATGCAGAAATTACTTTATAGATATCTAAATATGATTGGTCGTTATAATGATACTTCACATACTTTACTATCGCAGGTCCTGACCCTGAATTAGAGAGCACAAAGGTGATTTCAGATAGATTTTTTTCTTCATTAAAATTTCCCGTCATCACTTCGAGCCATGGCCAGGTTGCGGCTTTTACTTGTCGTTCTGCGGCGTTGGCTTGCAAGTAAGTGGCATAAAAAGAGGCTGCGGAGATAATAATCGCGCAGAGTGCGAGAAATAGGTTTAGCCGCTCGTTGGTAAACCATGCCTTGCGCTGGTTGCTGGCTGGTTGAGTGTTTTGCTGGGTAGTCTTTGTTTGCTCTTCAACGTTGGAGTCTTGCTCTGATTTAACGGTTGAACAGCTTGCGTCCTGTTGCGGATTATCCATAATTTTTAATTGTTGTTTTTATAGACTAATAAAGATACAACTTTAATTGGATAGATAAAAGAGACAGGGAGTAAAACTCCCTGATTAGGTATTAACTATTTGAGATAAATACGGTGAGCTTTTCACCCACTCTTAAGCTATCTCTTGAAAGGTTATTCCATTGTTTGAGTTTAGTGATACTGACTTTGTATTGCTTTGCAATCTTCCAAAGGCTGTCGCCAGATTTCACCTTATACTCGATTTGTTGATCAGCCAATTGCGGTAATATCAGTTTTTGACCAATACGAATGGTGTTTGTTTTTAGGTTATTGAAGGTTTTCAGTTGGCTAACTGTTACTTTATAGTTCTTTGCAATCACACTTAAGCTATCACCGCGTTTAACTGTGTAATGTTGCCATTGGCTATAATCATTGCTCTTTTGATTAGCTAATAGAGTTTGATAACTTGCTTGCTGAGCTTTGGGAACCACAATATGTGGCGCATCAATTACCGCGGGATATCGGATAACGCCATGGTTTAGCTCTTCAAGCTCTTGCCATTTCGCTTTGTCTGCCAAGATCACTGCACCAGTCACTGTTAAGGTCGCAATAGCCTGCTCATTCTTAATGGCAGGGAATATCATTTTTTGGTGTTTTAATAATTGTGCTGCGGCTAGTAACTTAGGCACGTATTGTTTGGTTTGCGATGGTAGCTTTAAGCTAAAGAAGTCCGTCGATTTACCTTGTTTTTTATTACGAGCAATTGCCTGTAATACACGCCCTTCACCAATATTGTAGGCAGCAATTGCATGATACCAATCGCCATCAAAGCGTTTATAAAGGTATTCCATAAAATCCAAAGCTGCGCGGGTGCTGTCGATCACATCTTGGCGACCATCATACCAAGGGGTAATTTTTACTTTGAAGTATTTGGCGATTGAGGGGGTGAGTTGCCATAAACCCGATGCATGTTTGTGCGAATAGGCACTGGCATCAAAATCGCTCTCTATAAGCGGCATTAGAGCGAGTTCTATTGGTAAGTCGCGGTTTTCTACTTCTGTGACGATATGATACAAATACGGCGCTGCACGGCGGCTTATTTCTTCCATGTAATTTGGATGAGTAAGGTACCAAGCAATGCGCTTTTGCACATCTGGATGACTTGAATCGCTAAACTGCAGTTGAATGCGAATACGCTGCCATACGTCATCTAGTTCACTTGGTTTGAGCGGTGTCACCGCGTCTACTTGTGCTGTTTTAGCTTCTGCAACCACAGTACCTGGATTGGCTTTGATGGTAGGCTTCTTTTCGGGAAGTGACTCAGGGGCAGTCTGACAGCCTGTTACAATAAGAGAAACAACAACAAGGCCTAAAAATCGATTTAAAAACACGTATTAAAATACTCCGTTAACTTAGGTGCGGGTAAACTAAAGCGCCTAAGCTTAACATAGGGTGAGCTAAAAATGACCATTAGATTAACAGCTCGCTAACTTACTCACCCAATTGAAATTAAAACGAAATACTAACTTGTAACCCAGCATAACCATGGTTTTGCGCTTCCCAATAGCGGCTGTCTATTTCTCGGGCTCTGGCATAGATCTCTATTCTGAATGGCTTTGAGTCCACGCCCATACCTACACCAACATAGCCATCAATATTATTGTGGTCGTCATCATAGCGGTCTCTGTAGTCGTGGTCATCGCGGTCGTCGTATACAGCAAGCTCAATTAAATCTAAGCCCACTTCGCCATAGACAAAAAAGTCGCTGAAATAACCAAATTTGATGCCGCTATCTAAGGTGAGAAATGTCTCCCGATCACCTTTTTTAGTAAATACTTCTGCTGAGCCCAGTGCCGTTGTAAATGCTGCGCCGAAATTACTGTAGTTATTTTTAGCCATAACTTCGATGCCGGCTGAGGTGATTGAATCAGTACTATTATGCTCTGACTTAACAAACAGGTTCATATTAGGGCTGTCATAAATACCAGCAAAGCTTGTAGCAGGAATGAAGGCAAGTGAAGAAAACAGTGCTAAGGCAAGGTATCGCATATTGGTTAGTCCATTAAACGTTAATGGGTTGATGATACCAAACAGCGCCTTAGCAAATTGTAAGTAAGTGTTCTAACTATGTAAGTTAGCCGAACACGCAGCGGAAGCAGGCTCCTTGTTGGCGTTTGATATATACCAGATCGCCGCCATGATTGAGCATGATCTGGCGTGATAAACTTAAGCCTATTCCTGAGCCTTGTTGCTTAGTAGTAAAAAATGGCACAAAAATCATCTCAATCACATGATCGCTGATACCTGTTCCATTGTCGCTGACTTCTAAATAAAGTTGTTGATTAGCATTTTGTGCAATGCTTACTTCAATGCACTTTGCTGACTCTGGATTGTTTAGCTGCTTAAGGACATCAATGGCATTGGTAAACAGGTTTATTATTACTTGTTCAACTTGGCCTCTATCTATCATTACTAACTGTTGGCTTTGCACCGATAAATTCAACGTAATATTAAGTTGCTTAGCTTGCTGTGAGTGCAGAGCGACAACTTGCTTGGCAAGATCGGCCAGAATATGTGGCTGTAAGTGTGGGGCGGGTAAGCTACTAACCTTTTTAAATTGCGCTATAAATTCCCCTAAATGCTCGGTTCGTGATGCGAGTGTTGTTAGGGCGAGTTGCAAGTCTTGTTTATCTTCATGATCATCAAAACTAAGCTCATTTGGCAGCAGCGCCGTACAAGTTTGTGCTAAAGAAGAGAGTGGCGTAATCGAATTAGCAATTTCATGGGTTAGTACTTTGGTAAGGCGCTTATAAGCTTGTTGCTCTTTTAATTGCAGCTGATCATGAATCGATTGCAAACTGATCACTTTACGAACTTTACCTTGGATTTCGGCAATACTGATCTGCACAGATAACGTATCGTGCTGCTCACCATTTTGCCATGGCACGGTATTACGGCTATTTTGCTTTGCGTCTTGGACTAGGTTGGCTATTACACCTAAATCATCGATGTGCTTTACAGCGTGTCCAAGTAAACGGCTGACCGCCGGATTGCTTTCAATAATAGTGCCTTGTTCGTCACATACTAATACTGCTAAATCGATATGAATTAATAGCGCTTGTAAGAACTGGGCTTGTTGCTCTGCATTAAAACGCGCAGCCTGAATTTGTTGTTTAACCTGCTCAAATTGCTGCTGCATAGGGTGTTGGTCGCCAAAGCCTAATGTGCTGTCTCCATTCGCTAAAGCGCGAAACACCATATCTGCACGCCTTGTTTGGCGTTTAAATAAATTAAAAATTTGCGCGGCACATACCAAATTTAAAATAACTAAAAGTGCCGAAATTGCAGAAAACCCGCTTTGCTCTACTTGCCAAAACAAAGCAATTGATAAACCAATTAGCGCAGCTAATAGGCAGGCTAAGCTAATAAAATTTCGCATCGATTACAGTCCGTATTTTTCTAAACGACGATACATGGCTCCGCGTGTTAGGCCGAGCGCTTTTGCTGCATGACTCACGTTCCCTTGAAAATGCTTTAAAGCTGCACGAACGGTTCTCTGCTCGATGATTTCAAGATCAAAAGTGTCGTAGTCAGTGGCGTTTGAAGAGAGCTCACTTGTGCTAACAGCAGCATTTGGTGAGCTTATCACCGAGCTTATCACTGAGCTTATATCGAGCTCTGAGCCTTCTGATAGGATGACTGCTCGCTCAATTGCATGGGCAAGTTCACGGACATTGCCTGGCCAATGATACTGACTTAAACGTGCCATATCAGATGCTGCAATCGAGAGCTCACGTTTGTATTTATGTGCAAAGTGCTGCAAGTAGTAGTTACACAGTAATGGAATGTCTTCACTACGCTCACGCAGAGCTGGCAAACGGATCTCTACGGTATTAACACGGTACAGTAAGTCTTGCCTAAACTTGCCTTCAGTAACTGCTTGTTCGAGGTTTTCATTGGTTGCACAGATCAAACGAATATCAATATCGATGACTTTTGAACCACCAACCGGTGTTATTTGCCTGTTTTGTAGTGCTGCGAGCAGTTTAACTTGTTGGTTAAGCGGTAAATTACCTAGCTCGTCTAAAAATAAACTACCACCATGGGCCAGCTCAAATCGACCAATGCGATCTTCTTTCGCGCCAGTAAACGCCCCTTTTTTATGGCCAAATAGTTCGCTTTCAAACAGGCTTTCGGCTAGTGAGCCCATGTCTAGGCTTATGAATGGTTGGCTTTGGCGCTGGCTTGCATTGTGGATTGCATGGGCGGTGAGCTCTTTACCTGTGCCACTTTCGCCACTAATCAATATGTTGGCATCTGTGTTGGCTGCTTTGTCGATAACCGAAAAAACCTGCTGCATGGCATCACTTTGGCCTAAAAACTCAAATGGTTGATTGCCGATTGACTGCTGCAAGGCCTGCTTTTGTTTTGTGAGCTTACCAACTTGCTGCTTGTCTTTAGCGTGTGAAAATGCCGCTGCAACAGCACCGAGTAATTGCTCATTTTGCCAAGGTTTGGCAATAAAGTCAGAGGCACCAGCTTTAATTGCTTCGACAGCTAGCTGAATATCGCTGTAGGCCGTCATAAGCAGTACCGCAATATTAGCGTCTTGGCTCATGATCTTTTTTAGCCAGTAGAATCCTTCTTTGCCACTAATTGAGTCTTGCGTGAAGTTCATATCGAGTAACACAACATCTATGGACTGATCCGCCTCATGCTGTGCGTTAATGATACCTTCGATATCAAAGGGGTTATCTGTGGTTTTTACAACCTGATAATGCTGCTTTAAAAGTAATCGTGCGGCGATAAGTACGTCGGGGTTATCATCGACAATAAGAATTGATCCTGCTTGTTTCATAGCTATTTATTATTATTCCTTTATGGGAACACTAAGACTAATTGAAAATAGTAACAGTGTCCATTTATGGACGATACATGGGTTTTGAAGTGTTCTATAAGCGGACACTTGATTATATGCATGTTTATTTATTTTTAAATAAGTTGTTGTAATTTAATAAAAATAAAAGTTGGCACAAGAGTTGTTTTATCTATAGGTAATTAGTACCTAGATAACTTAAAGGCGTTAACATGGATAAGAAAATTACACGCTCAAATAACAAAGCATTTTTTAAGAAATCAGTAATAGCAGCTGCATGTTTAGCTGTTGCGGCAGCAGCTTATGGTTTCACGCAAACTGAGCAAACAGGTCGTAGTCAGCAAGTAACCGCGACAAGCTTAACGATTAGCACAGTACAACAAGGTGAATTTGTTGATGCTTTAAGTCTTCGTGGTCAGGTTATGCCTCGCACTACTATTTACCTCGACACCATTGCCGGAGGCCAAGTCGAAGAGCGACTTGTTGAGCAGGGTGAGTTTGTTAAAAAAGGCCAACCACTTGTGCGTTTAAGCAATACCAACTTGCAGCTTGATGTAATGAGCCGTGAAGCACAGGTGACTGAGCAGCTTAACTTTTTACGTAACACGCAAATGAATATGGAAACCAGCCGTTTAAACTTACGCCGTGATTTGCTTGAAATCGATCTTAAAATTACGCATTTATCGCGTCGCTTAAAACAGACTCAGCCGCTAGTGAAAACGGGTGTGTTAGCACAAGAGCAATTATCTGAAATTCAAGAAGACTTAGCGTATTACAAAGCGCGTAAAGAACTAACCCTTGAACGTCAAAAGCAAGAAAACAGCATTCGTGAAGTTCAGGTAGCCCAGCTAAAAGACAGTGCCGACATGCTAGAGAAAAACCTACAGTTTGCGCGTAAGAACCTTGAAAACCTACTCGTAACAGCACCAGCCGATGGTTATTTAAGTGAGCTTGATGTTGAAATTGGTGAATCAAAAAGCCGTGGTGCTCGCCTAGGGCAGATTGATATTCCTAATGAATACAAGCTAGTTGTGAGACTAGATGAGTTTTACCTGAGCCAAGTTCAAACAGGTATGCAAGTGCTTATTGAGCATGAACAAGGCGAAATTGCGGCGACGGTTAGCAAAATTGATAGTCGTGTTCAGCAATCACAGTTTCAGGTTGAAGTCGATTTACCCAATGGTACGAGCAACATAAAACGCGGACAAAGCCTTGATGTGCAGCTGATGCTAGGTGATAGCAAAGGCACTGCCTTATTACTTGAACGCGGCGCATTTTTTACCAGCTCAGGAGGTAACTGGGTTTATGTCATGGAAAAAGATGGCAATCGTGCAGTACGAAAAGACATTCGTCTTGGCAAAAAGAATCAAAACTATTATGAAGTGTTAAGTGGCCTAAGCGCCGGAGATCGCGTGATCACCTCTAGCTACAGCAACTTTGATAAAGCACAACAACTACAATTTTAAGGATAAAAACAATGATTAAATTAACTAACTTATCACGCGTGTTCCGTACTCAAGATGTTGAAACAACAGCGCTTAATAACATTAACTTACAGGTAAACGAAGGCGAATTTCTTGCCATTATGGGGCCATCTGGCTGCGGTAAATCAACATTACTCTCTATTTTAGGTATGTTGGATTCGCCATCGGCAGGCAGTTTTGAATTTTTAGGTGCAGACATCGCAGGGTTTGGTGAAAAGCAATTAGCGACACTTAGAAAAGCGTCAATTGGTTTTGTTTTCCAAAGCTTTAACTTAATTGATGAATTAACAGTATTTGAAAACGTTGAGCTGCCATTACAGTATCAAAATATCTCAAAAAGTGAACGTAAACAGCGAGTAGACGCAATCTTAAAAAGAGTTGCAATAGACCATAGAGCAGATCACTTACCGCAGCAGCTATCGGGTGGTCAGCAGCAACGTGTAGCGGTAGCCCGAGCTCTTGTGATTAATCCAAAACTTATCTTAGCGGATGAGCCTACGGGTAACCTTGATTCAAAAAATGGTGATGAAGTCATGGCGATGCTGCGTGAGCTAAATCGCGAAGGTACCACGGTAATTGTGGTTACTCACTCAGAAAAAGAAGGCAATTATGCTGACCGTTTAGTGCGCTTACTTGATGGCCAAGTGATGGTTGATAAAGCTAACCGTGTTCAACAAACAGCAGAGGTGGCATAACATGATTTTAAGTTATTTGATCACCGCGCTGCGCGCGTTTAAAAACCAAAAACAGCACTTTATATTAAATGTTCTGGGTTTAAGTGTGGGCTTAGCTGCGGCAATTCTAGTTGCTTTGTTTGCAAAAAATGAGCTTTCGTACGATAGCCAACAGCCACATGCTGAGCGTGTTTATCGCGTTGGCCAAGACTTCTCAAAACTTGGTTTAGCTGTGGTGCCTATTTTTAATTATGTACAGTCAAAGCAGGCCGAAGATTACAGCCAAGTTGAAGAAGTGTTCGGATTAACTATGGTCGAGTTGACTCGTGAAGCCATGGTTGATGTGAGTTACCGCAACCAAGGCTATAAGTTAAATGCCTTATATGGTGCTACAGCAAATATTGAAAACTTTATTGCTCTGAAAACGCTGGCGGGTGACTTAACAACAGCAATGAGTACACCAGACAGCCTCGCTTTAAGTGAGTCAGAAGCACTGCGCATTTTTGGTCGCACCGATGTGATTGGCGAAACACTAACGCATGAACAAGGACAGTACACGGTGCGTGCCGTGTTTGCGGACTTAAAAGACAACACTCACTTTGCCTTTAAAAACCTTGTTTATGTTAAGCATGATCCAAGCAAAATAGACATCAACAGTAGTTATGTTTATATGCGTGTAGCAGAGGGCACCGATACCGATGCATTAGCTAAAACCTTAACAGAGCGCTTTTTTAGCAATTCGATGCTGGAGCAAGTTAGTTTAGAGCTGCATCCATTACTTGATTTGCACCTAACTGCAAAATCACCGTTTGAGATGAAAGCAGGTGGTGCTAAACAAGTGGTCATGATCTGTGTTGGTTTAAGCGTGTTACTTATTCTTATTGCAGGTTTTAACTTTATTAATATGACCGTCGCTCAATCGACGAAACGTGCAAAAGAAGTGGGTGTGCGTAAAGCGCTTGGCGCAAGTAAAGGCCAGTTAGTAACGCAGTTTTTATCTGAATCTGTGTTGGTATCAATGCTTTCAATGGTGATTGCTTGTGCTTTAGTGGAGCTACTTTTACCAAGCTTTAATCAACTAGTAGACCGCGAATTGGTCGTGAATTATGCCTCTGAATTTGGCATTGCAATTATTGTGGTCGCAATTGCTGTCGGCATATTAGCTGGGCTTTATCCTGCATTCTTTATTTCGTCATTCAGTGCAAAACGCGTTTTAAGTGGAGACTTACAACGAGGTAATACTGCAATATGGGTTCGTAAGAGCTTACTAACCTTACAGGCTTCACTAGCAATAGGTTTAATCATTGCCTCTATTACTTTGTTAAAGCAATTAACTTACTTACAAAGCTTACCTTTAGGCTATGAAACGACACAAAGATTGGTTATTTCAGAGCTACCAGTAGGCGAAGTATTCACGAAAGAAAAAAATGCCTTAGTTAACCGTATTAGTGCAATTCAAGGCGTACAGCAAACAACAGTTATTGATACCCGTTTAACTGTTTCAATCAATAATACACTTATGCCAACGTGGCCAAATGGTGAAGCATCTGGCAGCTTAACGCCTGTTGTTGGCGCAAGCTACGATGTTGTAAAAACACTAGGATTAAAACTGGTTGCTGGTCGTGACTTTAGCCGTGAGTTTGCCGGTGACTGGGCAAGCCGCGAAAATGGAGTAACAAGTACGGGCACCATTGTGACTGAATCTGTCGCAAGGCAAGCGGGTTACACTAATATGAGTGACATTATCGGTAAGGTTATTAAAGACTCAGGTCGCGGCATAGATATGCGTGTTGTGGGTGTGGTTGAAGATGTAAAAGTAGGTAATGCTAAAGATGCCAACTCAAATATTATGTTCTTATGTGGCTTTAACTTTTTATCACCTGTATCAGAATTAATTTTAACGATTGATCAGCAAAACTTGCCTTATATTAAAGCTCAGATCGCTGAAGTATTAGCAAGCTCAGCCAATATCTATGAGCCAAAAATCAACTTACTCGCAGACAACTACAAAACTCTGTTAAAAGGTGATGAGCGAATTTCGAATGTCGTTTTAATCTTTACTGGCCTTGCAGTGTTCTTAACTTGTTTAGGTACCTTTGGTTTGGCTTCGTTTGCAACAGTGCGTCGTCAAAAAGAAGTGGCTGTTCGAAAAGTGCTAGGTGCATCTCGCATCAGTATCGTAAATATCATTGCTAAAGAGTTCTTAGTGCTGGTGGCGGTAAGTATTGCTATTGCGTATCCAGTGACTTACTTGTTAGTTGGTGATTGGTTAGCAAACTTTAATGACCGCATTGAACAAGCTGTATGGGTGTATTTAGTTGCCGCCGTTGCTGTAGCCACTATTACTTGGGTTACCGTTGCAAGTTTAGCCTTTAAGGCCGCAAGCACCAGACCATCACTTATCTTACGATATGAATAACAGTTAACTAACTCCCAACTATAAGCCCAGCAATACAGCTGGGCTTTTTTAGTTTTAAATGTGTCGCCATAAATGGCAACCTACGGTAGGACGTGCTTTAGCGCGTAAATATAGGCTTAAAGGTCTTTGACCTTCACCGCAGGGTTACCTGCTACTAAAGTATTTGCCGCGACATCTTTGGTAACTATTGCCCCTGCGCCAATCACGGCATTATCAGCAACTTTAATACCCGCGAGTATAATGGCGCCTGCACCAATCCATACATTGTTGCCAATGCTAATCGGCGCTGCAAAATTAGCTTTTGCTAAACGCTCGGTTGGGTTTACTGCATGCGATACTGCAAGAATTTGCACATTAGGGCCTATTAAGCAGTCATCGCCTATCGTAATTTGCGTATCAGTTAGCGGTGCATCGAGCATAGTACAGTTGATATTTATGAAGGCTCGATCACCTATTTTAATACCACTGCCATAATCACAATGAAAACCCGCTTCAATAACAACCTGTTCGCCACAGTGAGCAAACATGTCTCTTAGACGTTTTAAATTGCCTTTACTTGGGCTTTTGGCAAATAAACGACAAACTTCATGGACATTTTTTCGTTGTTCGAGTAAGGACTTATCGAGGCTATTAAACTCTTTCATGGGGCATTTTCATGGTTATATTTGCCAATAGCTTAGCGTGTTGGTCATGAAGATCAAAATTAATGCTGTGTAGGTTAACGATCATTCACTTGCCATTTATATTGTTTCGTTTAAAATCTCAAAACTTTCGAAACGAAACTTATGTAATTCACTTTATGACAAAACGAAACACTCAACAACGTCGCCATACAATCTTAAGCCAAGTGAATGAACTTGGTGAAGTTGCTGTTGAAGCGTTAGCAGAGCGGTTTCAAACTTCTGAAGTGACGATACGTAAAGATCTGACAGCCCTTGAAAAAAGTGGCTTGTTGCTACGCCGTTACGGTGGCGCTATTGCATTGCCGCAAGAAATCGTTGCAAATAGCAACGAGAAAAGCGACTCGCTTCGCAAAATGGCAATCGCCCAAGCGGCTGCAAAGCTTATTAAAGATCATAACCGCATCATCATTGATAGCGGTCGCACTACAGCAGCGATGATCCCCGAGCTTGCCAAAAAGCGCGGTTTAGTTGTGATGACAAATGCTATTAATGTCGCTAACCGACTGCTTTCACTAGAAAATGAGCCAACACTTTTGATGACCGGCGGAACTTGGGATCCACATTCAGAATCGTTTCAGGGCCAAGTTGCGGAGAATGTTCTACGCTCTTACGACTTTGACCAACTGTTTATTGGTGCCGATGGCATTGATATTGATAGAGGTACTACAACCTTCAATGAATTAGTGGGGCTTAGCCAAGTGATGGCTGAAGCTGCCCGAGAGGTAGTGGTGCTGGTTGAGTCAGAAAAAATTGGCCGAAGAATACCGAATTTAGAACTGCCTTGGCAGCGTGTTACCACAGTTATCACAGACAACAACCTAAGTGCAGATAAGCGCGAGGCGATAACAGCATGTGGTGTACAGCTGATCTGTGCAGAAATTGAATAACCCGTAATAAGACCGACAACACCTTATTACGCATCATTTATGACAACACATCTCGCCCAAAGTAAAACACTTTGGCATGTGCAAAAGGAGAGATTATGTGTGGAATTGTAGGGGCTGTTGCAGAACGCCCAGTAAATAAAATTCTTGTTGAAGGCCTAAAGCGCCTTGAATACCGTGGCTATGACTCGGCAGGTGTGGCTTTACTAAAAGGTACTGAGCTTAACACTGTAAAAGCAGTAGGTAAGGTTGCTAACCTTGAAGCGGCACTGAATGAAGCCGCTGTTAAAGGCACTACTGGTATTGCACATACTCGTTGGGCTACTCATGGTGGCGTAACTGAAGCGAATGCTCATCCACATATTTCGAACAGCGAAATTGCCCTAGTTCATAACGGCATTATCGAAAACCATGCCAGCCTACGCGATGCGCTTAAAGGCGATGGTTATGAGTTTTTATCAGAAACAGACACTGAAGTTATGGTGCATCTTATTCACCAACTTCGCCAACAACACGATACGCTTTTAGCAGCTGTGCAAGCTGCAGTTAAGCAGTTTGAAGGTGCATTTGGTACAGTTGTATTTGATAAAGCGAACGATAACGAAATCATCGTAGCGCGTTCAGGTAGCCCACTGGTGATTGGTTTAGGTCTTGGCGAAAACTTTATTGCCTCTGACCAACTAGCTCTATTACCTGTTACTCGTACCTTTATTTACCTTGAAGAAGGTGATGTGGCTCGTATTACCCGTGACAGTGTAGAAATCTTTGATGCAAATGGTGATGCAGTTGAACGCGAAGTGATTGAATCAAACATTACGCAAGATGCATCAGGTAAAGGCGAATATCGTCACTACATGCTGAAAGAAATTTACGAGCAGCCGCTTGCTGTACGTAACACCCTTGATGGCCGTTTAGTTAATGACACTGTAGCGATTGATGCCTTTGGCGAAAGTGCTCAGCAAATCTTTAGAGACGTAAAACACGTGCAAATTATTGCCTGTGGTACTTCATACCACTCAGGTATGGTTGCTCGTTACTGGCTTGAACAATTTGCTGGCGTGAGCTGTAATGTTGAGATTGCTTCTGAGTTCCGTTACCGCGAATCATTTGTACATGAAAACAGCTTACTTGTGACCATTTCACAGTCTGGTGAAACAGCCGATACGCTTGCTGCACTGCGTCTAGCAAAACAGCAAGGTTACATGGCGTCAATGACCATTTGTAACGTACCGGGTTCATCATTAGTACGTGAATCTGATTTAGCCTTTATGACTAAAGCCGGTGCTGAAATTGGTGTTGCATCAACTAAAGCCTTCACCACACAGCTTGTTGGTTTATTAATGCTAACGGCATCGATTGCCCAAGAAAAAGGCTTAGATCAAAGTGCGATTGTGAATGCAATCAAAACACTTCCTAACAAGTTAGAAGAAGCATTACTACTTGCAGAAGGGATTGAAGATTTAGCTGAAGAGTTTGCTGATAAGCACCATTCATTGTTTTTAGGTCGTGGTTCACAGTACCCAATCGCGATGGAAGGTGCACTTAAGCTGAAAGAAATTTCATACATTCACGCTGAGGCATACGCAGCGGGTGAGCTTAAGCATGGCCCTCTTGCGTTGATTGATGCCGACATGCCAATCATTGTTGTAGCACCAAACAACGAGTTACTTGAAAAGCTTAAATCAAACGTAGAAGAAGTACGTGCCCGTGGCGGTATTATCTATGTATTCGCAGACAAAGACTCAGCGTTTGAATCTGACGAAACAATGCGTGTAATCAACGTAAACCATGTAGATGACGTGATTGCTCCAGTTGTATATACAATTCCGTTACAGCTGCTTTCATACTATGTTGCGGTTATTAAAGGCACCGACGTAGACCAACCTCGAAACCTAGCAAAATCGGTGACGGTTGAGTAAGTTAAGAGTTTTATTTTTATTAAGGCGCAATATGCGCCTTTTTTTGTACCTGCAATTCTGTTAGCTTAAAAAATTACCAATATTTCTTAAGGATAAGTCGTGCGACTATTTAAGTTACTCTGTATTAGTGGTTTTTTACTCTGTACTAGTCATGTAATGGCTCAACCAGCTGCAGATGATGCGGTTACACATTACAGCCAACATACGCATACTATCGAATCAAGTAATCTTAGTGAGCAACGCACTGTCGTTGTGCAATTGCCAAAAAGCTATCAAACACATCCAAACAAAAGGTATCCCGTTATTTTCCGTTTAGATGGGGCTGGTAATTTACCATTGATTAATGCTGTGCTTGAGCGCTTACAACAAAATGATCAAGCGCCAGAAGTGATTGTAGTTGCAATTGAAAGCACTAATCGACTTAGAGATTTTTATCCGACAGTGAACAAAGAACCACAAGGGCCTGTTGGCGAAGGCGGTGGTGCAGCAAAGTTTTTAGCTTTTGTAGAGCAAGAACTGATGCCTTTGGTTAATAAACAGTATCGTACTCATGATTATAGAGTTATTGCCGGAGCCTCAGCTGCGGGTGTATTTGCTCTTTATGCTATGCAGGCTGACCCTGAGTTATTTCAAGCGCACATTGCTTATAGCCCTGCGGTATGGTGGAACTATGGCGCCCCGGCTAAGAGTCTAAATACCTTTATTACTAAAGCCAAAAGTATTAACAGCTATGTATATATGAATATCGGCGAAGAAGCCGGCATTATGCGCGAAAGATACGATGATATGCAGCAAACAGTGCAAAATAGTAAGGTGCAAAATTTGCGCTTTAAGAGCGATGCCTTTGCAGGCGTTTCGCATAACCTAACCTCAGCCGCTGGGGCATTTAATGCGTACCATGGCTTATTTTTATCTAAACATATGCCTTTGAGTGCACTAGGCGATGATGTTTCATCAATTGATGCCTATTATCAACGTTTATCTCAGCAATGGGGCGAGCAAATAGCGCCACCAGACCGCGCTGTTAGGATGCTGGGTTACAGCTTAACGGATAACCAGCAATTTGAGCGGGCTATTGAGGTGTTTAAGTACAATATCAAAAACTACCCTAAATCAGCGTATGCACTGTCAGCTTTGTCATATGGCTATGAAATGCAAGGTAATGTTCGCCAAGCATTAGTTCAAATTGAGGCTGCAATCGCTGTTGCAGATGACTCGTATCCCTACCCAGATTACTTAAAAGAGACAAAAACGAGGTTACAAGGGCAGCTATAATTAAGCTGCCTTAAACAAATCAATGGTCTTGGTGATAATAGCTTAGGGTTTGTAGGGCAAGCGCAAATACATCTGCGCTGTTATCACCATTAACGTTTTTAACCACAGTCACCGCGACAGTAATGCCCGGCACAGTTTTCGCACTCACCGCAGATTGAAAGGCGGCATCAATCGCTTTTGGTAGTTCAGCTGCGCTGCTAACATGAGCTGTATCCTTTTTGAGTAACCTTGCAGTCACTCTTGTTATTATTTTTAAGGCATTTTTGATTGTTCAAATTTTCTCTAGATGACAACCCATAGGCGCTTAATTGCACACTTTTCACGTTGTGATGAACATTTTAAAAGGGCGTAAATAACAACGATTGATTATTTTTTAGTTGCTTTCACTTTTTAAGGTGTTTACAATCGCCGCGATTTTAACCATTCACACACTGTAGAGGAGTAAACAATATGACTTATACAACTTGTTCCTTTGCAGGTCGTTTTCTTGCCTAGCTCGAAGCTATTTCTTTATTAGCTTTTTAAAGCTAAGCCTGATCAATTAATCAAAGACCTGCCAAATCATTTTTCGTTAGCATTTTTCTATTGCAGAGAAAGGAATTGGTATTATGGGCAAGTCCGTCCAAAAACTTACTGATAACGTTAGCCTAATTGCGTCTAAAGAGTCGTGGATTGAAGGGCTAGCAATACAACAATTAATTAAAACTTCTGAATTACCTGGTATGCACGCTGTAGCGGGTATGCCCGATTTACACCCTGGTCGAGGTTACCCCATTGGGGCAGCCTTTTTTACAGAAGGTAGAATTTACCCCGCTTTAGTGGGGAATGATATTGGCTGCGGTATGTCGCTTTGGCAAACCAATACTAAGTTAGCCAAGTTAAATGTAGATAAGCTCGCAAAACGCTTAAGCGATGTTGAACAGCCGCTAGATGAAAGTTGGTACACATTGATTAGCGAGCGAAAACAGGAACTGGCTATCACACAAATTGGTTTTGATAGTGCCCTTGGCACCATAGGTGGTGGCAATCATTTCGCTGAATTTCAGGCGATTGAAGAGGTGTTTGATCAACAAGCCTTGCTTGCTTTAGGCCTACAACCTAAACAATTGCAGCTATTGGTACATTCTGGCTCTAGAGGGTTAGGGCAAGCTATTTTAGTTAAGCATATTGCAGAGCATAACCATGATGGCCTTGAGGTAGAAAGTGGTGCCTTTACAGATTATATGGCTAAACATGACGAAGCCCTGCGTTGGGCTCAGTTAAACCGAGAACTGATCGCACGGCGTTTTTTGCAAGCTATTCGTGCTGGTGGCGAACAGGTTTTAGATGTGAATCATAACCTTGTAAGTCAATCACAGATTGCAGGGCAAGCTGGCTGGTTACATCGAAAAGGCGCTACACCCAGCGATCAAGGGGCTGTGATGATCCCGGGCTCTCGCGGTGATTACAGTTACTTAGTTAAGCCAACGGCTGAGCAAAACGTAAATTTACGCTCCCTTGCGCATGGCGCTGGTCGCAAATGGAAGCGTGGAGAATGCCAAGGCCGTTTGAGTCACAAGTTTAAAAAGGAAGATTTATATCGCACAGCGTTTGGTAGCAGGGTGATCTGTAATGATAAAACGCTGCTTTATGACGAAGCACCACAAGCTTACAAAGACTGCCAAACAGTTATTGATGACCTTGTTGATGCAGGGCTGGTTACTGTAATTGCTAAATTAAAGCCTGTGCTTACCTTTAAAACACAAGGAACGTGCGGATGATCTTAGTGCAATTATCGTCAGGTGCGGGTCCTTTAGAGTGCTGCAAAGCGGTGGCTATGGCTGTTAAGCGCCTTGAGTGTGATGCTAAAGCATTAGCTATTAAGGTGAATACTCTTGCTGTAGAGCAAGCTGAACTTTCAGGCTGCTACAAATCGGTATTGCTTGAATTAACCGGTGCTGAGCCGCGAATTTTAAAACAGTTTGCTCAGCAATGGCATGGCTCGATGTTGTGGGTTTGTCAAAGCCCATTCAGAGCAAGGCATAAGCGTAAAAACTGGTACTTTGGCGGTCAACTATTTGAAATGGCAGAGCAAAAATTTGATAGCGAGATCCGCTTTCAGCAATGCCGCGCAAGTGGCGCGGGAGGCCAGCATGTAAACACCACTGATTCGGCTGTTCGTGCTACCCATGTTGCGACAGGAATTACTGTTCGCGTAGAGAGTGAACGAAGTCAGCATGCGAATAAGCGTTTAGCCCGATTGTTGCTAATGCAAAAACTGGCAGAGCAAGCTCAGCAAGCAGCAAGCCAGCAGCAAAAGTCGCGGTGGCAACAACACAATGAGCTGCAACGGGGTAACCCCATTCGTACGTTTAAGGGCCCTGAATTTAGCCAGACTCACAAAGGAAAAGGTTAGCAAACAACATGGAAAATTTACTGTTTATATGTAGCCGTAACCAGTGGCGTAGCCCAACGGCAGAAAAGGTATTCAACCAATACAATGGCATTAAAGCCCGCTCTGCAGGCACAAGCCCACGAGCAAGGCACACGGTAACAATTGCTGATATTAATTGGGCAGATATAATTTTTGTGATGGAACATAAGCATAAACAACGTCTTAAAGCGCAGTTTAGCCGTTTATTGCAGCATAAGCCGATTCAGGTACTCGATATACCCGACGAGTACCAATATATGGATGAGGCACTCATTGAAACTTTAGTTGATGTCGTAAATCAATACTTGTAGAAAAACAGATACAGTGAGTTTTAGGACTCACTGTATCTTGCTAATGTTTCTTTAAACAACTGATTTAAAGCATCAAAATCGACGACTTTCTTCTTTACGTTAGCTGTGTAGTTTTCATGCCGTGTTAACTCTGCTTCAATAAACTCATTAATTACAGGCACAGCTGGCGCGTATTCTTTTTCTAGGCTTACCCTTTTTCGGGCGAGCAAATCTGAAATCGCAGCATCCAATGCTAGGTTCTCTTTGACAAGCTCCCTTAGTTTATCAAACTCAATCGGAGCAGGTTCATCGTATTTTTCGAGCCACATAATCGCCAGTAGTGGTCGTAATACGTAAAAGTATTTCTTCAGCGGAACACGCTCTTTTTTTAGATACTCTCTAAAGTTACCTTTAGCCATATGCAGGTAATGATAAATGCCTTTATGAGATGACACTATCTGTGGCATTAGCCGCTTTGCATGTGCAGCAAAAAAGCCATCATCAACATACACTATGGGTGATTGTAACCACTCAATAAACGCGGGATTTGATTTGCTGAATAGTTTGAGTGCTTTACGAATATCCCAACCATTTATATCGATTTCATCGACGATTGGGTATTCAATTACATCTCTTTGCTCTTCAACATCAATTGCTACATACCAATCTTTAGCGTGCGCATAAATAAAGCGCACATCATAATCACTGTTAGGACTTGCAAATCCCCATGCTCGGCTACCCGACTCAATAGCAAATAACACTTTAACGTTATGTTCTGCTTCTGCCGCTTTTATGCGTCGCATTATTTCAGCTCTTAGACTGTCATCGATTGCTGAGTGTGCTGTTGTGTTATTCATTTTGTTTCCTTACTAATTTGCTCCGTGAAGTAATCACGTAGTTGCTTTATTTCTGCTTCGCGAACTGCTTTTCCGATGGCTATGCCGCTTTTACCTTGGCGTATTGCTTGTTGCACAAGTGCTTTTTTATCTAGCTTGTTTAGTTGTTTTACTAAATCCAGTGCAAGTGTTCGTTGCGCATAAGGCCGATGTATAAAACTTGGTCCCCGTCCTTGCGCATCACACTGACACGCATCCAAAAACTGCAAAAACCGCGCAGGCTTATTTTGCGTATTTAGCTTGTCGACAAGTAATTTATGTAATGTTTTTGGTGTTAGCTGTGCGATTTTGTGACAACGCGTATGATTGTCACTGGTTAATGCTGCCAGCTCATAAAACCGTTTAGGCACTTTTAAACGCTGACAAAACGCCTTGATCACTGCTACGCCGCGTTGTTCATGGCCATGTAAATTACCGTTTAGCTCAAAGCTCGTCGCCTTGCCAAAATCATGCGTTAATGCGGCAAAGCGAGTTTCTACATCAAAATTTAGCTGAGCCGCTCTTTGCAAAACTAACAGTGTATGGGTGTAAACATCGCCCTCAGGGTGATGTTCTTTTGGTTGGGGAACACCACTCATTGCATCTATTTCTGGAAACACACCTAAACCATACAGCGTCTTGAAGTAAAGTTCAGGGTGAGGCTCAGCAAGTGCTTTTTCGGTTTCTTTCCAAACCCGTTCTGGCGTTAAATAAGCTAATTCACCTTGTTGGTGTATTTGCATCATTAATGCCTTGGTTTCCGGATGTATACTAAAGCTTTCACCAAAACGAGCTAAAAATCGAGCCACTCTCAGTACACGTAATGGATCTTCAGCAAATGCGGCTGATGTATGTCTAAGTACTTTGTTATTTAAATCTTGTTGGCCGTTAAATGGGTCTATAAGCTCGCCATCGGCACTCATCGCCATTGCATTGATAGTTAAGTCTCGTCGCGCAAGGTCGTCTTCTAAAGTTACGCTGGTACTGGCATTCACCGTGAACCCTTTGTAGCCACGACCTTGCTTTCGTTCAGTGCGAGCGAGGGCATATTCTTGCTTGGTGGTTGGATGTAAAAATACTGGAAAATCACTACCAACAGTTTCAAAGCCTAGGGCTAACATGGTTTCTGGTGTTTCACCCACAACAACAAAGTCTTGATCAGCTGCCACTCTGTTTAGCAATTTGTCGCGAACTGCACCACCGACTAAATAAACATGTTTTAATGTGTTTTCCATTGCCGATCATCCTAATTAGGTATCAGTTAATGATACCTGCCATAGGTTATCATCAAGCTGAGTAAACGTTATCTCTACATGCAAAAGCGTTTTGATGACCTCTGCATTGGTTAAGCTGTGCAAGCTTGGTTCACTGGTTTTGAACTCGCCTTTACCGGCTAAAGCTAATGGCAAGAGCAGTTGATCTGCCAGATGTTCTTCTACTGCCGCTGCTGATTGGGTAAATTGTGTAACCTGCTTTACCGCTTTCAGAGCCACCTTTTGTGCTGCAACGCCATGTTGACCAATAACTTCAAAAATACTGTTATGAGTGTCTGATGTTATATGTAGCTGCAAGCTGTTTCCTGCTCCTATACTTTCTACTTGAGTGATCGTGGTTTCAGCGCCTGTCCAATCAAGGTATTGTTTTACAGTGCTAATTTCACGCTTCGCAACATGCCCCGGTAACTTGTTAACAAGTACTTTAATCGCCTTTTTGGCATCCTTCGTTGGCTGTGCAAAATGCGCAAAGGGCTTTAATGTTTCACACGGGTAAATGGTTAACTGCCATTTACCACCACCGGCAGGGTAAAAGCCATACTTGGTAACAGTGAGCTCACAATACACCCCCATTTTTGCTAAAGCTGGCAAATAACAGTGCTCAAAAAAGCACAGTGAAGGTGACATGCCATTATGTGTGCCACCCTCAAAGGTTATGGTCGAGGGCTGCTTTGCTGTCGCTAATGCCAGTAATACAGTTTGGCATACAAGCGTTGTACTGCCTGCTGTGCCAATCGCAAAGTGATAATCACCCGCTTTTATTTGTTTAGGCGCAAAGCGAATATGGTTTGAGCCTAGTTCAACTCCTGCTGTTTCGGCATCACAGATTTGTTGTGCTGCTAACACACAGGTTAGGTGCTGGCGTAACAGGCCAGGCTTTTTTCGCTTGGCCCGAATATTAACAACTTCAATGGCTTGCTTGGTTAACATTGATAAGGTGAGGGCGGTGCGAAGTACTTGCCCTCCGCCTTCACCTTGTGCACCATCGATTATTAAATAGTTCATTATCATCCTTTTACGCAGACTATTTGTTTTAGTGTATGTACAACCTCAACCAAGTCTTGCTGTGCTGCCATAACCTTTTCAATATCCTTGTACGCATGCGGAATTTCATCAATCACCGCAGCATCTTTGCGGCATTCTACCCCTTGGGTTGCCGCTATTTGATCTTGAATATTAAAGACCTTTTTAGCTTTTGTACGTGACATGACTCGGCCGGCTCCATGACTACAGCTATTAAAGCTATCAGGGTTTCCTAAGCCGCGAACAATAAAAGAGCGCGCTCCCATACTTCCGGGAATGATCCCCATTTCACCTTTTTGTGCACGTACAGCTCCTTTGCGTGTTACAAAACAATCTTTGCCAAAGTGATGCTCACGCGAGATATAGTTATGATGACAGTTAACAGCAAGCTCCGCGGTTTCAAAAGCGATAGGTATTTGCTTTTTAAGCGCTTTGATAGCGTTAAACATCATGATCTCTCTGTTTTTAGCTGCAAAATCTTGCGCCCATTCCACAGCCTCAACATAGTCATCAAAGTATTCGCTTCCTTCTTTCAGATACGCAAGATCCATATCAGGTAAGTTGATTTGATGACGCTCCATCTCTTTTTTAGCCAGCTCGATAAAGTAAGTGCCTATGCGGTTACCAACTCCTCGGCTACCTGAGTGCAGCATGATCCAAACAGCATTGTTTTCATCTAGGCAGAGTTCTAAAAAATGATTGCCTGTGCCCATCGTACCTAGGTGATTTACATGATTACTGTTTTTAATTGCAGGGTGCTTAGCGCAGATTTTTTCAAACCGCTTCTCAAGTTTTTGCCACTCACCTGCAACAACATCAGGAATATTATGCCAAGCACCTCTGTCGCGAGCCCCTCTACCTCGGCCTGTTCGACCATGTGGTACCGCAGCTTCAAACGCATGACGAATTGCCGCCAGATTATCGGGCAGTTGCGAAGCCGTTAACGTTGTTTTCGTTGCAACCATGCCGCAACCAATATCAACGCCTACCGCCGCAGGGATCACTGCATCTACAGAGGGAATGACGCTACCTATTGTGGCGCCTTTGCCCATGTGAACATCTGGCATGACCGCGATATGAGAATGAACTAGCGACATTTGCGCAATATTATTTAATTGAGCAATAGCTGCATCTTCAAACGGTACGCCTTTTGTCCATGCCTTTATAGGTACCTGTCCTTGTTGTTCGATTGTGTTGTAGTTATTACACATAATTTGATTCCTTACTCGTCCTAGCCTGTTAGGCTATTTTTACGACCCCGTTCATTAGCCCTTCAAGGCCGCCATAAACGGTTAAGTTATTTATTTTTTCTGCGACTTTCTCTAATGCCTCTAACTCTTTAAGGCGCATTAGCGTCGGGTTGTTCTCAATTACTTTCGCGGTGTTGTGTAAGCTGCGTGTTGCTGATGTTTCTTCACGTCGCTTTATTACATTTGCCTCAGCTGCTTTTTGCGCTTCGACCACTTGATTTAAAATGGCTTTCATCTCGCCCGGTAAAATAATGTCTTTCACACCAACGCCAGATAGAGCAATACCAATCTCCTTCAGTTGTTCAATCACTAGCTCTTTCACTGTTTCATTGATATACAACTTATCTAATAAGATATCATCGAGCGTTTTTGTACCAACTGCTTCTCTGAGTGCTAGTTGTAGAGTTTTGTAGATGAATTCATCCAATTTATCTACGCTCTTTGCTGCAAGCTCAGCATCCATCAGCTTGATATTGGCAGTTAAATTAATGCGCAGGCTAACTCGGTCTTTGCTGAGAATTTCTTGCCCAGATACTTCTACGCTTTGTGTTCTACAGTCATAACATTTCACTTCAATATCATGGTTAAATTGCCAATAGGCATGAATACCAGGCTGCAACTTCCCAATAAAATGGCCGTTAATGTAAAGTAAGCCTACATGCTCTTTCGCGACTTTAAACTCGGCGATCGGTTTGATTGCGACTGTTTTTTCGCTTCTAATTAAGCGAGTTGCGCTATTTGCACCAGCTCGATTAACTAAATTTAATAATTGCTCAGGCACCGCTTGAGTGCTGTTGAGAGTAATTCTTTCAAGTTTTATAGCCCCTGCATCTTGCCAAATATATAAGTGCTCACCAGGAGCGACGATCCCTTGTAGTAAATCATCAACGTACAACATACCTAGCTCGTTGTTCTCAAGTTTCCAATGACTTATATGCTGTTGCAAGATTGGGTTATTACGGTACAAACGTTCAGTATTTCGCTCTGAGAAATACAGTGAGTTAATATCAAAGGTGACAAACTCAAGCTGCTTGTGAAAATCCCAATAACGATGCTTTCCTGGCATTAACACGTCTGTTAGTTGCTGGTCTTTAAAAACGAGCACTCTTTGGTTCTCTGCTACTAATTGTGTTTTTCTTAACATGTTCTATTTCCTTATTGATTGTTAGCAAGTGTGTATTTGTTAACTGAAAAAGGCTTTGGGCGTCGCAATAACAGGGAGCATCCGGCTTGCTGTTATCGTTCATGCTTAAGCGTTTATCAGTCAGCGCAAACAACGACTTACTAACATTTAAAGTTACGATTTTGACTAAGGCGGGATTTGAACCCGCAACATCCAAATTGGTTTTGGTGCTCTACCTGTTTGAGCTACTTATAGTATTAAGATGGGAATCGAACCCATGACCGACGAAATCATTTCGCTGCTCTACCTCTGAGCTACATTAATAGTTTTGTGATTAGGCATACGTGTTCACAGTGTGTAACGCACCAGGGTGATATTTGAATCACTCCTAATTAATCACACTTCTCTATTCCAAGAGCTGTGCCACAACTAAAAAAGAGTGTTTTTTAGTTTGTAAAGTACTGATTTTTATGTTTTTTATTCTGTTTTTGTAGTTTGTGTTGGGTGATGAGGCACTTGACGATAGTGTTATTTGGTATTTAAATGGATACAGTTTCTATCTATAAGGATATATTTTGAAAAGTGCGATTGTGGTGAGTATTCTCGGAACTCAATTAGACTATGTGGGTAAGCGCGTAGACCGTTGGGCAAGATGGCGACCCAATGTCAGCTTATGTAGTCAAGAAGAGTTCATCGTTAATAAGCTGTATATGATGCATGATACTCATAGCTCGCGTTTAGCGAATAATGTTGCAGTAGATATTGAGTCGATTTCCCCAGAAACCACGGTATGCCTTGAAAATATTAACTTTATAGACCCTTGGGATTTTGAAGAGGTTTACGCCAAGCTCTATGATTGGTGTCATCAACAGCGTTTTGATACTGATCAGCACGATTACTTTTTTCATATCACGACTGGCACCCATGTTGTGCAGATATGTATTTTCTTATTAACCGAGAGTGGTCATTTTCCTGGGCGTTTAATTCAAACATCACCCGATAAGCATAATCAAAATAAAGCGACAGGTAAGATTCAAATTATTGATTTGGACTTATCTAAGTATGATCAACTTGCCACTCGTTTTGATAAAGAGCATTTAGAAGGTAATGCATTTTTAAAAGGCGGTATTCAAACTAAAAACAGTGCATTCAATAAGTTGATTGCGCAGATTGAAGTTGTGGCAATTCGTTCAGATGATCCTATGCTTCTGACGGGCCCTACGGGAGCTGGTAAAAGCCAGTTGGCAACGCGAATTTATAAACTGAAAAAAAAGCGCGCCATTTTAAAAGGTGAGCTTGTGTCGGTTAACTGTGCCACGTTACGTGGTGAAAATGCCATGGCTGCTTTGTTTGGCCACACAAAAGGGGCCTTTACTGGTGCTCAAAGAGAGCGAAGCGGTTACTTACTCACTGCAAATAATGGTGTGCTGTTTTTAGATGAAATTGGCGAGCTTGGTTTAGAAGAACAAGCAATGCTGTTACACGCCATTGAAAATAAGACCTTTCATCCAGTTGGCAGTGATCAAACTGTTGCGAGTGATTTTCAACTCATAGCTGGCACTAACAAAGATTTAAAAGCCGAAGTCGAAAAAGGGCTGTTTCGTGAAGATTTATTAGCGCGTATCAATTTGTGGAGCTATCAGTTACCGGCATTAAAAGACAGAAAAGAAGATATACCTGCCAATATTGACTATGAAATGGGTTTATTTGAGCAAAAAACCGGGCAGCGAATTCAATTCAATAAAGAAGCAAAGCAGTTGTTTGAGCAGTTTGCTATGTCGAAGCAAGCGGTATGGCGGGGAAACTTTCGTGATTTAAGCTCTGCAATTACTCGTTTATGTACTTTGGCGAGCTCCTCGCGTATCACCGTGACGGATGTTAATGACGAAATCGCACGGTTACAAGACTCATGGCAATCTAATGTGCAACCTAAAGCGTCTAATCGCCTTGCTCACTATTTGTCAGAAGAGCAAATAGCGAATTTAGATCAGTTTGATATTGCTCAGTTAAATTATGTGCTTAGTATCTGTGAGCAGCATTCAAGCATGGCCTCAGCTGGGCGTGAGTTATTTGATGTGAGTCGTACCAAAAAAGCACAAGCCAATGACTCAACTCGATTACAAAAATACTTACGTAAATTCAATTTAGCATGGTCTGACTTAGCTTAAATTATACCAATCAGCAATAATACTTAATCATTTTGAGGGATTAAACCTGTCGCTACCTGCGTTAAAAATTTCTGATTTAGAACAACTAAATAACGAAATTTTTGCCTTGTTA
>NZ_JACSOG010000047.1:0-26929 GCF_014349195.1 Pseudoalteromonas sp. BZK2 | reverse complement strand
ACCTAGAACCTAGAACCTAGAACCTAGAACCTAGAACCTAGAACCTAGAACCTAGAACCTAGAACCTAGAACCTAGAACCTAGAACCTAGAACCTAGAAGTATTCATTAACTATTTTGCAAAAACCTGTCACAAGTGAGCGTTTACTAAACACTCAGTCTTGCGAACATTTGGTTGCCATGCTTTAATTAGGCAGCGTAAAAATAAACAGTTGTGGTTTTATTTTAACTGGACGTTTTAAGAATAATTATTTGGGAAATAACAATGGCGCTTAGCTGTAAAACAATTGTAACGTCATTTGCGTTACTAGCAATGACTGGCTGTACAATAATCCCCGGTAGCCATTTTGAAGGAATCGAATCGGGTGAACAAATTGACAACCTTGAGAAGGAGCTCGATAAAGTTAATATCCAAATCATCGACTCTTCTCTAATCAACCAACAAAAGCAAACTAAAACGAAACCAGCGTTACCATCAAGCCTTGATGGCATCGACACCTCTGATTATCAATACAAATTAGGTGTTGGCGATGTAATCACAATCGGTGTATGGGACCATCCTGAATTAACCATACCTGCTGCAGTTCAACGTACTGCTGAATTTGACGGTTTCCGCGTTCAAGCCGACGGTACAATTACCTTTGCTTACGCTCCAGATATTCAAGCAGCTGGTAAAACAGTGCAACAAGTTCATAAGGAACTCGTTAAACGCTTAAGTCGTGTAATCGAAGACCCACAAGTTGATATTAAAATTGTTGGTTTTAGAAGCCAAAAAGCCTATGTGACAGGTGAGGTGAACAAGCCTGGTGTACTTCCTGTAACCGAAGTACCACTTACTCTAATTGATGCACTTAACCAAGCAGGCGGTTTAACAGATTCCGCTGATTGGCGCACAGTGACATTTACGCGTGGCGATAAAACAGAAGTGATCCAACTTGATGACTTTTATGCCCATGGCGATATTTCACAAAACCGTTTATTAAAGCATGGCGATATTGTGCATGTTAACCGTAACGACATGCAAAAAGTGTTTGTGTTAGGCGATGTAAAGCGTGCTGGTACAGTGGGTGTTAATCGTTATGGTTTAAATTTAGCGCAAGCCTTAAGCGATGCCGGCGGCTTAAACGAAAACACAGCTGACGCAAATGGCGTGTTTGTATTACGTAAACGCAACTTAGAAACCGATGGCATTATTGCTGATGTATACCAACTACATGCTAAAAATGTTGCGGCATTAGTGCTTGCTGAGCAGTTTGAGTTACAGCCGCACGATATTGTGTATGTAACTTCAGCGCCGCTAGCGCGTTGGAACCGCGTAATTAGCTTATTATTACCATCGGTAAGCACAGTTGATTCAATCAATGATGTTACTAGCTCAAATTAAGGGTTAAGACGTATGTTTGATTCTGTATTAGTTGTGTGTGCAGGCAATATTTGCCGAAGCCCAACCGCCGAATATGTATTAAAAAGTAAACTTCAAGGTAAAAATGTTAGTGTGTCTTCAGCGGGCTTAACGGCCCTTGAAGGCAAGCACGCAGATGCACAAGCACAGCAAGTTGCAACACAACATGGTATTGATATGAGCGAGCATCAGGGAAGGCAAATAACCTCAGCCCTTGTTGCACAGCACAGTGTTATTTTAGTGATGGAACAACGTCATATAAACGACTTATGTGCTCGCTACCCGCAAGCGCGAGGTAAAACATTTTTGCTAGGTAAATGGGTCGGCGATAGAGAAATACCCGACCCATACCGTCAAAGCCAAGAGGCTTTTGAGCATGTTTACACATTAATCGATAGCGCATGTAGCGCTTGGCAAAAGTATTTATAAGGAAAGGGTAGTAGATGAATGCTCAGCCCACTGCAATAGCAGCAAGTAAAAATCAAAATAGAAGTCAAGAATCGCAATCGCAAGAAATAGATCTACTCGCATTATTAGGTACATTACTCGACCGCAAATGGTTTATCGTATTAGTAACCGCTGTATTTGCCATTATTGGTGTAGCCGTCGCCGTATTAAGCACACCAATATATAAAGCAACAGCGCTGGTACAAGTTGAAGAAAGCAGCCCGTCTGTTCCTGGCCTTGATGATATGGCGGGTATGTTTGAAAGCAGCAGCGAAGCCGTAACCGAAATAGAGCTGTTAAAGTCACGCTCTGTGATTGGTGAGGCGGTTGATACCCTAAAACTTGATATAATTGCAGAGCCTAAATTATTTCCAATTATTGGTGGTAAGCTATTTCGCAGCTTTGTTGCAGAAGCAGAAGGTGACATTGCCGAACCTTTCTTAGGCCTTAGCAGTTATGCGTGGGGCGGCGAAAGTATTAATGTATTTAGATTCAATGTACCTAAAGCGTTTGAAGGTGAAGAGTTTGTATTAGTTATTGGCGAAAATAAAGCTTACGAGCTGTTTAACCCTGACGGTGAGTCTGTTTTAAACGGTGTTGTAGGTAAAGAGCAAATTGCAGGTTATTACGAATTAACTGTACGTGATTTAACAGCTCGTCCGGGTACTGAATTTATACTAATTAAAAGAAATCGCTATAGAACTATTGTTGAGTTACAGCAAGAGATAGGTGCGAGTGAAAAAGGTAAAGACTCTGGCATTATAGCGATGGGTTATGAGCATAAAAGTGCTGTACATGCAGAAAAAGTGCTTGATAAAGTAGCTGAGATTTATGTTCGCCGCAATGTAGAGCGTAATAGTGCAGAGGCTAAAAAATCTTTAGATTTTTTAGAAGTTCAGTTACCAGAAGTAAAAAGACAGCTTGAACAGTCTGAACAACGTTTTAATGATTATCAAAAACAACGTAATTCGGTAAATATTAGCCTTGAAACACAAGGCGTACTTGAGCAAATTGTTGAGCTAGACACAACGCTGCAAGAATTAGAGCTTAAGCGTTTAGAGTTAAGCCGTAAATTTAAGCGTGAACACCCTGCCTACCAAGGGGTGTTACAGCAAATTAAAGCGGTCGAAGCAGAAAAAGAACAGCTAACGTCTAAAGTAGGTAACCTACCAGAAACACAGCAAGAATTATTACGCTTAACCCGCGATGTAGAAGTAGGCAACGAAATTTACATGCTTTTACTTAGTAAAACACAAGAACTTGATATTGTACGTGCTGGTACAGTAGGTAATGTACGTGTAGTTGATGCTGCAGCTGTAGATACCACTGAACCAGTTAAGCCTAAAAAAGCACTCATTGCAGTTGTAGCAACTTTGCTTGGTGGGTTTTTAGCAGTTGCAATAGTGCTAATTCAAAAAGCAACGCACCGCGGTGTTGAAGACCCAACTGAGATCGAAAGCATTGGCTTACCTGTTTATGCATCAGTACCGTATTCAGACTTTCAAGATAAGCTAACGGGCTTTAACCGTGCCCGTAAAGTTAAAGATAAGCCTAAGTCAATCCTTGCGGTAGATAACCCCGCAGACCTATCTATAGAAGCATTACGAAGCCTGCGCACCAGCTTACACTTTGCAATGATGGAGGCTAAAAACAATATTATTGCAATATCAGGCCCAAGCCCAGGTGTAGGTAAATCGTTTATCTCGGTAAACCTTGCAACAGTATTGGCACAAAGCGGTAAAAAAGTCCTGATTATCGATGCCGATATGCGTAAGGGTTATTTACAAACTCAGTTTGGTATGAAGTGGGATGACGGTTTAAGTGATTTACTATCGGGCCGTTTAAATCTTGAGCAGGTAACTAAAACGTCGCAAGTTGAAGGGTTAGATGTAATTACCCGCGGTCAAATACCACCAAATCCATCTGAATTATTAATGCATAGTAATTTTAGCAAGATGGTTGCAGAGGTAAGTGACAAATACGACATTGTTATTGTTGATACGCCACCTATTTTAGCGGTTACCGACCCTGCAATTGTAAGCGCCCATGCAGGTAGTACATTACTAGTAACACGCTTTGGCCAAAACCATTTACGTGAAATTGAACTAACTCGTAACCGCTTTGAGCAAAACGGCATAGACGTAAAAGGTGTTGTATTTAATGGTGTAGTACGTAAAGCAAGCAATGCATACGGTTACTACGGCTATTACAACTACGAATATAAATCTGATAAGTAATTAAACACGTTCTAGGTTCTGCTTGACTTAATTGTCACCACGCAAGCGTGTTGAAGAACCTAGAATTGAATAAAAAATTTTAAATAATCTCGGTGATTGAAGTCTAATATCTGAAATCAAAGCACCGATATCCGAAAACAGACATCTGATATCTAAAACTGATATCTGAAACCTGATATCTAACCTCTGATATCTTACCTCTGATATCTTTCACTTGATATCTCCCGTCTAACCTCTGATATCTAAGTTCTGACCTCTTTTTAGCTTCTTTCCTTCGAAACCTAGCATACTTTCATGGAGTAAAAATGGAAATCTCCCAAGCCCGCATGACTCACCTAAAGCAACTAGAAGCTGAATCTATTCACATTATTCGTGAAGTTGCTGCCGAATTTGATAACCCGGTAATGCTTTACTCTGTCGGCAAAGACTCTGCGGTAATGCTGCACTTAACAATGAAAGCGTTTTACCCAGCTAAACCACCGTTCCCTTTAATGCATGTTGATACAACATGGAAATTTAAAGAAATGATCGAGTTTCGCGACAAAATGGCCGAAAAGCTAGGTTTTGACTTATTGGTGCATATTAACCAAGAAGGTGTAGATGCAGGCGTTGGCCCGTTTACCCATGGTAGTGCAAAACACACCGACATTATGAAAACCCAAGGTTTAAAACAAGCATTAGACAAATACCAGTTTGATGCGGCATTTGGTGGTGCACGCCGCGACGAAGAAAAATCACGCGCTAAAGAGCGTGTTTATTCATTCCGCGATAAAAACCACCGTTGGGACCCTAAAAACCAGCGCCCAGAGTTATGGAATACCTTTAACGGCAAGGTAAATAAAGGCGAAAGTATTCGTGTATTCCCACTAAGTAACTGGACCGAGCTAGATATTTGGCAATACATCTACCTAGAAAACATCGATATTGTACCACTTTACCTAGCGGCAGAGCGCCCGGTAGTTGAACGTGACGGAACATTAATTATGGTTGATGACGAACGTATGCCACTTGAAAAAGGCGAAGTACCAATGAAGAAAATGGTACGCTTTAGAACCCTAGGCTGTTACCCATTAACAGGTGCGGTTGAATCTAACGCCACAACGCTACCAGAAATCATTCAAGAAATGTTACTAACCAAAACATCAGAGCGCCAAGGCCGTGTAATCGATCACGATTCATCAGGCTCAATGGAGAAAAAGAAAATGGAAGGCTATTTCTAAGCGAAAGCGACTGAAATCTGACTTCTGATAACTAACAACTTCCATTTTCAAAGGATTTATAATGACTGAACAAATTACCCCAAACCTTCTTGAAACAGATATCGAAGGTTACTTAAAACAACACGAAAACAAAGATCTACTGCGCTTTTTAACTTGTGGTAATGTTGATGACGGTAAATCAACATTAATTGGCCGTTTATTACATGATTCAAAATTAATTTTTGAAGATCACATGGCGGCTATCAAAAACGATTCAAAAAAATTCAATACCACAGACGAAGAGTTCGATTTAGCGTTACTTGTAGATGGTCTTCAGTCAGAACGTGAGCAAGGTATTACTATTGATGTAGCTTACCGTTATTTTGCCACTGAAAAGCGTAAGTTTATTATTGCTGACTGCCCAGGGCACGAACAATACACGCGTAATATGGCAACCGGTGCATCTAACTGCGACCTTGCTATTGTGATGATTGATGCCCGTAAAGGTGTACAAACACAAACAAAACGCCACAGCTATATTGCATCACTACTTGGCCTTAAGCACGTAATTGTAGCCATTAATAAAATGGATTTAGTTGATTACAGCCAAGATGTTTACCGCCAAATTAAAGCTGATTACAAAGCCTTTGCTGAGCAATTAGATATTCCTGATGTACGCTTTGTACCAATCTCGGCGCTTAAAGGTGATAACGTTGTTGATAAAGGTAGTAACCTAGACTGGTACCCGGGTGCCACATTAATGCAATTACTTGATACAGTAACCATTAGTGACGATAAAAACTTAGATACTTTCCGCCTACCTGTACAGTATGTTAATCGCCCTAATTTAGATTTCCGCGGTTTTTGTGGCACCATTGCCAGTGGCATTATTAATGTAGGCGACCAAATTACAGCATTCCCATCAGGTAAAACATCATCAGTAGAGCGTATTGTTACTGCCGATGGCGATTTACCAACGGCTTTTGCAGGACAAGCCATAACATTAACCTTAAAAGACGAAATTGATATCTCTCGTGGTGACGTCATTGTTAAGTCAAGTACCGATCAAAAGCAGCTACCTACAACTAGCTCAAACTTTGCTGCAACGATTGTATGGATGGCTGATGCCGCTATGCAACCAAGCAAAGAGTACGAGCTAAAAATCGGTACTAAAAATACGTTTGGCAAAATCAGCAATATTAACTACCGTATTGATGTAAATACCCTAGAGCAAATTAATGCCAGCGAATTACAACTAAACGAAATTGCAAATTGTAGTATTGAAACATCAGCACCAGTGGTGATAGACCAATATAAGCAAGTGGTAGGTACAGGCTCATTTATCATTATTGACCGTTTAACCAATGTAACGGTTGGCGCGGGTATGATCACAAATACAACGACCGAGGCACAAAGCTCGAACTTTGAAGCTCGTGTTTATACGGATGCTGAAAAGGCTTTGAATAAGTATATTTGTGAATTTTACCCTGAGTGGGGGTGTAAGAATTTTTATGTATAGTACGTAAAAGGAAGAATATATGCATTATCATATATTAGACTTTATACGATTTGTATGTGCAAGCTATGTCGTTTTATATCACTTATTTTTCCGAAGTGTTGCTATGGGGGATTATAACGATGGCTTATACTCACCAGTAATGTGGACTAAGTATGGCTGGCTTGGTGTTCAGGTTTTTTTTGTCGTTAGTGGATTTGTTATTTATAAGTCATCTTTGAATAAAACACCGCTGAATTTCATAGTTAATAGGTTTCTGAGGTTATACCCTGCATATTGGGTGTGCTTATTTTTAACTATATCCTTTATGTTTTTATTTAATAGCACATGGTGGAATTTTGATGTTCAGGAATTAGTTGTGAACTTTACTATGCTTCAATTTTTCCTGGGGGTAAAGCATGTTGACGGGGTCTATTGGACATTAACCATTGAGCTTGTATTTTATTTTTGGGTTTTCGTTTTTTTATATTTTAAAAAAATCAATCTAATTAAGCATTTTTTATTCCTGTGTATGCTTGTTAGTCTATATGTATATGTTTTTGATGTTGAAATTTCATCTGGTTTGTTGTTTGTATTTCTTGTGAAGTATTCGCCTTATTTTTTGATAGGTGTTTTATTATCAGAAGGCTTTCGTAAAAATTGGCTAAATATATGGTATTTATCACTTTCATTATTTTCAGTTTTTTTTGAAATTGATAATAAAACTAAATTTATTGAAATGAAGTCAGGGATTCCAGTCTCTACCATTGTAGCTTGTTTTATATTCTTGTTTTTTATATTTTCAGTTTATTTTTCCTTTAAAGTAAATGTTAAGTCAAATAAGGTTTCTTTTGTTATGGCTGTGTTAGGAGCTGCTAGCTACCCGCTATATTTATTGCATCAGAATGTTGGCTATGTAATTGTTAGTAATTTTTATAGTAAAAATGCCTCTGTGTTTATTTTTTCCTGTGTATTACTTCTAATTTTGACTATGTCAATCCTTGTTTCAGAGGTAATTGAGCCTAAATTAAGATTGAAATTAAAAAACAAGGTTTTTATACACCTTTTAAATTATAGGTAAATGTGGTTGTGGGAATATATGTAGATAAAAAATTAGTAATTATTGCAGGTTTTAGAAAGTGCGGAACAACAACCTTATATGACTATTTGATAGAGAACGCAGGTATAAAAAAAGGTAGATTAAAAGAACCGCAGTTGCTTAATTCAGGTGGCGCAATAACTAAAAGTTTAATGTTAAAGTATACAGAGCTTTTCGAGAGCGATACTGAAATTTTTATTGATGGTTCAACATTGTTAATTGGACAACCTGAAATAATAGCTGAATTGAAAGGCATGTTTAAAGATGTTGTAGTTTTGATATGTGTCAGGAATCCTATAAAGCGTTTTCTTTCTGCCTACTGGCATAACAAAGGCAAGGCAAAATCTTATGAAAAAAGAGAATTAAATGAGTTGCTGATAGAATTAAAGAACTATGAAAACCCTTACTTTGAAGAAGTTGAAAACTTAAAGAAACTTGATTTTGTAAGAGAAGATTTGTCGATTGAATATTTAAGACGCGAAAATAATATTGACCATGATTTTACTGCTAGAAACTATTATCAACCGTATCAATACTATGGTGAAGGCTTATATTCCCATTTTTTAAGTGAACTAGACAAATTGGATGTAGGCTATGAAGTTTTGATCTTTGAGGAATTTGCTAACTTTTCAACAAAGACTCATAGAATTCTTGAGCGTCATTTCTTGCTAAAGTCGAAGTTGCCAATTTTTAGTGTGGACAATGAAAATAAGACTTATAATCGTTCGGGTTTCCAATTTCTAGAAATGTCATTTGTAAAGGTTATAAAGAGTCTTTTCCCTCTTTCAATTAAAAGAAAGTTAAGAGGGGTTTTGTTTAAAGCTATAGACAAACCAAATAATGAGCAGTTAAAAATTCTCGAAGAGTTATACGAAAGCGAAATCGACTTTTGGCGTAATTATGATGAAAGGATAGATTCATTATGGCGGTAAAGAGTAATTGTTGGGTTTTAGTCCCTGAATTTCCATTAGGTGGAGCTGAAAGGCAAATTCATGAGCTTTTCTTAAGTGGTAATTTAGACGCCAACTTAGTTGATGTTTCATCAAAAAAGCATAGAGAGTTCAGCGGAGTGCAGGTTAGCGGACTAGATATTGATATATTTCAGAAAAATACAAAGCTAAAATTATTTAGGGTAATAAAAAGGCTTTTTTCTATTTATAAAATATACAAAGAATTAAAAAAAAATAAAGTAAAAGTAGTAATACTCTATAATACTATCTTTTTGCCATTGGTACCACTTTTAAAGCTATCTAATATTAGAGCTGTGTTTTCAATAAGAGAGTTTAAGACTGGCTTGTTTAGGTTTCCTTTCTTAAACTTAATTAAGATGTGTGATGGCATTTTTACAAATACTCCGAAAGTATCTTCTAGGCTCAAGGAAGAAGGTATTCATAATGAATTAATTCTAAACTATATCAACCTAAATCAAGATGTTCCAAACACTGAAAGAAGTAAAAATAAACTTTTGATAATAAGTAATGTTCAACCACATAAAAATATAGATTTAGCAATAAGATCTATTGCTGGTAGTGAATTTACTCTTGAAGTGGCAGGAAAAATAACTGACAAGGATTATCATAATTATTGCGTCTCTTTAGCATCTAAGTATGATTCTAAAGTTAATTTCCTAGGCTTGCTTGATCACAATTCCATGAGAGTAAAATTAGCTGAGTGTAAATGTTTAATACACCCATCGCTTATGGAGGGAACTTCAAATGCAATTATCGATGCTATAATGACTCAGACTCCTTTATTAGTTTCTGATATTGATGAGAACTTATATTTAGTTGATAATCTTTCAGCTTTTTACTTTCGTCATGATTCACCAGAAGAGCTAAAGGAGAAGTTAAAATTTTCTAATTTAGATGATAATTATTATGAAGATCTACGTTACTTAAAAATTAGAGTTGAAAGGAAGTTCACAATCGAAAATTTGGAAAAAATATGTCAGCTGATTAAATTGAAGAGTAAATTTTGAGATTATCATCATTAGTTTTTATAGTCTTTGCTGCATATTTTTTTATTGCTAATGTATCAGCATCAATTATGGCATTATTCCCAGGTGGTTCAGGCTCCCCTTCGTATGTGTTTATATTACTAATAATTGGCTTGGCTTGGGGGGTTAAAAAATTCTCTATCTTCATGCCTATACGAATTTATGTAATATTAGCTACCTTGCTTTGTTCTTTGTTGATTTCTCAAGTAATACATCAAGGTTCATTAAAGTTAATATTGTACTTTATTTTCTCTTTTTCAGTTGCTGCATTATTAACGAAAGAAGTGGTTTTAAAGTTTTATAATTTTTTAAGGTGGTTTGTACTAATATTCTCAATTCCTGTAATAGTGTCTTGTCTTCTTTATTATGCAGGAGGAGGCGAGCAAGTTAATATTCTTAAATCTTTGATTGTTCAAAAGCAAGAAATAACAATGTTATTTTCAATTTATCTAGGCTTCTTTGTTTATCAATATGGGCTGAGAAATGTTCTTTTTTTAGACTATGTCTGTTTATTTCTCGCTTTTATAATTAGTTTTTTGGTTGGAATTAAATCTATAGTATTCATCGCATTTGGATTGTACTTTCTTATACCTAATCGCTCAAAAACAGAGAGGTTAAGCGTAATCACTTTGTCGTTATGTTTTTGTGTCTATATGTTAGCCGATAATGTTATTTTAGCACCAATATTTGGTACTGAGCATTTATTTAGTACTTATGATTTACGAAAACTTGATACTTTTTATGTAAGGGTTTTTTTATTCGAAGAGAATTTTCGGGTACTCATAAGTGACGTTAGCAATACTTTGTTTGGCTATGGTTATAATCCTGTAGAGGGTTTAGTTTATAAATCTGAAACCACATGGTTTAGCCAGGAGATGTCAAATGTTTATGAAAGTGGTGTGCTTTATATTATAGCGAATTCTGGTGTGTCAGGTTTTATGCTATTTAGCATTGTTTTCTATTGCTCAATTAAGAATAATAAAAGTTTAAGTGCGTTCATTTTCATATCTTTACTCTTGTCCAATATATTTCAAGATAATATGAATTCTATTTTCTGGCTTTTTTTAGGTTTTGCATTATATGAAAAATACCCAAAAAATTGATTTTTATGTCAATGGAAGGTTTTTGTCGCAAAAAATTACAGGTGTACAAAGAGTTGCTGTAGAAGTTAGTTCAAGGTTAAATAACAAGTTAATAATTCAGTCTCCTGCAGGGAAGCTTTCTATTTTTTACGAACAGTTAGTTTTTCCTTTCAAGTGTAAGGGTAAACCTTTAATATCATTTTGTAATGTAGGACCTATATTCGTAAGAAATCAATTCTTGTATATTCATGATGTGGCTGTTTTTGAAAACTCAAATTGGTTTTCTTGGGCATTTTCAAAATATTATAAGCTTTTGCTACCCATTCTTGCTAGAAGAGTAAAGAAAATAATAACGGTATCTAACTTTTCCAAGAGAGAAATAGTGAAGCATTTAAAAGTTTCACCCGATAAGGTTGAGGTCATTTACAATGGCGTATCTTCTGGCTTTGATGTGGCAATCAATAAGTCTATCAAAGAAAAGTTAATTATTACTGTATCTTCATTGGACCCTAGAAAAAACCTAACATCAGTAATAAGTGCATGGAAAAAGTCTAAGCTTAAGTTAGAAGGGTATAGACTTGTAGTCATAGGTGGAAGTTTTAGCAATTTTCAAAATGATGATTGTTTTACAAATGATTCAAGTATCCAATTCACAGGGTATGTATCTGATAATGAATTAAAAGAGTTTTATCAAAAAGCAAGTGGTTTTGTTTATATGTCTCAATACGAAGGTTTTGGTTTACCAGTTTTAGAGGCTATGTTAGCGAAAATACCTGTTTTAACATCAAATACAACTTCCTTGAAAGAGATAGCAATTGGTCACTCCTTGATGTGTGACCCCTTAGACATTGACGCCATTGCAGCGAATTTAGATTCCTTGCCAGATCTCGAATCTAAAACATTAGAGGGGGCATATTCTTTTGCTAAAGCTTTTACATGGGATAAAGCGGCAGATAATTTATTATCTATAATAGAAAGAAGTGAAAATGAAGAAACCTAAAGTTGCAATTGTTCACGATTGGTTTGTAGAGCTTGGCGGAGCTGAGAAAGTAGTCCATCAAATTTTAACTATTTTCCCTGATGCAGAACTGTTTTCAACGGTGGACTTTTTGAAAAATAGAGACTGTATTTTAAATAAGAAAGTCAAAACTACTTTTATTCAAAAATTACCCAAGGCGAAGAGCTATCAGAAGTATTTTCCCTTGATGCCGTTTGCTCTTGAGTGCTTGGACTTGAGAGAGTTTGATATTATTATTTCGAGTAGCTCTTCAGTTGCCAAGAGTGTTTTGACTGGCCCTGACCAAATACATGTCTGTTACTGTCACTCTCCAATGAGATATGCTTGGGATCTTCAAGAGGAATATTTGGAACAAACGGGTTCCTCTAAGGGGGTTAAAGGTTTTCTTTTTAGGTACTTACTTTATAAAATGCGTGGCGTTGATGTTAGAACATCAAATAATGTAGATTATTTTATCGCAAACTCAAATTATATAAAAAATAGAATTGAAAAGTGCTACAGGCGAAATTCTGAAGTTATATATCCAAATGTTCAAGTAGATGATTTTACTGTTGTAGACAATAAAAAGGATTTTTATTTCACTTGTTCACGACTGGTTCCTTATAAAAGAATTGACCTTATAGTAAAAGCGTTTAGTCAAATGCCTGATAAGAAGTTAGTTGTAATTGGTGACGGCCCCGAAATGAAAAAAATTAAAGCCATAGCCACAAATAATGTCGAATTGTTAGGGTATCAACCTTTTACTGTTTTAAAAGAATACATGGAAAATGCAAAAGCTTTTGTTTTCGCTGCACAAGAAGACTTTGGTATTGTGCCTGTTGAAGCTCAAGCTTGTGGGACGCCTGTTATTGCATACGGTAAAGGAGGTTCATTGGAAACTGTTGTTAATGGAGTAACAGGGGTACATTTCTATGAGCAAACTGAGAAGTCTTTAATTGATGCGGTTAACGATTTTGAGAGAACTAAACCCCTAGACCCAAATGAAATAAGAGAGCACGCTAATAAGTTCTCTACTGATAGGTTTTTAAAAGAATTTGAAAGTTTTGTAATGGATAAATTTGAAAAAAAAGTGGCCGTTAGTGCCTCATAAAGGAAAAAAAATGATTTTACCAGTAATCATGGCGGGTGGTTCAGGCACACGCTTATGGCCGCTATCACGTGGCAACTATCCAAAACAGTTTTTAAAACTAAATGGCGAGCAGACGATGCTTCAAGATACGCTAAGTCGCTTAACGGGCTTAGCGCACTCACCAGCCATGTTAATTTGTAATGAAGAGCATCGTTTTATTGCTGCAGAGCAAGTGCGCCAATTAGGTGCAGAGCATGGCGGTATTTTTTTAGAGCCAGTAGGGCGTAATACCGCACCGGCTATTGCTTTGGCTGCTTTTAAAGCCATTGAAAATGAGCAAGACCCGTTATTATTAGTACTTGCAGCAGACCATGTAATTGAAGACTCGGCTGCATTCCAGGCTAGTGTAAATAAAGCAGCAGAGTTAGCAAACCAAGATAAACTAGTTACATTTGGCATTGTAGGTAACAGCCCTGAAACAGGTTATGGCTATATTAAGCGAGGTGACGCTGTAGAGCATGGCTATGTTGTTAACAGTTTTGTTGAAAAGCCGAACTTAGATACAGCCAAGCAGTATATTGAAAGCGGTGATTACTACTGGAATAGCGGTATGTTTTTGTTTAAAGCAAGCCGCTATTTAGAAGAATTAAAAGCATTTCGCCCTGATATCTACGAAGCTTGCGAAAAAGCCATTGCAATACAAAACAGTGATATGGATTTTATTCGCGTAGATAAAGCCGCTTTTGAAGCCTGCCCTGATGAGTCGATTGACTATGCAGTAATGGAACACACGAAAGATGCTGTTGTTGTGCCTATGGATGCAGGCTGGAGCGACGTAGGTGGTTTTGCTGCCCTTTGGGAAGTGTCGTCACAAGATGAAAATGGCAATGCCTTTAAAGGCGATGTAAAAGCAGTAGATACAAAAAATACACTTGTATTTGGTGAAGATAAACTCGTTGCAACAGTCGGTGTTGAAGACCTAGTGATTGTAAACACGAAAGACGCTATTTTAGTTGCCCATAAAGATAAATCACAAGAAGTTAAAGCGATTGTAAACCAGTTAAAAGCGGAAGAACGTTCTGAAGTTACGTTCCATCGTGAAGTGTATCGCCCATGGGGTAAATATGACTCAGTCGATAACGGTGAGCGCTTCCAAGTAAAACGTATTACCGTAAAGCCAGGTGCAAAACTATCGGTACAAATGCACCACCACCGCGCAGAGCATTGGGTTGTGGTATCGGGTACAGCAAAAGTACAAATTGATGATACAGAGCAATATGTAACAGAGAATGAGTCTGTTTATATTCCAATTACAGCGGTTCATGCGTTAGAAAACCCAGGTAAAGTTGACTTAGAGTTAATCGAAGTGCAATCGGGTTCATACTTAGGTGAAGATGATATCGTACGTTTTGAAGACCGTTATGGTCGAGTGAAATAAACGCATAGACAGATATTAGAAGTTAGATATCAGGTGTTAGAATAGCAGCTAGTGCAGTTCAATTTGTACTAGTTGTATGCTTAATAAAAGAATTAATTAAATAGGTTTTTTATGGATAGCCAGTTAGTTTGCTCTGAAATCATAGCAAAGAGCGGTATAGAGTTCGGCACAAGTGGTGCGCGAGGTCTAGTAAACGATTTTACCCCTGATGTAAACGCGGCATTCGCTTTAGCCTTTATATCAGCAATAGAAAATGAATTCACCTTTGATACAGTTGCGATTGCTATAGATAACCGCCCAAGTAGTTATGCTATCGCGCAGGCATGTGCTGAGGCGTTAAAGCAATACAAGTTAAATGTAGTGTTTTATGGAGTAATACCAACGCCTGCACTTGCTTACAAAGCAATGCAAGATAATATGCCTTGCATCATGGTTACTGGCAGCCATATTCCATTTGATCGTAACGGTTTAAAATTCTATCGCCCTGATGGTGAGATCACAAAAGCCGATGAACAGGCTATCCTAACTAGCAAAGCCATATTCACAGCGTTACCAGAACATCTAAATGAATTGCCATTAGATGTTTCTGCCTGTGAATCTTACACACTGCGTTACACCTCGCTTTTTAATGCTGATACCCTTAAAGGTAAAAAGATCGGTATTTATGAGCATTCAAGTGCGGGTCGTGATATCTATAAGGTGCTGTTTGAGAAATTAGGTGCCGAAGTCATCAGCCTTGGCAGAAGTGATGAATTTGTACCAATCGATACCGAAGCTGTATCAGATGAAGATAAACAACGTGCACTTGACTGGTCGAATGAACACAGTTTTGATGCTATTTTTTCAACAGACGGTGATGGTGACCGACCATTAATTGCTGATGAAAATGGCAATTGGTTACGTGGTGATATACTTGGTTTACTGTGCAGTCAGCTACTAAATATCGAAGCCCTTGCAACGCCGGTAAGTTGTAATACAGCAATTGAAAAATCAGTAAGCTTTAAGCAAGTCAAGCGTACTAAAATAGGCTCGCCATATGTTATTGCTGAATTTTCAAAGTTAGCTGAACAATACTCTTCAGTTGCAGGCTTTGAAGCTAATGGTGGTTACTTACTAGGTTCAGATATAACACTCAGTGGTAAATTACTTAAAGCTTTGCCAACAAGAGATGCTTTGCTTCCTGCGTTAATTTTGTTAGCACAACCTAAGCATGTATCTGAGTTGCTAGTCAAGCTACCACAACGGTTTACTGCTAGTGATCGTATTAAGGACTTTGCAAGAGAGAAAAGCTTACAAATTATTGCTGCGTTACAGCAAAATGCGCAAAGCTTTTTATTAGAACTAGGCTATGATGAAAGCTACGAATTAGACTTAACTGATGGTTTACGCATTACGCTTGTATCAGGTGATATAGTTCATTTAAGACCTTCTGGTAATGCACCAGAATTAAGGTGTTATGCTGAGGCTGAGTCAAGCGAAAAAGCTATAGATCTTGTAAATAAAGCATTAGTTACAGTGCAAGCATCATAGTTATTCGAGTAAGCAGCAAGACACTTGCTGCTATCCCCTTTGTTTAGCAAAAATAAACGTTGTAAAAATGGCAATAACCAACGGTTAGATTATACTTTGAAGGCTACCATAATGAACAAGCAGTAGTGTAATGATGGTAACCTTCCCCTAGTAATAATAAAAATGAGAAGTAAACATAAATGCATAAAGGTATTTTGCAAAGTAATTCAACGGTAATAGCATTCGTGCAACGGATCCTCGATATTACTATTATTGTTGGCTGTTTATGGGTAGCAGTAGCTTTACAAGAAATCCCTTGGTTACTTCAGCATACAACAGCCTCTTTACTCGCAGTTTTCCTGTTTCACTTTACAAGTGAACTCGACAAACTTTATATTTCATGGCGCGGTCTTTCTATATACAAAGAGCTTAAAAAAACTATTTCGCATTGGTTTATAAGCGCTGCAATCTTATTTTTAAGCGTTAACTTTTTAGCCCCACAATATTTAAACCCCGAAGGTTTACAGTTTTACTGGTTTGTTTCTGTATTAGTTTCTCTATGTGTATATCGTGTTGTATTGCGTTTAATATTAAGAGCATTACGTTCTCAGGGGATAAATACGCGCTCGGTTGTCATTGCAGGAGCGGGTACTTTGGGTCAACAATTAGCAAATAATATTATAGCTAACTCAAGTTTTGGTTTAGTCTTCGGTGGCTATTATGATGATACCGCACCAAAGCAAAAATTAGTTGCAGCTCAAACTATCGGAAACTTAGAGCAGCTAGTTGCTGATTGTAAAGAGGGAGGTATAGATCGTGTTTATATTGTATTACCCCCGCAAGCTTATGAGCGCCGAAAATGGCTGGTTAAAGAACTAGCTGATAGTACTGCTAGCGTTTACATTGTGCCCGATGTATTTACTTATCAATTATTACATTCGCGAAGTGATGTCATAATGGGTATACCAACCATCAGTATTTATGACTCCCCGCTAGATGGTAGTAACGCCATTATTAAGCGTATTGAAGATATTGTACTTTCTACACTTATTTTAATACTGATATCACCTGTTTTACTGGGTTTAGCGCTTGCGGTTAAGTTTACCTCTAAAGGTCCAGTATTCTTTAAGCAAAACCGTTATGGCATTGATGGTAAACCAATAAAAGTTTGGAAGTTCCGCTCGATGAATGTAATGGAAGACGGCGCTAAAGTAACCCAAGCTACAAAAAATGATTCGCGCTTTACGCCCATAGGCCAGTTTATTCGTAAAACGAGCCTAGATGAATTACCGCAGTTTATTAATGTATTACAAGGGCAGATGTCGATTGTAGGGCCAAGACCTCATGCAGTTGCTCATAACGAAGAATATCGTAAATTGGTTGATGGTTACATGTTACGCCATAAAGTTAAACCAGGCATTACTGGCTGGGCGCAAATTAATGGCTGGCGCGGCGAAACTGATACATTAGATAAAATGGAAAAACGCATAGAGTTTGACCTAGAGTATATTCGTAATTGGTCGCTACTCTTTGATTTAAAAATAGTGTTTCTAACTATTTTTAAGGGCTTTATTAATAAAAATGCGTATTAAATATTAAGGAAAGACACATGAAAATTGCTGTAGTTGGAACAGGCTATGTGGGCTTGTCGAATGCGATGTTATTAGCACAAAAAAACAAAGTTATAGCATTAGATATTGATAAAGAGAAAGTTGCGCTTCTATGTGAAAAAAAATCACCAATAGTAGATGCTGAAATAAGCAACTTTTTACAAAATGAGCAGTTAGACTTTACTGCAACCACTGATAAGCACTTAGCCCTTAGTGAAGCTGAATATGTAATAATTGCAACTCCTACGGATTATGACCCTGTTACAAATTATTTTAACACTAGCTCTGTTGAGTCAGTCATTGCAGATGTATTAGAGGTTAATCCATCAGCAGTTATGATCATAAAGTCAACAGTTCCAGTGGGATATACCAAATCAGTAAAAGAGAAGTTTGTTACCGATAATATAATTTTCTCGCCAGAATTTTTGCGTGAAGGAAAGTCGCTTTACGATAATTTATACCCGTCACGCATTATCGTTGGTGAACAAAGTGAGCGCGCTGAAACTTTTGCTAACTTATTAGCTGGAGGAGCTGTAAAAGAAAATATTGATATTTTGTTTACTGATTCTACTGAAGCAGAGGCAATAAAACTATTCTCTAATACTTATCTAGCAATGCGCGTGGCTTATTTTAATGAACTAGATAGCTATGCTGAAAGTCATGGCCTTGATGCAAAACAAATTATTCAAGGTGTAGGCTTGGATCCTCGTATAGGCAAACATTATAACAATCCGTCTTTTGGTTATGGTGGCTATTGCTTACCAAAAGATACCAAGCAATTATTGGCTAACTACCAAGATGTGCCGAATAATATGATCCGCGCAATTGTTGATGCTAACACAACCCGTAAAGACTTTATTGCTAACTCTATTATTGCTCGTGCTCCAAAAGTGGTTGGTATTTACCGTTTAGTGATGAAGTCAGGTTCAGATAATTTTAGAGCGTCTGCAATTCAAGGTGTTATGAAGCGAATTAAAGCGAAAGGCATTGAGGTAGTAATTTATGAACCAAGCCTTGAAGACAATTCATTTTTTAATTCTCGTGTAATTAAATCGCTAGATGAGCTTAAGCAAACAGCCGATGTAATTATTTCTAACCGTATGGCTGAAGAGCTATTAGATGTAGCAGAAAAAGTATATACACGTGATTTATTTGGAAATGACTAAGTCAAAACAGCTTTAAGCCTAATAGAGTTGTTTGTTAGCTTTTGCAAAAGGAATACGCCTTAGGAGGAACTTTACTGCAAAAGCTAACCTTATTTACGGTTAAAGCTGCTCTTTCAAAGGGCTTTGACTATAACGTGAAATTTATTTTATCTCAGTTGTTTAGGTTTGCTTTGTGAAGGTCTTAGTGAAAGCTGTTTAATCTTGTTTTCACGATAGCTTCTTGATTTACAATTTAAAGCCAAATGATTTGGTGGCCTGCGGGCATGATGAAGATAGGAATATAATGAAATATTTAGTAACTGGTGCTGCTGGTTTTATTGGTGCAGCTACAAGTCAAAAATTACTTGGGCAAGGTCATACTGTTGTTGGTGTTGATAATCTGAATGATTATTACGATGTAAACTTAAAGCATGCCCGTTTAGCGCAATTTGAACAACATGAAAACTTTACATTTATTAAGCTAGACATCGCCGACCGAGTTGCAATGACTGAGTTATTTACTACTGAGAAATTTGACCGTGTTATTCATCTGGCAGCACAAGCTGGTGTGCGTTACTCAATTGAAAACCCAGATGCTTACGCTGACTCAAACTTAGTTGGTCATTTAAATGTACTCGAAGGTTGTCGTCATAATAATGTACAGCACTTAGTATATGCATCTTCTAGCTCAGTTTATGGCTTAAATGAAAAAACTCCTTTTGAAACAACAGACAGTGTTGACCATCCTGTTTCGTTCTATGCTGCGACTAAAAAAGCTAATGAGTTAATGGCACATAGCTATTCTCATTTATATAACTTACCTACTACTGGCTTACGCTTTTTTACCGTATATGGGCCATGGGGTCGCCCAGATATGGCGCCGTTTATTTTTACAAAAAAAATGCTCGATGGTGACACTATTGATATTAATAATAATGGCGATATGTGGCGTGATTTTACGTACATTGATGATATTGTTGAAGGTGTTGTTAGAGCAGCAGATGTCGTGCCAAAGCGTGATAACAGCTGGAAAGTTGAAACAGGTTCACCAGCATCAAGCTCAGCACCATTTAAAGTTTACAATATTGGTCATGGTAGCCCGATAAATCTAATGAAGTTTATTGAAGCGATTGAATCTGAACTAGAGATTGAAGCTAAAAAGAATTTCCGCGAAATGCAAGCGGGTGATGTTTATAAAACCTATGCCGATACACAAGATTTATTTGCTGCAACAGGTTACAAGCCTGCTGTAGGTGTGAAAACAGGCGTTGCAAAATTGGTGTCTTGGTATAAATCGTTCTATCAAGTTGATTAATATTCTTTCAATGTATATATAGATTAACTAACTCATGATAGTAAAAATAAAACAATCATTGAAAGATGCTGAGCATAGGCATACCGCTATAAATGCTTTTTTAGCACTAATCATTAGAGTGTTAGGTGCTGGAATGGCATTTGTTTTTAATATAGTTATAGCAAGACAGTTAGGTGCTGAACAGTCGGGTTACTTTTTTTTAGGCTTAGCTTTAACTATGTTGCTTTCAGGCATTGCCAGGCTTGGTTTTGACAATACTGTATTGCGCTTTACATCTGCTGGTGCTGAGCATGGTTATACTGTTAAAGCAATATTAAACTTTGCACTTAAATATGTTCTACCAGTTGCATTTATATTTACCGTCATTACCTATGCATTTGCACCTTGGCTTGCTGAAATTGTATTTAATAAGCCTGAGCTAACTGATACTTTAAAATTAATTGCCCCTGCAATAATAGGTTTGAGTATTGTGTTTTTAGTGGCAATGAGCTTACAGGCTCGCCATAAACTTGTTGCTAGTATCCCGTGCCAAAACATTGCTCATTTAATGTTATGTGGCGCGGCAGTTGTTGTTTTTTCAGCTAAATCAGCAAGTGATGCGGCACTTTATCTAAGCTTGTCGTTAGGTGTAACATCTTGTTTTTTTTATTGGTTAAGTATTAAAAACTTAAATAATACTGGCGTAAAGCCAGACCCTCAACAACTGTGGCATAGCGCAAGGCCTAACTGGGTCATAATAATAATGAGTCAAGCAGTGCAATGGAGTGCACCTATAATCATTGGTGTTTTTTTAATTGCTGAGCAGGTAGCTTTTTTTAGCGTTGCACAGCGAATTGCAATGTTAACCTCGTTTATATTAATGGCGGTAAATTTAGTTGTTGCACCAAAGTTTTCGGCCTTTCATGCTAAGGGTGATGATGTAGGTGTTCGCAAAACTGCGTTATTCTCTGTGCGATTACTCGTACTAAGTGCATTACCCATCGTGCTATTTATGCTGGTTTTTCCTGACTTTTTGATGAGCTTGTTTGGTAATGAATTTAAGCAAGGGGCTGTTATTTTACAGATTTTAGTACTCGGGCAAGCGGTTAATGTAGTAACAGGCTCGGTTGGCTTTTTACTCATGATGAGCGGCCATGAACGTGATATGCGCTTAGTCACACTCATTAGTGGTTTTGGTGTTTTAATTAGTGTGCCTATCTTTACTAAACTGTTTGGCGCTGTTGGTGCAGCGGCAGGCACTGCGTTTTTTATTAGTTTACAAAACTTACTCGCCGTATATTTTGTTAAAAAACGTTTAGGCTTCAACACCTTAATTTTTTGGCAGAAGATATGATTTGGCGAGCTACGAGCTACGAGCTACGAGCTACGAATAAGGATGTTTGAATGATCTTACAGCAATGGTTGATAGTGGTTATATTTGTTACAACCATTGTAGGCTTAATTAAGTTTCAAAAATTTCCTGAGCGTGTTTTTGCAGCTGCTTGTTTAGCCTGCTTTGCCACTAACCTAGTTTCTACCGAACAGCTTTTGAATAATGCAGTTAACCCTGGGTTAGTTACCTTGTTGCTATTAGTGGTGTGTGCATTTGCTTTTGAGCGCACCAGTTTTTTACGAAAACTCGCCAATGTTTTATTTAATGGTTCTGTGGTTAAGTCTTATGTTAGAACCTTATTGGCAACAGTTGTGGCCTCTGGTTTTTTAAACAATACTGCGGTGGTTGCAACTTTAATTAGCCCGGTAAAAAACAATAAACTGATTGCCCCTACTAAACTGTTACTCCCCCTTTCTTATGCCGCTATTTTAGGTGGCACTCTTACCTTAATTGGTACCTCAACGAATTTAATTGTTAACTCTATGCTGATTGAGCGCGGCGCAGAGGGCTTTAAGTTTTTTGATTTTTTACCTATCGGCCTAGCTGCAGTGACTGCCTGTGTATTGGTTATGGCACTTACGATTAATCGTTTAAAAGGTAAAGTATGTAAAGATGAAACCTCTAGCGATTATTTTGTTGAAGCTAAAGTGAATGCTGGCTCATCGCTGATAGGTAAAACCGTAGAGCAAAATGGTTTGCGTAGCTTAGAGTCATTATTTTTGGTTGAAGTAGTTCGCGATAATCGCTTAATTTCACCTGTTTCGCCTACGCAGATGATACGAGAAGGCGATAAACTTATTTTTTCGGGTGATGTCACTAAAGTACTGGTGCTGCAGCAATTTGAAGGTTTAAGTTTATTTGCAGAGCAAGATGGTTTGCTACGCGATAACTTAACCGAAGTCGTAATTAAGCCGGGTGCTGCTGTGGTAGGTAAAACACTAAAAACCGCAGGCTTTCGTGCAAGGTTTGATGCCGCGGTTGTTGCAGTTCGCCGCGAAGGCGAGAAGCTCTCGGGCAAACTAGGTGATATTACCATTCAAAGCGGCGACTTTTTGATTCTTGCGGTTGGTCCTGACTTTGCTAAACGTACTAACTTAACTAAAAACTTTTTTATATTGAGCGGTGTCAAAGCCGATAACATGCTTAAAGGTATAAAAGAGCGCATTGTTACTTGGGGCTTTGTGGCAACCATTGCGGGTTCGTTAATTTTTGATATTAGCTTATTAAAAAGCTTCATTTTTTACTTAGCCGTGCTGGTGGGTTGCCGCTGTTTGTCACTAAACGAAATTAAGCGACGTTTTCCATTAGAGCTTTGGCTTATTGTAATGAGCGCTTTAACCCTCGCTACAGCCCTTGATAATTCAGGGGTGTCTACATTAATATCCGAGCAAGTCGAAGGTTTACTTGCAGGGCAAAGCGTTTACATTGCCTTTTTTGGTGTATTTTTACTTACTCTATTATTTACAGAGTTAATTACTAATAATGCAGCTGCAGCACTTACATTCCCCATTGCATTTAGCATAGCTCAAGGCTTAGGCGTAAGTTACATGCCATTTGTATTGGCAGTCGCTTTTGCCGCAAGTGGCAGTTTTATTAGCCCTTACGGCTATCAGACCAATCTAATGGTTTACAATGCCGGCAATTACAAACTAACCGATTTCATAAAATTTGGCCTACCGGTCTCAATAACCTACAGCCTAGTTGTACTGACCCTGATACCCGTGTTTTTTCCGTTTTAGGTATAGGACGCTAGGCGATAGGCACTAGGATTCTAGGGGCTAGGCGTTAGGTAGAAATATGTCTTCAGGTTCTAGGCGCTAGGTTTATTTTGCGATAAGGTTTAGTGGTGAATGGATTTCACTTAATGGCAAAGGGACTAATTATGAAATTTGAACAAATGGATGTGTGGAAGAAGTCATCACGATTAGCATGTGAAATATATAAAAATAACGTTTTGCCTATCGTTCCTAATCACATATCTCTCAGTACTCTAAAGTAAATGCACTGTGTTTTACGTTTTAAATCGAACTTTATAGAGGTAAGATATTAGAAGTCAGATATCAGAAGGAGCTGAGCTGCGATGAATTTTGAAAAGTTAGATGTTTGGAAAAGAGCCGTTCAATTAAGTGCAGAAATTTATAAAACAACGTCTCAATTAAATGATTATGCTTTCAGGAGCCAACTAACTCGTTCAGGCCTTTCAGTGCCAAGCAATATTGCAGAGGGAGTCTGTAGAGATAGCTTTAAAGAAAAGAGTCGCTTTATTGATATTGCTAGAGCCTCTTTAGCTGAAGCTAGAACTCAAATTTACATTGGTTTAGAGGTTGGTTATATAGGGCGTGAAGTTGCTTTAAGCTGGATTGCAGAGTCAAAAGAGTTAGCAGCCATGTTAACAAGTTTAAAGAATCGATTTGACTCTGAAATCTGAAATCTGAACCCAAATCCAAGAGGTACCATGACCGAGAACATTGTATGGCACGATCAAACTGTTTCGCGTGCTGAAAAAGAACAACATAAGGGGCATAAGCCGGTATTACTTTGGTATACGGGACTAAGTGGCTCTGGTAAGTCGACAATTGCGAATGCGGTTGAGGCTAAACTATTCGAGTTGGGTTGTCATACTTATTTGCTTGATGGCGACAATGTACGTATGGGCTTAAACAAGGGCCTTACTTTTAGCGACGAAGACCGTATTGAAAACATTCGCCGTATTAGCGAAGTAGCTAAGCTGTTTGTTGATGCGGGCTTAATTGTGTCAACGGCGTTTATTTCACCGTTTAAAGAAGACCGAGCTCGTGCTCGCAGCATCATGAACCACGGGGAATTTGTAGAAGTATTTATCGATACGCCATTAGAGGTTTGCGAAAGCCGCGACCCTAAAGGTTTATATAAAAAAGCCCGAGCTGGTGAGATCCCTAACTTTACAGGTATTAGCTCGGCGTTTGATGTACCAGAGCAACCAGAGATTCATGTAAAAACAGCAGAGCAAAGCATTGAGCAAAGCGTTGAACAAATTATTGGTTATTTACGCGAAGCAGGGATTATAGAAATCTAGAGCCAGAAACCTGACGTCTAAGATCTGATATCTGACTTCTGACTTTTCTGACCTCTAATATCTATGATCTGAATTCTATTATTCTTGAGATTTTATGAACTACGATATTTTTAACGGTGATGCCGATGGCATCATCGCACTGTTACAGTTGCAGCTCGCTAACCCTGTTGAAAGCGTGAAAGTAACTGGTGTTAAACGTGATATTCAACTACTAAAAAAAATTACCCCCAAAGCTGGTGATAACATTCGTGTACTTGATATTTCGATGGAAAAAAACATGGCAGAGTTGCACGACGCCCTATGCGTAGGGGCACGTGTTATGTATGTAGACCATCATAAAGCGGGTGATATTCCAAACCACGCTAATCTGTTTGCCCATATCGATTTAGATGCAAACATGTGTACGAGTTTAATAGTGAGCAACCTTATCGATAAGCAATACCACTTATGGGCAATCACAGCTGCTTATGGCGATAATTTATTTGCAAAAGCCGATAGTGAAGCCGATAAACTAGGTGTTACAGAGCTCGAAAAGTCACAACTTAAAGCATTTGGTACTTATATTAACTATAACGGCTATGGCAGTGAGGTAGCTGATTTACACTTTGCACCAGAAGACTTATTTAATGAACTACTAAAATATAAGTCACCTCTTGATGCCATTAACGACCAAGAGTCGGTTTACTACGTATTAGAAAAAGCTTACAAAGCCGATATGCAAAAAGCGGCAGACGCTAAAGTTTTACATAATTGCGATACAGCAAAGGTTATTTTACTTGATGACGCCCCATGGGCGCGCCGTGTAAGTGGCGTATTAGGTAACGACCTTGCTAACCAAGCACCTAATAAAGCCCATGCAGTGCTTACCTATAATAACAAAGGAAGTTTTACCGTAAGTGTAAGAGCACCACTCAATAATAAACAAGGCGCTGTTGATGTATGCAGCCAATTTGCCACCGGCGGCGGCCGCGCTGCTGCAGCAGGTATAAACGAACTAGAGCAACAACAAGTTGAACAGTTTATTACTACTCTAGTTAATTTTTATAACTAACCCCTTGCTAGTGGCACCCCAGCCACTAGCATCTTTTAGCTCCTAGCTCCTAGCTCCTAGCTCCTAGCTCCTAGCTCCTAGCTCCTAGAACCTATCGTTTCCTGTTCATCCTCCGTCAATATTATTACTGCTAACTTGTTTATAAATATCTTTTTACTATTGCGCAAAATGAGTTAATAACTCATACTTTGTAATTATTTATTCTTACCACAATAATTAAGGGACTAAACATTATGAAAGCTGTCATTCCTGTTGCAGGCCTTGGTACACGTATGTTACCGATGACAAAGGCAATTCCTAAAGAAATGCTACCTCTGGTTGATAAGCCACTTATCCAATACATAGTAAACGAATGTGTTGCTGCGGGTATTAAAGAAATTGTACTCGTTACTCACAGTTCTAAAAACGCCATTGAAAACCACTTTGATACTAGCTTTGAGCTTGAAGCAACCCTCGAAAAACGTGTAAAACGTACTCTGCTTGAAGAAGTGCGCTCTATCTGCCCACCCGATGTAACCATTATGCACGTACGCCAAGGCGAGGCTAAAGGATTAGGCCATGCTGTTATGTGTGCAAAACCAATCGTGGGTGATGACGACTTTGTTGTTGTATTACCTGATGTTATTTTAGATAGCTACACTGCTGATCAAAAAACCGAAAACATTGCTGCTATGATTAAACGTTTTAGCGAGGTTAAAGCAAGCCAAATTATGCTAGAGCCAGTGCCGAAAGAAAACGTACATAAATATGGCATTGCTGATATTGGTGGCGTGAAAATTAAAGCGGGCGAAAGTGCACCAATTAAAACCATGGTCGAAAAGCCAAAAGCTGAAGAAGCACCATCTAACTTAGCTGTTGTTGGCCGTTATGTGTTATCTAAAGCTATTTGGCCATTACTTGCGAAAACACCAGCCGGTGCTGGCGGTGAAATTCAGCTTACCGACGCTATCGATGAGCTAATGAAGCACGAAATCGTAGAAGCATTCCACATGAGCGGCCGTGCTCACGACTGTGGCGACAAGCTAGGTTACTTAAAAGCGATTGTTGAATACAGCATGCGTGATGAAAACTTAGGTGAAGAGTTCACCGATTTCGTAACGCAAATGGTAGCGCCAGCAGAGCGTCATTTAAAAGCGGTTTAAAAAGAAGATATTAGATATCAGAGGTTAGATATAAGATTTCAGAGGTCAGGTATCAGACGATAGATATAAGATTTCAGAAGTTAGATGTCAGACTCTAGAATTTAGTGGTTAGAAGTTAGTTAATTGCTTTTAACCACTTGCTTTACCCCACCCCCAAATAAAGTCTTGTTCACCTAGCACCTAGCACCTAGCACCTAGCACCTAGCACCTAGCACCTAGCACCTAGCACCTAGCACCTAGCACCTAGCAC
>NZ_JACSOG010000046.1:0-29423 GCF_014349195.1 Pseudoalteromonas sp. BZK2 | reverse complement strand
GTTGGATTTTGGATCTGAGAAAAAAGAAGCAGCCTAGCCGTTAAGCTAGACTGTAGAAGCCCAGTGATCAGAGCGAAGCGATGTCGCAGGGTAGTTCACCATGTGGCCTTTTTGATTGAATAATACACAAGCTAGTGTTATCAAAATTTCCGAGAAACACATTGAACGACGCGAAGCGGCATCGATGACTAGTCCACATATGATCATTGTTTTGGCCTTTTCAAATTGGAGTAATTCTCATACTTCCATATCAAAACCCTTAGATAAGACCCTCAAATAATAATATAAAAATTTGTACTTGAGTTATATACAGTTACCAGCCTGATTTTCATTTTTGATTTGCATTTTGCAAATCACTTTAGAATTTCAATATCAAGATAAAGTTAACATATTGTATTTTAAGGCTTTATTTTTTGGCATGCTTCTGGCTTTAGTTAAAGTGAGCAAAAGCTCTTCAATTCTAAAGGTGATCAAAATGAAAAAATCATTAAACAATCTAAACGGTAAAAAACAAAAAGGTTTTGTATTAACTTCAGAGCTAATCATCCTATCAACATCAATGGTTGCTGCTTTAGTTATTGGGCTCTCTACTTTAAGAGACTCTGTAACAAGTGAGCTAGAGGATGTAGCTGAAGCAATCGGAGCTCTTGACCAAAGTTACGCATTCGATGGACTTATCAATGCTGAAGGAACTGCAGAAGTATCTGGTTCAGCATTTATCGATTCAGTTGATGTATACGCAGGTGATGAATCGTCATTTACCTTTGTTGCCTCTGACTTTAGTGAAAGTGCAGCACTTATTAGTGCGACTCCAAGTGGTGACGCTGCAACTCGAACTGCTGCGGGTGGCTCTCTTGGTAATTAAACCTATATAGTCACTGCCACAAAGGGTGGCAGTGAGTTTCTTTGGAGGTGCATCATGAAAACAAAGCATAAAGGAGCTACAACAGCTGCCATGACTTTACTATTAACTTCAGGCATGCTCGCTTCAGCCATAGGTGTTAGACAAGTAAATTCAGAAGATCAAATCTCAGCTTGGACAACGAATAAGAATTTATCTGCTGGTCAAGTTATTACGGTCCATGATGTTACACAAATTCAATTAGATAAAAGCAAATTTCCAAATTTATCTTTATCTATACAAAACCCTCGATCACTAATTGGCAAAAAATTAGCTGTAAATAAAAACCAGCAGCAGTTAATTTTTGATGCTGACTTAGTGAGAGCAACTAGAAAAAACTTATCAGAAGCAATCCCTGCTGGTCGAGTTCTTTACACTCTTAAACTACCAAGTTTAGATATTCCTTTATCTCGAATTCATAAAGGAGATAGGCTTGATATCGTAGCTAAAACTCAAGGAGTGGTTAGAACTGTAGCAGCAGATGTCCAATTAATTGGTGTATCTAAATCACCAACTAGTCCGGCTTCAAAAAACCCTCTTGATACAGCTTCAAGTTCGTCAAGCAGTGCTAGCAACACTTCTCTTGTATTAGCTGTCTTACCAAAAGATGTATATTCGCTTGCTGGAATCAGCTTCGAAGATAATGTTTCAGTGATTGTGCATAGCGCTTATGACATAGAGCAAGGCCGTATTCAAAAGTTTGAAAGGTTACAAAGGAATAGAAAAATTGAAGTTGTCAAAGGAACTAAAAATGAAGCTGTTTTAGTTTCTAAGTGAGCTACTATGTTTAACTTCAAAATTAATAATGATAATGCCCCTGAAAGCCCAAGTCTATTAGACGTTAAAGGGTTGCTTCATGACAAAGTAATCGAAGAGTTAGAAGAGAACTTTACAAACTTTAATGAGCTTGACTTAGCAATAGCAGTTAGAGCAATTTCACAAGAGATTGAGTTTTTCGATGGGTTAGATTTATCTGACCTTCAAATATCACAAATCATCAGTGCTGTAGCGGATGATTTATCAGGATACGGGCCTATTGCCCCATACATGATTGATGAAAATATTAGTGACATATTAATAAACGATTTCAATGATATATGGGTTGACAAACAAGGGCGTTTAGTTAAAACCCCAAGCAGCTTTGATAACTCTAAGCATCTCCTTAGATTTATCGAAAGAGCATTAAACCAGTGTGGTAAACAAACTAACACTTTGTCTCCAGTGGTAGATGGAAAGCTTCCTGATGGTAGTCGTTTAAACGTTATTATTCCCCCTGCTTGTACAACGACTGCCATCGTTTCTATTCGTAAATTTAGTCATAAAACCATAACAAAAAGCTATTTAATACAAAGCGGCCTTATTGATTCCAATTGGCTTGAATTTCTAGAGTGTGCTGTTGAAGCTGGTGCAAATATAGTTGTAAGCGGGAATGCTGGTGCAGGTAAAACGTCATTTCTCAATGTACTGTCGAGCGCTATAAGTGAGAACGAGAGAGTTGTAACTATTGAAGAAAGTTCGGAATTAAAGTTACATCATAATCATGTTGTTCAGCTAGAGGCACATAGTGCAAATAGTGATGATAAGGGTAGCATAAGTTTAAGTGAATTGGTGAAGGCTGCTCTAAGAATGAGGGCTGATAGAGTCATAATCGGTGAGGTACGCTCTAGTGAAGTGATTGATATGCTACAGGCAATGAGCTGTGGTCATCAAGGATCTATGACAACAGTACATGCTAATAGTGCTTATGATGCAATTAGTCGAATCTCAACATTGACACAGCTACATAACCAGCAATTTAGCTCAGATCACATCGACGCTCTAATCGGTTCATGTCTTCAGTTAATTATACATCTAATTAGAGACTCTGATGGTAAAAGGAAACTTAAAAGTATTGGTGAAGTTTACTATGAGGAAGGCACACTAAAATTCAGAACGCTTTACTCTGATACTGATAGATTTATTTTTGATAAAAGTGAATCTGCAATAATTAAATTTATGCGAATGCGTGGTATTGAGGAGTCTAGGCTCGAGGCATTATTCCAAAATATAGAGGGTAGCGATGATGATTGATTATTTTCTATCTATAGGAGCCTTCATTTTAGGTATCGCTGGTATTTTAATACTTTACTTGGTAAGAAAACCGGCAACACCAAGTAAACGTAATATTGAGGAAGATATTCTTTTTCAACAAGATACCCTTACTCAGTCTATAAAAGTTATTGGAATACCAAGTAGTAGGCTGTGGATAATATTTTTTACTGCTTTAATCAGCCTATTAGTATGGTTTGGATTGGATGCAATTTTCCCCGATGCAAGAACAAGTAAGTTAATTATTTCCTTAATTATTTTTGTGGGCATCAATATTTTGATTATTGACTTAGGGCAGTTTTTTCTTAACAGGTTCGAAACTCAATTCATTGAATACATAGAAACTATTCATACTTGCCTACAAACAGGTCTTTCACTGCAACAATCTTTAGAGTTCGCTCAAAACTACGCAGGAAAAAGTATAAAGAAGCAAACATATTCATTAATGCAAAAATTACAGCTAAGTGCTGATATTAATGGTGCATTGGCGCCACTGTTAAATAGGTACAGTTGTGAATCTGTTCGTCTTTTCTCTCAATGTGTGATTACACATTATGAGACGCACTGCGATCTCACAGACATGTTCAAGAGTGTCACACAGATCTTGTCTAGAAGAGCGAGAGATAAACAACAAATAAGAAGTAAGCTATCAGGAACAAAGTATGCTGCAGTGTTCAGTGGCATTCTCCCTTATATATTAGTCCCTTTATTTAACTACAAAGATCCTACGTGGTTTGATCCATTATTATCTCATCCTAACGGTGTGGTTTTTTTAACGGTAGCATTTTTATGTCAGCTTTTTGGCTTAATTTGGCTTAGAGTAAGTTTGAAGGTGAAAATATGATTGATTTAGCCCTTTTTCTATCGCTTTTCATTAGTATTGCTGCATTCATATACATTAACAAGCAATCACCTGAGGCTGAAGTTCCGAGCGGTAAACTTGCAAAGCCAAAGGTTTGGTATTTTGGCCTCATTTTGAGTTCAAAATATTTGCGCCAAGCAGGTATTCAGGTAACTAAATTGCTTATACCTATATTTTTGCTGAAGACTTCGTGCGCGATATTAGCATATGTTTTGATAATAATTGCAGAGCTGCAACCACCACTAATTCTTAAAATTACTACTATTATTAGTGGGTTTTTTGTACCTGAACTCATCTTTGTAGTTATCAGGTATCAAAGAAAACAGGCAATTGAAGGTAGTTTCGAGTTTTTTTTACAGGTATTTCTCGTATATTTAAAAGCAGGGTTTTCACTAGAGCAGGCTTTATCACATTCTATTTCTCACGGCCTGAGCAAGAAGAACCCTTTATTTAAAGAACTCAAGCTTTTTGTTTATGAAGTTTCTGCAGGTAAAGAAAAGCATGCCGCTTTTGAATTTTTGTATTATCGGACCGGAGTTAAAGAAGTTAAGAAACTTTCTAACTTACTTTTGGTTGGTTCTACCTTGGGAACACCATTGGTAAATTCAATAGAAAGTCTATTAGAAAGCTACGAATTAAAGAAGTCAGTACTACTTGCAAAAAGGATTAATAGGAAGTCACTTCACACTACTTTTCCTATTTTACTTATTTGCTTTCCAATGTTTTTGGTACTTGTGTTCTTTCCATCAGCGCTACAAGTAATGAATGTTTTAAGCTTGCTTGTTGATTCAATATAAGGAGGCGGTATGAGAAAGCAAAAAGGTTACATATTAACGATAGAGCTGATTCTTATCATTACTATTTTAGCAATTGGATCGATGGGTGGAATTGTTTTAGTAAGAGACGCTGTTATAAAACACAATGCAAAAAAGGTAGATAACGAAGTTGTCGTTATTGATAGCGGAAATAATAAGTTAGGTAAGGCAATTTCGTTTGACGAACATGAAGCACCATTAATCTTTTTTCATGATCGTAGTTCTGAAAAAACTTATCGAGCATTAATTGGAATTAGAGATGATAGATTTACTTCCAGGGAGGCTATTTATTATGACGCACCTAATTGCCAAGGAAATCCATGTATAAAGTCAATTAGTGATGAAGATTCCGATAGTTCGGGTATTAGTCAAATAGTTAGTACAGGAAATGTTAGTTATATTAATGCATTACAAAATGGCCCTAATTACGCTATAGGTCAAAGGGACGGCACATTTATAGGTAACTTATTCAAATCAACACCTCTTAGTTGCCCTGCAAAAGATGATGAAATTGTGTCCAGATATATGTCCCAAAAGGTTACCTCTGGCACACCTTGTGAAAGTTTTAAAATTAATAATGTACCAGCAGATAACAGCTGCTTGGTTGGTGTATCTAATACAAGTATTGATCTGTTTGGAGCCACGACAACGACAGAACTTCAAGCTCTATGTGACACATGCCCTGAGGGCTTTACATCTCAAGGCGATATTCTGCAGCTTTATTTACCAGAAATTGAATCTCTACTAGCTACAGCTCTAGATACGTTGAGTTTAATTGGGGTTAGTGCAAATTTAGACTTAGAAATTGGAACTATATGTTGTCCTACAGGAACTGTATTAGAAGAGGACGAGAATATAGTTGAAACACTTGTTTTCACGATTCTTAAAACAGCATTTAACTTGCTTGGCATAGATTTACTAAATAACGATTTGATAATTAATGCATTAGCTTTGATTGGTATTGAACCAGGGATAACAAACTGTAAGACACCACTTAATTTACAGCTAGCAGAGCCAGTTGTGAATCCTGTAACAAATAAGCCAGTTTTGGAGGCTGTGACGCCCCCATTTACGATTGTATTACCACAGACATCATCTGCTGGTGCACAATTCTGGTTTCCTACGGAGCCGAAAGGGGAGAGATCTAATGATTAATACAATTAATAATGTGGATATTTTCGATGATGGTTTGAATGGCCCCAATGGTGAGGTTGTTAATACGTTAAGCTTATTACAGCAGTTTTATGACTTTCCGGTAGTGAAATTCATTGATTATAAGGGCGAAAATAACCATGAGATTTTTCTATCTGTTAGTAAGGAAAAGGCTAAACATTCAATTGAGTTTTTGATGTCTATTTCTGACCAGGAGAAAGAGGTAATTTATGAAAATACTATTGATGAATTAAGATTCGAAAACGAGCGGGACACTTATCTTCTTTTTTACATCCAAATTCCTATTTTCGCACAAACGGGAGAGAGTATTGGATTATTAGTTTTAGGGGATACTGAATCTAGAGTTTTTAATGAGAACCATAGAGGACAATTAAATACGTTCATAAACCTGATTCAAACACAAATGCAATCATTTGAGTCTGTGGGAACTTTTAAAAAGAAAGAACGCGTCAGAAGTTCAAATAAAATATCAATTCTCAGTACCAAAACGGTTTCATTTTTCATTGCATTAGTAACTTCAATTGTTGTTGGCCTTTTCTTATTTAAATATCAGGCTAATGAGTTAATAAGCCAAAATAAATATCAAACACAAAAGCTTAAAATGACATTATTCGACGCAATCGAGCGGTTCGACTCTCAAGCTTCTAGCTTGATAAAGAAGGACCAATTGTTGGTTGGGTATATTTTAAGTGGGAAATCGGTTGATGTGAATGATTTAGAGAAAATTGTAACTACCGGTGAACAAGGCTCCTTAACATACAAAGGTTACGCTCTAATAAGCGAAGATAATTTAGTCGTGTGGAGTAGAACTAATTTTGACCTTGGAGCCTATAACCTTCGTGACTGGGCGGAGAATAAGTCAAGCGACTTTGAGATTATCACAATAGCTGACACCGCGTTTTTAGTTCATAAACTAGATGAAATCAAGGGAAACTTCTTTACGATTAGTGCTTTTGATTTGAACCAATTTTTTCAATCAGTTATATCAAAACTTAATACTCAAGATTACTCTATATACTTATCCACTAATGAGCTTTTTTTAAGTTTATATGGGGAGGCATCTCAACGTAACTTAAGTGGAGCAATAAGTGCTTCTACAAAGATCTTTCCGAGTGAGTGGAGGATATTCGTTAAACCTAATACACCTATTCTAGACGCTAGAGTAACAAATTCTTTCATTACACTTTATATCGTAATTAGTTTAATACTATTCTCAGTAGTTTACTATTTCTTACGTTTACCTCGAAGGTTACAAGAGGAGATACAACAGAAGAATCAAACCTTGTTGAAAAGAGAGGCATTTTATTCAAGTGCACTTGATTCATTACCTGACGCTTTTGCTATTTTTGATACTGATGATGAGCCGCTCATAACAAACAAAGCATACTCAACTATTTTTGATGGTATTAAGAATGCAGATAAATTAGCTTTCTATGAACTAATTCAGATAGGTGAAGAAAGTGGTTTGATCACTCATCACGAAGTTCATCATAAGCTAGAGGGAGATCACGACAGAATTATCGATTTGGGCTTTAGTTCAGGCCGATGGTTGACGGTACTACAAAGGGATATGGAAGATGGTAGTTATGTAAGCTATTTCCATGATGATTCAGAAGCACATAATAAAGAGCGTTTGCTTAAGGGTATTTTGGAGAAATCAAAGAGTAATGTGAGAGCTCAAAGAGAGTTTATAGCTAAGGTTGCTGCCAAACTTTCAAAACCTGTGTGTTATTTGAGAACCTTTGATGAGTTAGTGAATACCCAAGAAAAAAGGAATTTACTTGAATCTGTAACTTTACAACTAGATTGTACTTTGGGTTTGTTAGACGAATTTTTATCGGCTAAGGCTCAGAATAGAAAATTGAATACCAGTAAGTTTGAAGTGACTGAAACTATAAATAGTGTTGTGCAATCTATCCAAAATGAGACAGCGGGTAAGTTAGTTTATAATGAAAATACTGAAAAGAATGCTGTCTGGATATTCAGTGATCAGAGAATGTTCAAGCAATTAATAACGCATTTTCTCTCTCAAGTTCTTGAGGTTGCTAGACACACTGTCTCAGTCAAAGCTGAAACTAAGCATAATGATCAATTTACAGAACTACACTTAGAGTTCAAATACAAAAGTACAGATGAGTCAAAGTTTATAAAAGCTTTAAAGCAACTAGAATTAATTAAAAAATCAGATGAATCCCTAGAAGTTAATTTTTTTATCTCGCTATTCAAGATTCTTGGAGGGCAGGATGTCTTATTTAGTAGTCATGAAAATGAGAAATGTATTACTTTGGTTTGCAAAGTTGAGGATGAAGAAGGTGAAGTTTCAAGTAACTTAGCAGTAAATAAAACCTCTATTCTTTTGGTAGATGATGATCCTCTAGTCGATGTTGTTGTTAAGGCTGTACTTAAAGATCAAGATTTTGAAATTGATTATGCTAATAGCGCTATTGAAGCCCTGCTTTCACTTTCTCAAAAAAAATATGAAGTAATATTAATGGATATCGTTATGCCAGAGCTGTCAGGAGTTGAAGCGCTGCATAAGATAAAAAAACATAGTTGGTGTAATAACACTGCGTTTATAGCTCACACTGCTAGTGATAAAGAAAATTGTTATGAACATTACAAATCTTTAGGTTTTGATGATGTTTTGCTAAAACCAGTGAAAAAAGATGAGTTATTAAGGTCGATAGACAAAGTTTTATCTGCAAAAGGTGACAGCCATGATTGATATTAATGCACAACAAGATACTCAATTACCTTTGGATAGCCTAATTGAGTATGCCTTGAAAAGTAATAGCTTTTATATGAGCTACCAGCCGATTGTTTCAACTAGTAACAGTAAGTTAATAGGCTTTGAGGCATTAATCCGTAACCGTATAAACGATTCGAGGCTAAGACCTGATCACTTAATCCCTCACCTCGAAAGAACAGGGCAAATAATAGAACTTGGCTCATGGATACTTAAGCAGTGCTTGGTCGATTATAAGACGCTAGAGAGTTATGGTTTGAAAGACTTCACGATGTCAATTAACGTTTCGCCAATTCAAATAATAGATCACGATATTACAATAGAAATTAGCAATTTGATTAATGAACTAGGAATATCCCCTAAAAATATTAAATTAGAGTTAACTGAAACAGCACTAATAAGCGATTGTAATAAAATAGCTAAGTCATTTGAGCGCTTAAGAGAAATGGGCATAAAGGTTTGGCTAGATGATTTTGGAACTGGGTTCGCTTCTTTAAGTTTACTAAGACAATTCAAGGTTAATGGTATAAAAATTGATAAAAGTTTTATAAGCAATATAGCTACTGATAATGATGATTTCACGCTTTGTAGTGCTGTTATAGCAATGGCGCAGAGGTTGAATTTAGAATTAATAGCTGAGGGTGTAGAAACCCCACAACAGCTGCAAATATTAAATTGCCTAGGTTGTGACAATATCCAAGGCTATTTAATAGATAAACCATTGACATTACGTGATGTCATAAATAAATGGCGAAGTTAAATTTGCTTAACGATGAAAGAATTCTATACTTTTATTAGTACATAATTATGAGGTGCTGTTGTGATTAATACTACAAAAATAGAGCAGCTAAAGTGTGATGTGGGTACTGACATTTTTCTTGAATTAGCGTCTCACTTTGCTAATGAATTAGAGCAACAGCTCAAATCATTAAAATTAGTCTCAACTGAAAATAAAGATGGCCAAGATAGTATTCACGACACTCTGCATACTTTAAAGAATACAGCTAGCCTATATGGGGCAGACTCACTGGCAAATATGGCATCCCAATATTACGAAAAAGATGATGTAAATTCAGTAGAAGTCATAGAATTATGTATTGAAATATCTAACTCCAGAAGGGATTTTCTTAAGGCAATATCGCTAGGTGAATGATGTCAAAACCAATACTGTACATAGTAGAAGACAGCATTGCTGCAGGAGCAATGTATAAAGCTTATCTTGAAAAAAAAGGATATGAGGTATCTCATTTTGTAGATGGCTTCAGTGCAATGTCGGCTATCAAAAATAAGGTGCCGGATGTAATTATTCAAGATGTGTGTTTACCCGATGTTTCTGGTATTGACGTTCTTAAATTTGCTAAAAAAATAGATAAAAAAACTGAAGTTGTCGTAATTACCTCTAATAGTTCCATTGATGTTGCGGTTACAGCTATGCGTGAAGGGGCCTATGATTTTATTGAGAAACCATTTGAGAATGAGATACTTTTATCTGCTGTCCAAAGTGCACTAGAACAATCCATATCAAGTGGTACTCAAACAGTCAGCACAAACCTACCAGGAGCAAAGGTTAAATCAGATATTGACTTTATCGGTGATTCAATTTCGGTTCAAACAGTAAAGCGAATTCTTAATTCAGCAGCTCGTTCTAAGGCATCAGTGTTTGTGACTGGTGAGAGTGGTACTGGGAAAGAAGTGTGTGCTGAATATCTTCATGATTGCAGCAATAGGCATGATAAATCATTTGTTGCGATAAATTGTGCAGCTATCCCTGCCGACTTATTTGAATCAGAATTTTTTGGTCATGTTAAAGGTGCTTTTAGTGGTGCCATCTCAGACCGAAAAGGCGCTGTTGAAATGGCGAATGGTGGTACTCTTTTTTTAGACGAGCTTTGCGAGATGGCTTTGCCTCTCCAAGCTAAGCTTCTACGGTTCTTACAAACAGGTTTATATTCAAGGGTAGGCTCTTCAGATGTTGTTAGTAGTGACGTAAGAGTTGTATGTGCGACGAATAGGAATCCTCAAAAGGAAGTAGCTGATGGTAGGTTCAGAGAAGATTTATATTATAGATTAAACGTTATACCTGTAAACTTACCTCCTCTTAGAGAAAGAGAGGAGGACATCATTATTCTTGCTCATTTTTTCCTCCAACAAAAGTGTAAATCAGCAAATAAGCTATTCAAGGGATTTAGTAAAAACACTGAAAAGGCATTTTTGTCATATGATTGGCCTGGTAATATCAGAGAGCTTCAGAATGTTATTGAAAATTGTGTCGTAATGAATGAAGGAGATACTGTAGAATTAGATATGCTCCCTCAATTTAAGAAAGAAGCATTAAAGAGTAATGTGAGTACTGCTAAAAAGTCTCTGTTGAGCGAAATTGAAGCTGAGCTTACAGATGAGATCATACCTTTGTGGCAAGTAGAAAAAGAAGCTATAGAGTCAGCAGTGCATATATGTAATGGAAATATACCACTTGCAGCTGTTAAATTAGGAATAAGTGCATCTACATTATATAGGAAAATTAAAAATTGGGAGGAGTTAGCTTAGTTTTGAAAACTTCTATACTCGATAAACCTTGCTTTTTGAACAATTATTAATTTACCAATTGTTGAGCGAAAGTCATGTGTAAATATCTTACCACAGAATCCGTTCTGAGTGACTTTCAGATTGAACCATTGTCAATTTTTATTCTCTCATATTATTAGATTCTGTATAACTATATTTCTTTTATGAGTTTATCCATTAATTCGTCAGCCCACTCAGCCCCTTGCCAGTAGGTTTGCATCAACAATTCGACATCTTTGGGGTTAAATTTATCAAGGTTAAAATCAAAGCGTTCTATAGCTTTTATGATAAGAAGTTTATTGCCGATAGAGTTTTCTTCACCTTTTAATGCGGCTTTTAACTCTTTATTTAAGTTAATCTTTTCAAGAAGTGTTTCTAAATCTGTACCTATTAGAGCATGGAGACCAGAAAATAACCCCAAATAAAAATAATCATCTTTATTTTTTATGGCTCTAATTTCCGCAAAGGCTTCTAGTGCTTTTGCTCTACTTAATAAAACCCTAAAAATTTCAAGAGGGCTTTCTGATTCACTAGCAAGTAGCAGTAATGACACCCATTGTTGCACAGCTTTAATACCCAGCATTACAATTGCTTCGCGTAAATTCTCAATTTTTCTTGAAAAAGAAAAGTAGGAACTATTAACTAGTAGTAGAATTTTGATAACTAATCTAGGATCACATGAGATTAGCGTGCTTATCTCATTTATTGTTATATCTTCCCTAAGAAGTTCCGTTATTAAATTTAAAGCTACCTGCTTACTAGGGCTCACTTCAACGCCTTTTACTATTTCAGGTTTGTCGAAGAAATATCCTTGGAAGAGATCAAAGCCAAGCTTTAAACATTCTTCGAACTCTTTTTCGGTTTCTACTTTTTCTGCAAGTAATATCAAGGAATAGGGTTGTAAAATTGGTAATGACTTCTTTATGTTTTCAAATGAAATTGCTGAGATGTCTATTTTCACAATATCTACATAGGGTAAGAACTTCAATCTATCAGGTTCGAATATAAAATCATCTAAAGCAAATTTGAAACCTCTCTGTTTAAGATTTCTTATTCTTGCTATAATTTGAGGGCTGGCAACAACATCTTCTAGAATTTCTAAGATAATATTATCAGAAAAGCTAGGGAAAAAGCTCGGTGATTCTATAAAAGAAGAATCGATATTAATAAAAGCAGGTAAATTATTTGTTTTTTCATTATTCTGTATTGCCGTAAACAAATTACTAAGAAGCTCACTTGTAGCTCCCATTGCATCATTGCTTTTGCTTACGTCGTAACGATTCCCTCTATACAAAAACTCGAAGCCATAGATTTCATAATTGGCATTAAGTATGGATTGCCTCGCCATTAGTGTGTTCAATTCAACCTCTTAGCACAAAATTTAGTCTTGTTATCATGTTTTTGCAGATAAAAGTAGTAAAGATCTCATCATATAATACTTTTTTACAATGTAAAAATTAATTTAAATTAATATGTGGCTATAAATTAACAATAACCGTAGCGAACCAAATTAGGTTTTAATCTAAAACGTACAACCGTTTAATAAGGTAGCTCATATCATTTTTTCTTGATCCTGTTCGAAAATAGCTAGTTAATGGTGACACTTTACATGCTTGCTCACCAAAAACAATTGTTGGAGTATGTCCATAAAACATAACCGTGTTTGTGTCATCTTTGAATGAAATATTAAGCTTTGGAGTAATAGGCAAGGGTCTTTTTATTTTGATAATTTCACCTGGTTTGGCTTTAACTAACTCAATTTCTTTATCAACCCAAGGTGCCCATTCTGCTCTGGTTTTGCCTGATGGAGGGTTATCTTTGCTGCCGGCTAAATAAGTAAGAAATTCATCTTTGTTAATAGTTCTCATACTGTTTTTGTTACACCAAGTGAAACCAACTCGTTTAACAGGGCCATCAGCAGCTTTGATAAGCCTGTAAATTTGTAAGGTGATAGCGTTAGGACAAATTGACTGAATTAGGTCTCGCTTTTGACTTTGGTTGAGTTTGCTACTGTTGATGAGCTCTTTTATGATCACTTTTTGTAAATTACATGCATCTACTAGCTGTGAAGCTAATTGATAATGACTTGGCGCCAATTGGATAAAGCCAGGTAGTCTAAAAGGGTATTTAGGTGAGTGATTATAATCTGGTGTAAACCGGGAAAAAGCTCCTGTGGCCATACTTAATGCAGTAAAACCGATATGCTTTTCAGGAGTAACTAACTCCCAGCCACTAGTATCAGATATGTCACCAGCTGATGGTGGTAATTTATAGCATTCAGCATGAACCACCTCACATTCATGAAGAAATTGGTTAAGTACGTCAGTCGCACTAATTAATTGGTTAAATGCAAACGCAACATCACTATACAAAGACATAGGGAATCCACTTATGCGGTTATTTCTATACCATCATACTGTATATCGTATAATAAGCATACACCTCAACACCTGTGTTTTTGTCTTCTTGGATAAGACAGACTCAGTCGAGCTCTTCAATGGCACTATGGGGTTGAGTGAGTATTGATGAAAGGTACTAGTATGATGGTATAGATATGATATTATGAATTTGAATCCTATATAGGTGATATTTCATCTTAAGGTCGGTTTCTATGGAATGAGCACAAAGCCCATATTTTATAGATTAATTGAGTTCTTAATTGCTACACTGTGGCAAGGGCAGTTTGATACTTTTAAAATTGGGTAGAGTATTATTAGAAAGCGTTAAGGAAAGAGTTTTATCTGAGCCAATAATTTTTACAAAGCCAGATTCTTTACCCAGTGTCTTTAGGCCCGTAAAAAATACTTCAGCAAACCAAAGAGCTTTATCTTTATCTAATGTAAAGCTTTTAGCTACATCACCTCCTGCGCCTCCAGCACCATTAAAACCAATTTCTATTACGTAATATTCTTTCATGTTTAACCTATTATTTTAAATTAATTACTTTTTTACTATTGAACCACAAAGTTGGCCATCACGCTCAGAGTAAGAAAATTTAAAATTTTGAAACTCAGTAGATACCACTTTTATATTCTCAAGTTCAGCTGAGTATGTGTCATTCAATAGTTTTTCCTCTCCACTTATAGTGTTTAAGGCCGCATACGTAGTAAGAAGATCCACTTTTATTTGCTTTTTGATTGCAGCTCTATCATATGATAATGGATAACATGCAGTATCATCCCCAGGGATAATTGCTGCAGCTTCGCTAGATAAGCACCCTAAGATTATTGATATTAGTGCTGTACTATTTTTCATTGAAAGTCTTCCACATCGAGCATTTAAATCTAAGCTATCACACTCTTAAAATCGCGCTATTTTCCAGAATTAAACAATTTAACAGGGCCAAAAAGCACAGTTCCTTGCTTTGAGTTCAATAGAGGCAATATCAAAGTAATGATTAGTGGTGTGTAAAATTCGAGTGGTAAAGTCATGCCGTATCGAAAATATGAATTCAAGATGCAACTTACAATAGATAATGAAATGCAAAGTGAAATGTAAAATAACCCGCGTACTGGGCTTTGTTTCTTTTTAATGAATAACATTTTAACCTCCAATCAACATCACTCTATAATAAATTTCAATGGAACATATTCAGTTTGTTTTTAATTAAAATTTCGCTTTTTTTAGACCAAACATATTGGCTTAAGTGTTATTGTAAAAAAACATCTGGATTTCATATGATTAATATCTTTTCCCTCGGATATATTGAGACCTTGTATGCTTGCTGAGCGTACAAGTAGAAAAAGTCTACAGGTGAGAATTGAACTATTTAGTCAACGATCGTAAAGAACTATAAACATGCCTTTGCCGAGGAAAAGATTGCCAAAAATTATAAATTTGAATGAAGCAAATGACGTTTGTAGTGCTATTTACGCCACACTCATGGTTCCTTCTCACCTAAAACAGACAGTTGTGTAATCGTATACTCTTTTCCTCAAAGATCCAGACGATAGATAACAATTGGTCACATAAAAGCAATAATAAAGAACTATTGCTGGTAAACTCTCAGTACATTATTATTAAATCCGATGTAGTAGTTAGAATTGGATGTTTGTATGGGAGCCTCACCTATAGCCTTAATGAGCTTTTTATTCTGCTTCTTATTTTGGGTGATTTCTTTAGCTGTTTTCTTAAAGCGTGAATTTATCCGCTCTCTTGCAATAGCGCAGCGCGTCAGAAAGTTGGTTCAAGAGTCAATTCAACTGGAAGTCTACATGAAAGGACTGCCAGTTAATGATGAGCGTTCTTCTGTCTTCCGTAGAATTCAAGAAATTAAAGCTGAACTTGCTGGAATAGAAGGTTATCCTCAAAAGAGTCGTATTACCCCAGCCTATGAATCCAAGATAGAGCCTGAAAATGTAGTTAATTTAGCCAGCTACAAACGCAGAGCTTAATATGGAATATATAAAAGCATTTGTAGTTTCTTATAACGAGTTATTTACTATAGGGGCTAGTGGCTTCTTTTTTAAATACTTAATGAGCTTTTCAGGCTTACTTTTTGTGGTTTTCTGCCTAACTATCATTAAAGCCTACTTTAAAAAAACATCATTCTCACATCTGTGCTTAGTAACATTTGTTACAATATCCTATTTATCAACTGATTACTTAATTGCTCTGGAGTACTTGAGAGAAGCGGGTGGTTTTATAGATGGTATAGTCAATATGTACTTGATGTTCTCACTCTTTGATAGCATTACAGCGCTTCTCATTGCCTTATTATTTCCTTTTATAAGAAAGGGTAAAGGATATTCAGATGCGTCAATAACCACGATGTGTATCTTTTTGATTAATTCTGTCTTGCACCTAGTTTTGTTGTCAATTTATATTACTCAAGATGATTTTAACCCCTATTTAGGCTTCTTCTATTCTATTACGGTAAATATAAACGATCTGATATTACTTACAGCATTTCTTGCACCAACATTTATTACTAAAGTAAAACATCTTTTCACAGAAAAATTACTCTTTCTTCGCCAGTCTGATTAAAAAAGGCCAGGATACTCTGGCTTTTTAAATTTTTCCTAGGCTGATTTTGAAGGTTTGGCTTTGATGGTTAAGGCATCTTCTAATGAAGTCTTAATCTTCTTAGTAATAGTTGGAACAAAAGTAGGATCAATAATTCCAAAATCAGCACTTTCTTCTAACGAACTTGCAACTACTTTATTCACAGTTTCAAGAAGCTCTTCAGGTCTCACATCTTCTAGACTTGTGTTTTCATCTATGTTTAGAAGAAGGTAGTCTAGGCTTACATTTCTTCTAATCGCTGTAGTTAAAATAAAATCCCATGGCATAGAAGGGCGGCTAAACCACATTTTCATAGTGCTCGCATTATGTCCTAAAGCTCTTCGTCCACTTTCATCTTCAATTTCATATAACTCATCAACTCCCCACACTTGCTTGCAGCGTTCTAAAACTTGCGAGACGTATTTTTTTTTTGAGTCTTCATCTAGATTTTTAAAATATGTATCAGCCATGTTTAGTAATTCTTGTAAGTTCACTATTTATATAGTTTGTATTCTAACAAAAAAAGATAAATTTAAAATGAACAAAAATCTATGTTGTTTCATGTCACTTTTTGTAACCACACAAACCCATAAATATCAGAAACTTGCCGAAAAACAACAATAAGTAACAAAAATTTAGATATCAAAACAAATTATTCAACACATCCTCAAATGCCTTTGAATCTTCATCTACTATATACATTGCAGTTGTAACTTCCTTTGAATGGCCAAGAAGTTTACTAATTCTGCTTATCTTTACGCCTTTTTCATCGAGCCAAGTCGCGTAAGATCGTCTTAGAGAATGGGGAGCAACAGTGTTATATTTTTTACAAAGTTCATAAATAGCACTGCCAGTTAAAGGGTTACTATTTTCAACATCAATATTTCCACTACGTGACACTTTGACAAATAACGGGCCAGGCTTTATACCTCGAACGTTCAGCCAGTCTTCCAAAGCACTTTTTGTAACAGGGTGGATCGCAACATATCTTTCCTTATTACCTTTACCAATAATCTTCAAATACTGAGTATTTACTGTAACTCTATCTTCGCTACTAAGCTCTAAGACTAATGATGAAATCTCTATTGTGGCCAACTCACTTCTTCTTAACCCAGTACCAATTAAAATATGAAAAAGCGCCAAATCTCTCAGCTTTTTACTTCTATTAGTTGGGTTTGAGCTTGCTATTCTCTTCAAAAGCCCTTGGAAACCAGAACGAGAAATTACCTGATGTTTTTTTATTCTAGAGCCGGTTTCTCCCTTTACTTTTAGAATACCATCTAGCTGTAATCTAGAAATCTGCCCTAACAAATAGGCATGCTCACATACACCTTTTACAACGGATACATATAATGAAATCGTTTTTGGAGAAAGTTCCTTGGCTTTTAGTTTATGGATAAGGCTATTCAAATCAGTTGAAGTAATTTCTGCCCAATTAATTTCATAAAAACATGTGTAGCCGGTATGTTTTACAATTGCTTGCAAACATCGAGTGACGGTCTCTTTGGATGTATCCGCCGCCAAAGAGTTAACATAATTAAATATCGGACATTTAGGGTTTACATAAATCTCATTTAATTTTTGTTTAATCTTGGTAGCCGGTAATTGAGGCTGTTTTAAATCGACAATCTTTTCCAATCTGCTGTTCATAAATTAAATTCATACGAAAACATAAGCACTGTACATTTATACACCCTAACTATACTTGTGTAAATGCCCATTTATGCAATTTAAATATTATGTTAAATCAACTATAAAATAGAATCTTGGGAAATTAGACTCTATTAATTAAAAAGATTTTTCTAGGTAGAAGGGGGATGTTTTACTTCCGAAATTTACCAAGCAAAAGATAAAATTAAACACTGCATTTTACTTTTTGGCTTCATCTAATGGTTCGACGATAAATAGGCGCGGGCAACTCTCATATTGATTTCCGCCATAACGCTCTTTGCCACGACAAGGAAATTGACTTACTTCAAAATTTATTACAGTAGCTGCGTTAGAACACAAAGTGTTGCTGCACTTGACACTTTGTACTCCTTGACTATCGCTGTTTCTAATTATCGTTCCCAATTCCTCATTATAATTCATTTAAGTAATTTTAAATTCCATAGAGCTTCCTTTCATATGTCAGTTGATATCAGTTTGCTATGTAACCGTAATTTATACAATGATCATGCGCAACTTTATAAATGCCACTCCAATCATTTGGTAAGTTGCAAGAGTCGTCAATACGATTTGAAATTCCCTTATGTTGTCATCTGAAATACTTAGCTCAAGATTTAGATTGGCGTAAATTAATGCAAAAGGTATCGAAAATATTAAAATACCAGGCATTGAATTCTTAATATCTTGCCATGACGGAAGCATGCATTGAGCTATAGCTAAAACCACCAACCAGCGTAGAAAATACGAAACATAAGGGTTTGGTTGGGTTGGTTCTGGGCCTATAAAATAAATTGCAATTGCACCTAAGTACAAAGGCGCCATGCCAATGAGTAAATCAATAATTTTAGAACCAATTGAAGAGCCGCTCTTATAAATAACATATGCAGGTGGGGACATATTAAAATTTGGTATGAACTTACAGTGTACAATTTTCCTTAGGGTTAATCGGGCTATAAAATAATGAGCAGCTTCATGCAGAGGTATCCCAATCAAAAACAATATTTTTGAAAATTTGGTGTTGCTTTGCTTTATGTATTCTCGCAATAAAATATTGAGAATAAGGAGAGTTATTAGTAAGAGCATATTAACTTTCGTATCGGAAGATTAGTCCGATACTAACCAGTATCGGACTTAAGTAACTAATTTACAAGGATTACTTAAAGCTGCCAACTTTACTTGATAAGAAAATAAAGGCAATTATAAATTCACCAACCACTACAGCGAACAGCCATTTTATATTTTCTGTATCAAATTTCATGAAGTCCAAAAGAAATATAATTACTCCAATTAAAAACCAAATTAAGAACTGAGTTTTCATAATTCCCTCTCTAATTCATGAGCATCTTTGGCTTGAGCGATCATTTCAAGAGCGTCATTAATTTCGGTTAAAGTTTCTTTATCTATTAACGCTATTCGATCTAAATCTATTTTTTCCGGGTTGGATATCCAAGAGACATCATACTTAGCAAGCAATAATGATTGAGCAGACTTTAAGTTTTTCTCTGCTTCAGCAAAGCCTTTTGACAAATTTATGTCCATCTTAAATCCTTAGCTGAGCATGTTTCTTAAACACATCACCTGTTTTTGGGTTTATAAACAGGCCATTCATTTCAGCTAAAGATTCTAAAGTGACATCTGGATTATTTTTTAGAATAGCGTTTCTTATATCTTCATTATTTAAAAATACATCTGCTGGAATGGTAAGTTGGTTTAAATCCATTGGCGCTATGCTTGGTGTTCTCCCTAATTCAGAAATGATATCCATTGCCGACTTCAGCTCCGAGAAAATAGCAAAACCAATATCATTCATTTCTTGTTTACTGGTCCCAGCCCCATTTTTAATTAGCTCTGGATAAGGCATTAAAAATACATTTAAAGCCCTTTGAATTTTATTTCCAATATCTTTCAATGACATATGTAAAATACCAAGTTCGAATAACTACATATAATTTACAGCTTGTTTCTAATTAAAAGGCGGGAAAAAAGAGTAATTTTGAAATTTAATCTATTTTTTAAAATGTTTCTGGTTGAAGTGTTTTTAAACCAAGTCCAATTTTAAAAATTGGACTTGATGGAAGGTATTATGGTGCAACTGATTCGGTTTTAGTACACTCCTCCCCTTCTAGGCTCCAACCTGCAGGGCAAGTATTAGTGCTTGGAACTTCTTCAGTTTTACTACACAGATCCACTGATAGAATATAATTTTCGGGGCAAGAGTAAGTCACAGCGGTAGATGTAGAGCTAACGCAGCTAGTGCCATTTAATGTGCCACCATCTGGACATGAGTAAACCAAACTCGCACTCTCTCTCTTATTACATTTCGACCCTGACAAACTATATTGTGATGGACAAGAGTAAGTCACAGCAGTAGATGTAGAGCTAACACAGCTAGTGCCATTTAATGTGCCACCAGCTGGACATGAGTAAACCAAACTCGCACTCTCTCTCTTATTACATTTCGACCCTGACAAACTGTATTGTGATAGGCAAGAGTAAGTGATACTGGTAGTTTGTACTTTTTCGCAGCTAACACCGCCATCTGTATATCCACTTGGGCAATATTTATCCGCAGCATAAGATGTATTTGACATACATCGCCATACCCCAGAACCTAAATCAACGGTTCCAGCTGGACATGAATATGATGCAGGCACTGTCTGTCCATTCTTTTTTTGGCAAGTTGGATAGACTGAAGGAATTAAGGTTTCACCAGAACCGCAGACATACTTCCCCCCTTCATATTTGGTTAAAGCACATTGGGAACCTGAGTTATTCGTTAGTGTACAATTAGTTGAATTTGGATCAAATGAACTTCCATTAGGGCAATAACTAGTTGGCCCAGCCTCTTCATAACTAGGCTTGCATGACATGTAGATAAAATCCGTTTGCTCTACTTTTCTACACTGGTTACCTGAAACATTATAACCAGATGGACAACTCTTAGATGCATCAATTTGAATATCTTTATAACAGCTGATTCCAGAGCGCGTATATCCAGCGGGGCAAGATGAGCTTGCTGCTGAGCTAGATGAACCTAGACATAAACCATTTGAGTATGTTGTACCAGATGGGCAATTCTTAGTAGCATCAATTTGAGTGTCTTTATAACAGTTGCTTCCAGAGCGCGTATATCCAGCGGGACAAGATGAGCTAGCAGGCGAGCTAGATGAACCCATACATACACCATTTGAATACGTTGTACCTGCAGGGCAGTTCTTAGTGGCGTCTACTGTATATGTTTTAGAGCAACCTCCCGAATTGAGACTGTACAAATAACCTGATGGACATACTTTAATTGCTGGTTGAGTCGTGGTTCTGTAACACATTCCGCCAGATAAAATGTAATCTTCAGGGCATGTTGCCCCTTTGACACTTAGAGTGATGGTATAATTTGCAGCTCCTGATGATCCAACTACCCCTGGGTAAATTGGAATATCTAGACCGCCAGCTGAGTTAACAGCCTTGTCAAATTGAACAGTTTGCCCTTTTGTTACAGTAATTCCATTTACAACAACAGAGCTTGGTGCGTCACTATGTAACTTAAATGTGATCTGCTGTTCACCAAAAGCCTTATTTCCGTCCAAGGTGTACAATGTTGGTACCTTTATTATTGTAAACGGCTCATCCGTTTTACTACTTAGTAAGCTTTTAGAAGACAAGGTGTTTACAGGATCAACATTTACTGTGGTTTCAGCTTTAGTGCTGAAAGATATATATACCAAGGCTAGTAGTAATAGTTTACGAAATAGCATTTTAGAACCCAAAGTAAGTTGTTATTCTAAATAGAATTCCTTTTTGAATTTGGTACAAATTTGAAAATCTATTAAGTTGAGATTATTAATTTACTTGAAATGGATTTCAGAAATGCCTGAAAAAAATCTATTTTTGACAGATAATTTAGGGAAAGTGGAGTTAGTTTTTACAGCTGAAGGTTTGGTTTTCCGATTCTCGAACCAAAATAGTGGCTCTGCTAGGTGACAAAACTCCGACATGACATACTACCATTAGCAGTCTAAGTATTAACTACAACTCCATTGCGTGCTTGAAATAAAAACAGATTTGAAAAAAGACTGATGATTAATACTAATAACAGCTAAAATCTTTACTCAGTTTTTCCAGTTAAGAAATGAACCCAACCTTTCCATTCACTTTTGTAATGAAGATTTGGATTTGATGGTATATTAGCAGGCCTACCACCCTCTTTACTCAACTCCCTAAATTGCGTCATCGTCTCAACACCCAATGTCCGAGCAATTCGGCAAGCTTCATGAAACTCAACGAATCGCCCACAACCAGGTGAGTTTTTAGGAGCTAAAACTTCTGACCATTTACAGCCATATACATTAGGTGGGCGCTTAGGCATAGACTCTGGAAATTCATCACCTTCACTGGCCTCAAGCCATTCTTTAATTGAGGATAACTTTTTCTCTCGAGCATATCTTGCTGCTTCTGTAATTGATACGTATTTATCTTGGGACATTTGTTTAAAGTGTCTTACACAGAATTTTTTTAATTCTACGATCAATTTTTAAAATTTTAAACATTATGAATTTCTAAATTACTAACAACTTTAGCTATACTAAGTATTTAGACTTGTAATGGTGCTATTCAACTGGCATAGCTCATTACTATTCAGAAAACAAGCAACACTTCTTTCAAGTATGAGAAGCTGAGTAGACATGCATTAACTGATAATTATTAGCATCTTTCCAACTAATTCTGCCATTTCTATTATATCCACTAACGCAGTTCATCATCACGAATTTTAATGCGGCAGTATGAAAGCCATACTCTAACAATTCTCATTTGAGATGAAAGTATGTTGACATCTACAATTATACACTCAACCAACCACCTAACTTAGACATTACAATTTAATTAGAAGTTAAAAAACTTGAAGCTATAAAAATAATGCCCGAAAAAAGCCAAACTCCACAGTATTTCACCCAGCAATTACTATTAAGATAAGTGACATTAGGATTGTTAGAGTCAATTAAAATTGTACAATCAATCCCATTTTTAAACTGGGCTATAAGCTGCTGATCAAAAGCAACAAAAACACTATAAAAATTACCTTTGAATTTATAGCTGACTAACATCCTCTTGTAGTGCAAAAGCTCTAAATTGCGCACGTTATTATCAATTACATTGTTAATGTTTACAATTTTACAAACTCGCCAATGTTGCTTATCATAACGAATCCTGAGCCATCTTATAAATGTTAGTAAGCTCAACATAACGAAACAAAGCCCTAATAATAAAAGTAATAAGCTACTCATTTTTTTAATGACTTATAAATATAATGGGCAGTTATAAGATCACTTAACGCTGTGCCAACAGACTTAAATACTGTTATATCGGATTCACATTTTCTCTCATAGTTATTTTTTTTAGCTAGATCCGCAAGCTCGCCGGATATATTAGCTTCATCAAAAACTCCCTCAGAAATAGGAATCAACAATTCACCAGCTTCAGCAAGAACATTCTCCTTGCTATCTACATATACCTTACTTTGTGCGATAGTAACACTGTCACATTCGCGCGAGTCGCAGCGATGATTACCAATCAAATCAACATGCGTACCAGGCTTTAACCAACCACCTTTAAATAATGGCGTTGGTGAACCTGTTGCGCAGCTGATCACATCGGCACTTTTAATAACTTTTTCACAACTTTGTCCGATAACAAACTCAATATCAGTAAATGCACGCTGTAAGCTATTATGTAAAACAGCAACTTTATCTTGATTACGCCCAATTAACGTTACACATTTAAAATCGCGCACACTCAAGTGTGCTCGAACCATATACTCAGCTAAATTGCCGCTGCCAAAAAACACTAAATGCTGGCTATCTTTTCGCGATAAATAGTAGCTTGCCAAAGCAGATACTACAGCTGTGCGCCAAAGTGTTACACGTGTACCATCAACTAGAGCAAGAGGTTCACCATGAGCACGAGAGAACAGCATTATTTTTGAATAAAGTGACGCATACTCACTATCAGTATTACTTGGAAAGTAGGTAAATGCCTTTACTCCAATAACCTGTTCATTCCATGCTGGTAATACGGCAAATGCGTCATGGTTTGTGTCTGTTTTATCTAACTCATACACATGACGCTTGGGCATAGTAAACTGCTGAGCAAATCCTTTTTGTAAAGCAATGCGAAGCGAGTCAAAATCTAGGACAGCATCAATTTGCGTTTGATCTATTACTTTCATCCTACCCCTCCAATTCGAACAGCTTAGGGGCGTGGGTTAATACTTCATAACCATTTTGAGTTATTAAAATATCGTCTTCTATTCGCACACCACCAAAATTCGGAATGTAAATACCAGGTTCAATCGTGATCACATTACCTGCCTCTAATACATGGCGGCAATTTTTATTAATAAAGGGCAACTCATGTAAAAACAAGCCAACTCCATGGCCCAACCCTTGCCCTGCCCATTTACCAAAACCAGAGTCATCGAGTACTTGCTGTGAGATGTTTTGTAAGTCTAGACAGTCAACACCTGCTTTGAGTAGGTTGATCGCTGCTTGCTGAGCATTACTTACGCTTTGATAGATTGCTGATTGTTTCTTTGAAGCTTTACCAAGTACATAACTGCGAGTCATATCAGAGCGGTAACCATTAACCACTGCGCCAAAATCAAGAGTAATAAAATCACCTTTAGATAGAGTACGTTCACTCGGGCTGCCATGAGGCAGTGCACAACGCTCTCCAAACATTAAAATAGTGGCAAACGACATTCCTTCAGAGCCTAGTTTTTGCATTCTGAATTCAAGTTCCAGCGCTAGGTCTCGCTCTGTTACACCTTCTTTAAAATAGGGTAATGTTTGTCTAAGCGCTTCGTCAGCAATGCCCGCAGCCGCTTTTATTTGCTCGACTTCCCAATCATTTTTAACCATGCGTAAACGTTCAACCATACCGGTAACTTGTGTAACTGTATGACTAGTTAACTCACTTGCCACTTGCTGCCAAAGTGCAACATCAATAAAAGCGGCATCAAAACCTAATTGACTATTAGTCGTTAAAAAACGATTTATGCACTGACCTAATGTTTCACTATCACGATCACGGCTGACAACCTCAAAGCCAATAGACTCTTCTTGAGCTCGGCCAAAATAGCGATAATCGGTTATTAGTACACTTTCCTCCGCAGTTATTAACGCGTAAGCAGCATTACCGCTAAAGCCACTTAAGTAACGAATATTTTCATGGCCTAATACGAGTAGTGCTGTTAACCCATTTTTTTTTAATGCCTGCTTTAGTAATTGTTGGCGAGAGGTAAATTGATTTTTCATCGAAATATAAATCCTTGCTTTAGGGGATCATTTGGATCAATTAAAAAAGTATGTTTGCCAGTGACAAAGGCTTCACCGCTCACTCTAGGTATTACTGCATGGGTATCAGCTAACATGCGTTGCGCTTTTAGCTCAACTGAAAATATAGAGCCTAAAATACTCTCTATTTTTATTTGCTGTCCTAATTTAAGCCTGCCTTTTGCAAACTCTAATGCAGCTCTGGCACTCACGCCGGTACCAGTAGGGCTGCGATCTAATTCGCCCTCAGCAAAAATGCAGACATGACGACTAAATACAGAATGACTTTTTTGTGAATTTGAATAGAAAATCACCCCATATAAAAAGCTTAATGCATCATCGGTCGGGTGTTTTGGTTGGTAGTGGCTATTAACATGCTGCTTAATGATTTTTCCTAAGCTAATAATTTGTTCATGATCGTTGGGCGCCAAACTTACATCCAAAGTATCAGCATCTACAAAAGCATAATAAGCGCCGCCATAAGCAATATCGCAATTGACGGTACCAAACAGAGGTATCTCTATTGGCATATCAAGTTTTTCTGCATAACTTGCAACATTATCAAAACAAACACTTATTAGTTGGTTATTTCGAAGAGTAATATACGCCTTGATAAGCCCTGCAGGTGTATCTATACGTAACTCATTAACGCCTTCAATAAAGTTGCAAATACTGCTATCTTTAGCTGCAGTGGCAAGCGCAATGATAGCGTGACCACACATTGTGCTATAGCCTTCATTATGTAAAAACAGTACGCCAAAATGGCTATCTTTACGTTCAGGTTTTGTGATCAACGCGCCGTACATATCAGCATGACCTCGGGGTTCAAACATCAGTGCTTTACGTAGGTGATCGAATCTTGTTAGGCAATCAGCTCGCTTTTCAATCATGGTTTGCCCTTGTAGTTCAGCAAACCCATCAATGATTATGCGTAAAGGTTCACCCCCGGTATGCATATCAAGAGTATCCACTTGCAGCCAACCATCTTTAGGCTGTTGCCAATGAGAAAATAAACTGTTCGTCATAGTTAACCTTATAATTTATACGAAAAATGCCAAGCAGTTTACTGCTCAGCATTAAGGCTGTATGGCTCAAATGAGCATGTGCTTAAACATCAAAACAACACACTAAATTACCCTAAGATAAATAGCTTAGTCCGCTGTTTTCAAACAGCTGTTTCACCAGGGAGTTAAAACTCTATACGTGCAACTAAAGACACATAACGCGCGCCTTGACGCCCCGTGACTAGTCCATAGTCTGGATTCAGTTCTAAGCCATTCTCACCGTACTGCGCACGCTCTTCATCAATTGACATAGCACTATCACCATCAAATAAGTTATAGACGGTGCCTTTTAAAGTCATATCGGTACCAAAAAAGTCCGTGTAATAAGTCAATGACATATCGACATTCGTTAACCAAGGTAGGTTTCCTTTGCTACCACGAGGAGCAGGATTACCATTTTCATCATAATGTGATGCTTGATCATAATACTGGCTAATACACGCATCCCAAGGATTGCCCTCTGCACAGCTATCTACGCCCGCGGGGTGAACTGAAAAGTAACTTTTTGGGCGACCTGAAGTCGTTCGGGCAACAAGACCTATGGTCAGAGCTTCAGTGATGTTATATGCACCACTGAATTTAAATGCATGGCGGTGGTCGTTAGGTAAATTACCATAACCATGATCCATCAAGTCACCGTAATCATAAGAGGTTGTCCAGCCTGGGTCGGCTTGATCATTATCCGTTTTAACTAATCCTTCAGTATTACCATAGCTATGCGACCAGGTATATGAGGTGTTAATACGTAAATCATCCGTCACATTGCCATCTAAGGTAAACTCAAGTGCTAAGTACTTTCGCTTCGCCTCTGGTAAAGCAAGTTCATCAGCACTTAAATTAACCTCATCAATCTGGCCATCACCGTCAAAATCATATGACATTTGAATAGCTTCACCTGGGTTATTAAGCACATAATAAGAGCCTTGACCCACGTTATCGGTAATACCCATTTCTGCCAGCTTTTTAGCTAATACCGGGCCGACATCAGTGTCTTCAACACTGCGTCCAAGATCACGATAAATAGCGCGTACACCCGCTGACATAGTATCGAACACTTCTTGCTGGTAGCCGATAGTAAATTCATCACTGTACATTGGTTTTAATGAAGATGAAGCAATTAACCCTGGTTCAGTAATACCACGCTGGCGCCAACGCCTATCTCGTAGCATGTCCCCTCTGCTTGGCGAACCATCAGTCATTAAACTTGGTGCACCGTTTGCGTCTAGTTCATCTAACTCAAAGTACTCAAACCATTCAATCGAAGCAGATCCTTGGGTAATATTCATGTTCGCAGAGACTGGTTGGAAATAACGCCCATATGTAGCAAAGATCTTAGCACTGCCATCACCCGACACATCATAAATAGCTTGCAAACGCGGTGCTATTTGATTGTCAATATCAACGAAGGCACGACCATCTGATACCGTGTTTTCAAACTGGCTATAGCGTAGCCCCATGTTAAGCACTAAACTATCGGTTGCTTGCCATGAATCATTAATATAAAAAGCGAGTGAAGTTGTATCTGAATCGACTTCGCGACTTCGAACTCGTCTTTCTATAAAGTCACTCCCCAAAGAAGCACCAGATACATCATTTTCACCGGCAGTTTTAACTGTCCACCATCCCTCAGCATCACCAATACCGTTTTGACCTTCAAAGTAATCAACTTTCACATTAGTGTAATCAATACCAAACTGGATTGAATGCATGTCTAGATCCCAATTGAAATCAATCCTTGCTTGGTCGCGCGTAAACTCTTGTTCAGTCACAGACGAGTTTGTATGTTGACTCAAAGTGACAAAGCCATCACGTTCATCCCAAACACCTGGCTTTGGTGATGCAACCACATTTTCAACGTTTTCAGTCACTCGCCCAACAACTGCTGAAACAGAAAAAGTATCAGTTAGGTAGCCATTATAATTTAAGCTATATACTTTACCGCCATCTTCCCCTGGCGCATTCACGCCTTGCTGCTCACCAATCACATTCTCTTGCCAGTTATAAGCAAAGGTTTTATCAGTCCATGTACGTTTGTTGTTCATCGCTGAAAATCCTACAGAGTGATCTTCGTTTATAAACCAATCTACCTTCGTGAACCAGCGGTCCTCATCACGTTCAAAATCTGAATAAGTCGTTTGGCCAGCGCCAGTAGACTCTTCACGGCGTGGTGCAAACAAACCATAAAAGAACAAGGTATCTTCGATGATTGCACCACTGGCCCAGAGCTGAAGTTCTTTAAAATCGTAACTGCTTTGCTGTGTATTTGTACTAATAGTGCCATTTTCTTGATAAATAGAGTCGTGCTGACTACGTAAACTATCAGGATCCCAGCGTACTTCTGCACCGAAGTTAAAGTCATTATCACCAGACTTAGACACCGCATTAACAATACCGCCAAGTGCTCCACCAAATTCAGGACTAACACCACCCGTTTTCACTTGCGTTTGTGAAATAGCTTCCCATGGCAAGCGAATTGAGCCTAAACCTGTACGAATACTGGTTACGTTTAAGCCATTAAAGTAATAACCATTTTCAGCTGCTGATGAACCACCAAAGCTTGAAGCACCATTAAAACTTGCGCCGCCCGGTGCCGCTGTACCTGGAGCTAACAAAGCAATACTTTCAAAGCCTGTATTAACTGGCATTGCTTTTAATTCAGCATCACTGAATGTTAGACCTGAGGTAGACGAGGCCATATCAACACGGCGAATGGCGGATCCCGTAACGGCAATACGCTCAATATCGCTACCTGCTTTGTATAATTGCGCGTCTAGAATAATTGATTGGCCAATAGTTACGGCTACATTTTCTTCAACTAATGGCTCAAAACCTTCTTTACTAATGGTTACATCATAAGTGCCCACTGGCACATTGCGCAGTAAATAGTCACCATCATTATTACTGGTAATGGTATACACTAAGCCTTTACTTTTATGTTTTAAAGTTATTGTAGCCCCTGTTAAATCGTTGCCAGCTTGTGCCACTACATGACCTTTAACAATGCTGCTACCATCAACTGCTTTTACTGTAGGAGTCATTATTAATGCAGCCGTCACAGCCGTTGCTAACAGCGATTTTATGCCTATTCCCCGAGTTTGTTTTTTATTATATGTAAACATGTGAATGTTCCCTTTTTCCTGTTGATTTTTATTGTCTATTTAACTTAGACATCAAAAATATACACTTATTACATATTGTATACAATATTAAAT
>NZ_JACSOG010000045.1:0-29600 GCF_014349195.1 Pseudoalteromonas sp. BZK2 | reverse complement strand
TCTCTATCTTCTGACTTCAGGATCGAAGAGATTGAAATAGACAAAGATCACAATCATATGCTGATTACAATCGGCACTCGATATTCTGTAGGCCAGTACGTAAGGAGGATTAAACAAGCGACAACTACTAAAATCTGGAAATCATTTCCTTACCTCAAAAACCAATTTTGGAAAGAGAAAACATTTTGGTTTGATGGATACTTTGTGTGTTCTGTAGGAAATGCTACTGCAGAGATAATACGAAAATATATTCAAGAGCAGGGGTGACACCGATTCATCCCCGCGACATCACTTCGCTCTGATCACGGGGTTTTCTCGGTGAATTTTCGATAAAAAAGCATATCCTGTACCACCCGCACCAATTACTGATACATTTAATGGTTTAGAAATCCACTCTGATGGAATTGAAAATGTGTTCATTTTTTAACCCTCTTAATATGACCGGACATACAATGTGAATTATTCACTATTAATTTGAATATGAAATATTCACAAGGCCGAGCTTAAAAACTATCCCAAACGCATAAATCGATTTAACTCTCGCATTCTTACTTTTGCATTGCTTAGGCTCTTTGTGTTGGCTTTAGCACTCCAAAATGCGAGCAAATTTTGCGTTAAGGGTCTTTTCGAGGTTAACGTGAGTGAAGTTTGAGGCCAGTACAGTTTTCTCAACATCATTCATGCCTTCATTCATTCAGTAATTGATGTGTTCTTTTTGGGTAAAGTTGCATTTCCTTGGCAAACAACTCCATTCGAATAAATATTCATCAGTGGCGCATGATACAAATGCGTATTTTCATTAGGTCGTTGATTACTTGGCAAAGCAAACACAATTAACCCATTTGGTTCTCCTTGTTTATCTTTTTCCAAACAAAAAAGAAGGGCAGGGTAGATAATTGAAAAGTTCGTCTTGGCGTTATAACTTATATACCAAAAAATACCTTTATGAGAAAGTTTGTGCCATATACTGTTCCTTCAGCTGACCAATAGAAGTGGCTCACATCAAAGAAAAAGCCCAAATTACCATCAGGCTGTGCTTGTAGAAGCATTTCAGCAAGCTTAAATGGCAAGATACCATTCAAATCATCTACAGAATTTTCTAACTGAATAATATCCTTAGCCAATCTATGACCATCACTAGTGTATAACTTCATCTGATGAGAATTTATAGAAAAGTTAATATGATTTAGGAACGGCCTTACATCGTTATTCGCCTTGGCATAAAAAATACCAGAAATAGCAGACTTAAATGACTCAGCATCACAAGAAAATTGAAAGCCAATAGGAATTACAATTTTGGGAATAGGGTAGCTATCGCATGATATTGTAGCTATTGAAGCTCTTGAACGACCATGTTTAACAATTACTTTATCTTCATCGAATTGAAATTTTAGTGGCTTACTTTCATCGGTAAAGCTACTTATAAAAGTATTAAGTTTTTTGGCTTTGATACAAATCTCATAATCTTCAAACGCATCAATTGGTGAAGATTGCCTAACAATCGATTGAGTGTCCGTTCCTAGCACTTCTGCTATGCCGCCAATTAATGAGAAGTGGATATAATCCAACGCAGATATGTTGCACTTAGAGCCATTTGCTATACCACAAGCATCCACAAACAGATGTTTTGCGGTAGAGAGTGAGATTGAAAAATTCATGAATATGCCTTCTATTGTTTATTTAACAACAGAATGACAGCTAAATTACATCGTGCATTTTGCAAAGAACTTATTAGCTAAAGGTATTGAGCTTAGTTCTTTTTAAATACCAAATATCATTTTTAATTTGATTTGTTGAAAGCTAAGAATAAATATTAAGGATAATGATGGTTAAATATATAGGTTAGATCTTTAGGTTAGTGCTGTGGATTGTCCATTTAACTTGTTGATTTACCTAAACAATAAAAAATAAATGAGATCGCAATTACACGTTATTTAGATCGCAATTACACCTTACTTAGATCGCAGCTACACGTTATTAGAATTTATATTGATATTATTATCAACAGGTTATAAAGGATTGTCTGTAAAATATCCACAACGACATTGCTCAAGATCGCATTTACACTTTATTTTATTCACAATCACAGTTTGTTTTTTATTCGAAATGATTGAAAATAGGGCAAATTACTGTACCAGATCGCAATTGCACGCTTCTCAGATCGCAATTACACCTTTTTTTAGTGGGTTATTCACAGCCCTGCTGAATCCATACTACAGAAGTTTAGTGAATTTTCATTTGAAAAAAGTTTTTTTTCGCCCGTTATCTTTGTTCGTGTGTGATACAATTCTGTAAACCATTGAAATGTATGTGTTTTATTTTTCAGATCGGTTTTACACTTTATTTTGTAATTTCTCTGTCCTTTTTAGAGCAAATTCTTCCGATTTATTTTTGACCAATAGTTTTAAGTTCACATCGGCTACACAGAAGTAAGTTGATGAAATAATAAACTGAAAATAAATCTCAGACCCTAATTACACGTTATTCAGTAGTTATGTAGCTTCTCAGATCGCATTTACACTTTATTTTATGAGCTAAATTTTTGTGTCAGATCGCATTTACACGTTATTTTATGACTTCAAATTTCATCCCAGATCGCATTTACACGTTATTCTATGGCCTCAAATTTCATCCCAGATCGCATTTACACGTTATTTTTTGACCTCAAATTTCATCTCAGATCGCATTTACACGTTATTTTATGGCCTCAAATTTCATCCCAGATCGCAATTACACGTTAATCAAATAGATAGGTTTTGAACTCAGATCGCAGTTACACGTTATTCATACTGTTACTCAAACTACCAGATCGCAATTACACGTTATTTTTAATAGGTTTAATAGGTAGTCAGATCACAGTTACACTCTATTATCTTAATGATTATAAAGAGATTTTTAATAATGGTGCATTTTACTGTGTTATTTATATAGCGATTTGATATATTTGAAATTCAAGTATGCGGGAATTTCGGTATGAGCAAAAACAAACTTACAATAAATAATTTGCCAGAGACTATCAGCACTAAAGGGCTAGTAGTTCAGGAAGCCGCTGAGGTTGAGCAGCTCAAACTCTTTACTGATGTGCATTTTGAAGGTTTGAAATCTAATTCATTATCAAATACCTTTCCTTTATATGATTTATGGTCTCGTTTTGTAAGAGTTAAAACTACCATATACCCAATTAGACAAGCACCAGAAAGGCTCGTTAATTCTCGTTCTATTTCTGATAAGTTGGATGGTGTTGAATACACCGGTGAATTACAAATTTCACCAGCTGTAATCAAAGGTAAAGAAACTGACTATGTTGCTTGGCCATCTGACCGCGAAGAAAAGGTAGAAAGGGCGCTTATATCACTTGCAACTAAAGGCAATATTTCTAAGATTAATAACGCAAGCGGCACTCGTTACGCAATTCATTTTAAAATGAATGAACTAAATGCAGAGCTTAAGTCAGTTAATCAATCATTATCTTATCCAGATTTAAAAGAAGCGCTACTAATCCTGTCTGGTAGTCAACTGTCCTTTAACTACAGCACTAACTCAAATGGTGAAGTAGAAACAAATGAAGCAAAAATGCCTTATTTGGGGTCAATTCATTTTTCTGGTAAAAAAGGGCCAAGCACTCAAAGATGCATTGTATTTCTTAATGAGTATATGGCTCAGCAAATTGAAACTGTATCTTATAAAGGATATTACTTTAACCAGGCGCAACAATTTAAGAGAACCTTATCTAGCTGGCTTACAACCAGACTTTATACATTATTCAGATACGCCAGCCCCGAAAAAACTTATCACTTCATGCTTGTAAGAATAATGATTAAATTTGGTTCAATTGAGTCAGAAGATATCACTGAAAACCGTTTAATCGCTATTCGCAGAAATATGACTTCAACAATGAAAGACCTCATTAATGCCGGCATTTTAGAGAAGTATGATATAGCTGCTGTAAAAGACGATGAAGGTAAGGTTACCGATTACAAGTACACGTTATACCCAACAGAAGGGTTCTGTGATGAAATTGTATCGCTTAATAAACACGCTAAGAAAATTAGAATCAAAAGCAATACGACAGAAGAAGTTGTTGAAACTTTGTTGATCGAGCAATAAGGGGCTGCACCCTTTGGTCATGGAGGCTGCACAGTTAAAGTTGAACAGTGCAGTGGATTAAAACCAATTTTACATATCAAGTATTTCAGATTCTTTAATAACCATATTTGTTAAGCAATTGTCTTATTTCACCTATGAAATCTTACGAAGCAAATGGCAGGATGTACACTTCTTGAATTAGCTCATTAACACTAATATTCACACTCTTACCTGAGGGAATTGACTGGCTGCCCCAAACTCTTATCAGATGGTGAATCATTAAAGATGAAAAAGCATATAATAACCTAAAGCGACATCGAGAAGTTTCAAGTGCTCACAAGAATGGCAAACCAGAATTTTGTAAATCAAAGTTAAGTGGCCTTGCAAAATCTATCCAGACCGTAGGCTGCTTACTTTTAAGTGAGCCATAAAATAATATCGAACAACTTGTATTTAAAAGGAAGTTAAGATGGAAGATATTTGGAAACAATATCTCGATAGTTCAGATGATTGCGTAGATTTGCTTTCAGCTAAAAGGGTATTTTTTAATAAAGAGAATACAGAAATTCATAAAGCGTTTTCTTTAAATGTAATAGAGCGTACTGATGAGCTTAGATTTATGCCTCCTATGTTGTTCAACTATTATTTTCATTTCTTTATAGAGTTTATTATGTTTATTGAACATGATGACTTCTTTAAGTCTGAAATTGCAGACAACTTTATAACATTGTTGAACCAAAAACTAGATGAGTCAGCTATTAATGATTTAGATTTACTCAAAAGATGTGTAGCTGCCGTTGACTTTTTAGGTGCTAATCTAGATTCATATAATGCTGATGTGGATATTTACGGTGATTTGGAAATGAGACTTAATCACCTCAATTTTAAGCTAAGATCCTATAGAGTCTAGGCTTTTTCGAGTGGTGATGAATAGAACTTATCCTTACCTCTCTATTTTTCAACAAATAAGACTCTCAGTTGACATAGAGGGATAAAAATGATTTCGCAAAACGAATTCCTCGCACGGGCGCAAGCACAGCTTACTTTACGTTGGCGATTACCCGCCTATCCGCGACCTTGAACGTTTAGGTGTGAACAGCTCTCAGTCTATAAAAACTATAAAAGACTAATTATTTGTTCAACAAATTTTTGCTAAGTGAAGTTTACCAGGGCCAAGCACCTGATGGTTCAGTTTCCCGTTAATATTGATTTAGTTGAAAAGAAAATTAGTTTTCTTACATTTATTAAAACTTATCGGGAACGCAGGGCTGAGATGTTGCTTTTATGGAATGTAATTCGCAGGATAAAAACTTTAAATCTAATGATATTGCAGGTTGTGTAGGTAAGTCACGTCTTATTACGTCAGAAATAGAATGGTTTGCAACCAGAAATGCGAATGTACTCGACCTTGATGAAGGGAACATCGTCATATCACATTACGAACAGCACTTTAAAATTTGTGAAGCAAATTTAAGCTCAGTTTTTGAAGGAATGGAAGGAGCATGGGATTGATGACGCCAAAGAAATTTTGCACTTCATCCGCACTAGTCTAGTTTAGGTATTTTTTGAAAACCTAAAAGTTATTAAAGAGCTTTGTTTTTAGTTATAGATGATTTAACTAAAGAGTAAAATTGTGACTCCTATGGTGAAGGTCGAAAAAATAAGAACTGCAATTATCCAGGTTTTTGCTTCGGTAAGAATATCTTTTTTATCTAAATAAAACTGGTGATTGCGATTTTTATGTAAAGGCAAACCAATTTTGTTGAAAAAATCGAAATGTATTTTATCTGGCTGTTGGGCTTTGCTTTTTAGCAATAATAATATCAATAGAGAACTTGATAGATTTAAAAGCATAGGCATTGAAAACCAGTAAGCAGCTTCTTTAGGGCTGGCAATAAAGTAAGTTATACCAAGAGTGATAGAAGAGAAGTAACCGAGTATCTCTGATTTTAAAGTGACTTTCCACCAAAACCAACGACCAATTGCAAATGGTGCAAGCCCTGCAAATATTACTATATGAAGTTGATAAATAAATAATAAGCTGTCTATTAAGCCTTGTAAGTAGATTAAATAGCTAATTAAGCTTAAAGAAAGTACTGATAAAAAATAGGCATTTTTCTTGCTGATTTCTGGTTTTTCGTCAATGTAAAAATCATTCGTAATAAGGGAGGCACCCCAATTTAGGTGAGAGTCAACGGTTGATATGTATGCAGCTATTAAGCAGATAATAAAAAGGTTTATTAGCTCAGGCGGCAGCACCTTCATAATCACGTGAGCATAAACTTCATCTGCGTTTAAGGGAGTGTTTGTTATAGTTATCGCGACGATTCCAATTAATATCCATGGAATACTCCTGACAAAAAAGTGAATAACACAATGCATAAGAATCGCTTTTTTTGCGTCCGTTTCACTTTTGCAAGATATCACTCTTTGTATCAAAGGTCCGGAGCCTGGTGCTTTGTATATCCATGAAAATATTATGAAAACCCAAAAATAAATATATTCGTCGTTAGACGCACTATTATTTAAAAAGAGGGTTTTCTTATCTTCAGGTACTTCGGAAATTATTGTAGCTAGAGACTGATTTTCAAGAATAAAATATAAGGCGATCCATGAAATACCGACAGCAAAGACAAGCTGGAAAATATCGGTAATTATTACTCCTTTTAATCCAGACAGTGCTGTGTACATTACAACAATAAGGAATACAACAGAGATGCAGAGGTGAATTTGAAGTTCTGTAAAGTACAAAGTGGGATGCAGAGAGAGTACTTCAGACAAGGTTATTGAAAACGCGTACGTCAGACTTGCTAATACAACTACATTAAGAATACCCCCTTCAAAAATAGCTTTAATTTTTCTTAAAAAACGTGTGTGTGAGGAGTCTCCATAGCGAAGTTCGTAAAGCTCAACTTCCGTTTTTATACCACTTCGATACCAATATTTACTGAAGAAAAAAGCAGTAGAAAGCAAACTTAATATACTTATCCACCATATCCAGTTACCGCTTACTCCAAAGCTATAAACTATTCCAGCTACGATAATAGGCGTATCACTAGAAAGTGTTGTAGCACTCATTGATGAGCCCGCTAGATACCATGGTATGTTTTTGTTGGCGGTTATCAATGAGTCTGAAGATTGTTTGTTGCTCTTAAGCCATAACCACAACACAACTAATAGAAAGCTAATTAAGAAAAGCCACAACTGCACAATGAGCCCTGATTATTTTAGATAAAATAATAAATATAATTCATTTCATTTATATTGCATTATTAATTTATCGTGCCTAAAAAGTGGTAAATTGCTAAAGTGCTTGCACCTTTGCTCAATGGTGATGGCTCATTATCAATAATTAACTCAGCTTTTTTAGCTTCTGTATGCTTATAATTTAATGGTTTAAATTTCACCGTATCAGCAATTGTCTTTCTAACTTGATAAGGAAGGTCCCCTGAAATAACGATAGCGCTTGGGTCAAAAAGGACTTGGATAAAATGAAGAGGTTGTTCAAGTGCACAAGTGGCACTATCAAGCCAATCTAAATAATGTTGGTGATCGGCAGAACTTGGGTCTAGCGAATCTTGCCAACTTTCTATATTGCTTTTTTTTAAATAAGAACTCAGGGAGCTTAAGCAAGGACGAACTTCTTCTGGACCTGGGCTAAATAGTGCCGCGACTTCTCCGGCATTACCTGAATGTCCTTTTAATAGTTGTTGTTCTGTAATGAATCCACCACCAATGTTTTCACTTAAAGTAAGTACAAAAGCACTTTTCAAATCACTGCCTCGATTTGAAAGCGAATAACCAACTGCGTTCGCGTTCCCATCATTTTCAACGTAGCAGGGGACTTTGAATGCGACCTCAAAAAAAGAGACTAAGTCTAATTTTGTCCACTCATCAACGTTGTATTTATTGCAAACAGTTTTAGATGAGACAAAAAAACCAGAGATTGCGACGCCAATACCTATAATTTGATCGGTTATAGACATACTGTCTAGTATGTTCTTTAGCGTAATTTCAGCTGTTTCTAAACATTCCTTAGGTCGTGATAAATCAATTTTTTTTGAAACTTCAGCAATATGATCGCCACATAAATCATCTAATCTAATTATGAGTTTACTGTTCGCAAAAACAACTCCAACTGAAAAAAGTTTATTTGGCTTGATGGTTATATTGATAGCTGGCTGACCTCTTGAGCCTAATGTTTTTGATTGTTGCTCAATTAGTTCCGCCTCTAATAGCGACTTCGTTAACCTTGTTAGCGATTGGTTTGACACTCCCATAACTTTGGCAAGTTCAACTCGACTGGCTTTATGTTTGCGTCTCAAGTAACTAAGAATAAATTTTTCATTTTTATTTAAAGTAATCAGACCCATAGACGTAACCTTTTAACATAACAGCAAATATGGCAGTAATACTACACATTAAATAACCAAATGTTAATTAATAAATTCGATGTTTAATTGGCTTCATGGGTAAGTCCCTGAATTGACGTTTTTTAACTGTCTTTAGATCACATTTGTTGCAAATTATTTAAAAATTTTCTTCCAAAATCAGATTAAATAACATAATGTGATTTAATAGATGGCTCATAATTAATGATTCAACAGGAGATAAAATGAAAAAAATAAACAAGTTTCATCTTAATTTATGCACTACTGCACTTGCTTCAATTGGCTTGCTAGTAGGGCATTATGCGCACGCTCAATCCACTAGTAGTGATGAACGTGTTTCTGAATTAGAGGTGATAGAGGTTCAGGGTGTACGAGCGAGTCTCAATAGAGCATTAGGTCAAAAAAAAGAATCAGTAGAAGTTACAGACTCAATCTCTGCTGAAGATTTAGGTAAGTTTCCTGATTTAAATATTTCAGAATCTTTACAGCGTGTCCCGGGAGTAACATTAAATAGGAACAGTAATGGTGAAGGGCAAGCAATTAATTTAAGAGGGTTGGGACCACAATTTACACGTGTTGAAGTAAACGGCATGTCGGGTACGTCAAACGGTAGTGGGGGGCGCTTTTCTACAAGCTCAGGGGGTAGAGGGTTTAACTTTGAGCTATTAGCAGCAGAACTGTTTTCTAATGTGACTGTTAAGAAAACGCCTACTGCAAAACAAACTGAGGGTGGTATGGCAGGTGTTGTAACGCTAGAAACACCTAAACCTTTGAGTTATGAAGGCACTAAGTTCACTGTATCGGCGCAAGGAAACTATAGTGAAGTGTTAGAAGAGGCTGACCCTAGAGGATCCCTGTTCTTTAGCCATAATATAGACAACACACTTGGCTTTTCTGCAAGTGTTGCATATTCCGACACTCATTTTCAGTCTAATACAGTGGAAAGTGGTGTCTGGCGACCAATGAATGTGGTGGGTCGTGGTGATTCGAATGATCTCATTGCTAACGGCACTCGCTATTATATTTTTGATGAACAAAGAGACACACTTGGTTCGACGTTTAGTGCACAATACCGCCCTACAGATAGTCTTGAAATGTTGCTTTCAGTGCTCTATGCAACATCAGACAGTGAAAGGCTAGCAAACAGAAATGATATGCCAGTAGAAAACCCAGGTCAGACTGTTAATTATAGCTCTGAAAACGGTGTCGTAAATTCAGCATCTTTTACGGGTGTCCAGCAGCGTGTTGGAACAAACTACTTAACTACTGATGAAGAGTTCACGCAAGTTACATTTGATACAAAATGGGACTTAAACGACTATTGGCAAATCCGCCCATTTATTGGTTATTCAAAACGCGATGCTAAACGTCAATTTGACCTTTATTCATTCCGATTAGCTGAAAATGGTGAATTTGATCCTGGTACTGTTTCTTATGATGTTAGAGGTGACTTTGTAGATTTTCAGTCATCTCACACTGATTTTACGTCAAACCCCGAAGACTTTTTATTCAATGTATTTATCTTGCGTCCATCGGTTGATGAGGATGAAGAAATAACGGGTAAGCTTGATTTCAGCCGATACTTTGATGATGGGGCATTAACCAGCATTGATTTTGGCTTTAGATATTCAGAACGTGAAAAAACACGAGTTCAAACTCAGGAACGACTTCAACGTTTACCTGAAACAGGCATTGAAGATATGCCTAGTTTAGCGAGTGTTGCGATGACGATGCCTTTTGAAGTTGATGGTTCATCGGCGCCAAATTTACAGCTAGTTGCTGACCCTCGTTTAATACGGAGTGTTTTTTATCCTCAAGGTGACGCTGTTTCAGGTGCTTTTATCAGGCCATTACCTGGTTTTGGGGCATCAGAAAGTTGGCAAGTAAATGAAGATACCTTCAATGCTTATGTTCAAGCTAACTTTGATTTTGAGAGCACCCTACTCAATGTTGGGCTAAGGTTAGTTAAAACAGATCAAACAGCCTCTGGTAACACAGTTGAAAATCAATTCCAATCTACGGAGCGTATTACGCCAATTACTGTATCGAATAGTTATACTGAGTACTTACCCAGCGCAAACTTAAGACATGAACTTGACGAGAATCTACTTTTAAGAGCTGCTTATTCTGTTACGTTGACTCGTCCGGATTTACCTGCACTTGCACCATCTGAGACTATTAGGGGTATTGACGAAGGGGGGGGTACAGGTGCAAAGGGTAACCCTGAACTACAACCTTTCACATCTTCAAATTTTGATTTCGGTATTGAATGGTATTTTGAAGAAGAAGCACTGCTAGCTGCCAATATATTCTATAAAGACATAGAAGGTCTTATAGATACTACTTCATTTACAGAAGTGCGTTCATTCCCTAGGCAGTCTGATGGTGTAATTGTCTCTGCACCTATCATATTTACCCAACCCGCTAACGGCGTTGATGCAAGTGTTAAAGGTGCTGAATTTGCCTTCCAAAAACCATTTACTTTCTTACCTGAAGGTATTTGGCAAAATTTCGGTGGGCTATTTAATTTAACTGTTACTGATAGCGCAGCAGACTTTAATACTGAGGACGATGTGAGAAGTAGTGGCCTACCTGGCTTATCAAAGTTAAGTTATAACGCATCTATTTATTATGATGATGGTGCGCTAGATATGCGACTTTCTTACGCTTGGCGTGAACGCTATCTTGCTCAGTTCTCAGATGATTTTGGTGTTCCAAGATTTATTGACGATTTTGGTCAGCTAGATCTGTCCGCGAATTATCGAGTAAATGATGATCTGCAATTTCAAATGCAAATTTTGAATCTAACTAATGAACAAATGATAAATCAAGCAACTTCTCGCTACTTGCCATATGGAGTTAGCGAGCTTGATCGCCGTGTGTTGTTCGGTGTGCGATATAGCTTCTAGAAGTACTGATAATAATTGATTTCCCTATTATCAGTGTAAGTAGGCTGGCCTGCCCGCCAGTCTACTTTTTTGATTGAATTTTGAGAAATGGAGTTAACTTTGTTTAGATTATTTTTTTGCATCGTTTTAGGGTTAATACCATTACATCCTTCGATTGCTAACTCAATGATTGAGCTCTCTAAAGGTGTGTATTTTGAACAGATAGTTATTCGAACATCTGATGAAGTAAGTTTTTTAATTGAAACTCAGCCGTATCGTATGGCAAGGAGTGAAAAAGTAGAAAAGATTATCGCTGATTTTTCAGCAAAACATCATTTATCAATGGTCACCCATGAATTAGAGTTTCCTGATTATTTGGGTAATCAAGTACCTTTTAAAAAGTTCTCTATTGCGCCAATCTACAGCCTTTATGATGCTAAATCACTTTCAATGCAACTCTTAGAAATGGGTATTCAGGTTAAGGAAATACTGAAATGCTCTAAATGTAAAAGTGACAAAAATCAATTGATCAGTGTAGTGAAAATTGATCCTAACCTTTTTCGTGGAAAGGTAATCTCTAGCTTAGCTACTCAGTCTATTAGTGGGTTAGCAACGGTTAGTGAAATTAGTGAATCAAATAATTCTTTAGTAAGTGTGAATGGTAACTTTTTTGTGATGCATTCTAAATTAGGTTTACCTGGAGATATTTCAGGAATTGCAGTTGAGAATGGGAAGTTATTGAGTGAAGCTGTTAATAATAGACCCGCTTTGATTATAGATAATAAAGGTAAAATTAAGGCTAATATTGTACATAGTACAAATACAAAAATAGTTTTACGAAAGGGGAACGAGGAGCTAGCCATTAACGGTTTAAACCGCTTGCCTAATAAAATACTTAATTGTGGTAATTTGCATAATGGCGAGTTTCAATTTCCTACGCATGATGTTGTTTGTACAAACAACAATGAAATTATCGCTTTTACAAAAGAATTTGGTCCGCTCAATCTTTTAGATGAGATTGAGGCTGAGTTGTATATTTTAAATGACACTAATAGCAGTCTGTCAAAAGTTAGTGGCTATCCAAAAATGCTCAAAGATGACGAAACTTTAATTCTGGCAACAGGTAGCACTAAAGGGAAGCTTGATGCCTTTATAAATAGTAAAAAAGGTGAGGCTGTATCTGTTAGTTATCAGGTATATGCGGATGGAAAAGAAATTAGTTTACGAGAAGGTCTATTTATTATTGGAGGTGGTCCCACTCTATTGTTGAATTCGCAAATTCCCTTAGCGGATTGGTATAAGCAAGGTTGGCATATTTCTAGCCATAAATCAGCAATCGAAGGGCAAGATACAACAGATTTTGAATCAGATGAAACTCTGGATCGCAGTAGCTTTTATGCAAGTTGGGTATATGGAGAGCACCCTAGAACTTCTGTAGGTGTTGATGCAAAAGGAAATATGTATATATTTGCTGTCTACGGAAGAAACCCATATTTAAGTCAGGGAATGAGTTTGACAGAGCTAGCTGATTTCATGAAAAGTAAAGGTGTGGTTGATGCGATAAATTTGGATGGTGGTGGTTCAACAGCAATGGTCGTTAATGGCCGTTTGACAGGAATCCCGTCTGATAATAGAGGTGAGAGAGAGGTCGCTGATGCGTTATCCATTATTCTCGATTAAAGGTGCATAAGGTTCTTTAGAATAAAAATGGTAATTTTAGAGTTATTTTCGAAATAACCTTTTGTGTTTTTCTGTAATAAATAAATTCTTAGTTTTTAACTAGCTGGTGACTTGTAATTTATACCTGGAGCTTCTGAGGGCCGCCAATATTAAATGGTTTACCCTATATTTTTTTGGTGGTCTTCTTAGTGAAGTTCAAGCTTCTTTTGCGACAGAAGAACAATAAAAAAGCTATGGTTAATTTAATAATATTCACTTTTTTTCATTGAACTATAGACCCAGTAATGGCAAAGCTTTCGGTAGGTTGAGATTATAGTGCCATTTACTTGGGTTGATTACTCTTTTTTAAACCCATCAATCCTAAAATTCAAAAAACGAATTTTTCTTCTATTTCAATTTTTTTTCAGGCTTTATTGATTGGCTAAGTTGGTAAGTTAACTCTGAGTAATTCCAACAAGGTCTAATAATGAGTTATTTACAGGCAGCGGCTTTAACTACTTTGATGTTTTCATTTAGCGCTATTGCTATCACAACTATCAAAGGAACGATGAATGTCTACAAACCAGAATTTGTCATCGAGAACAAATCAGGCACACTTATTTCAAACGTAAGAAACTTCAAGCTTGAGGCACGCCAAACTGTTATAGACGATTACTGTACTGTCACTACAGATAATAATTTAGCATTACAAGGGGGAACCTTAAGCGCTGGATATTGTTTATTTGAATGGAATAACACAGCCGGTTATTCAATTGATGGATTTAAAGTTGAAGGCGTTGCTTCCAATTCAGGTCCGAATAGTATTGGCTACTCAATTTATTATTATTCAGGGTCAGCAAAAGCTAAAAAGTTAGTTGATACAAAAAACTTTATTTTTAATTTTGCAGCTCCAGTTAAGCCCACTGTCCAAAGATACTCAGTTAAGCTTGGAAACTCATGGAAAAGCGTAGGTAGCCACACCAATTACAACCCCGCAAACAAGTTTTCTGCAGTTAGAGTTAATGTTGACGCAAGGGATTACAGTCAGAAGGTATCTATACCATCGCTTGGTAACTGTACAGTAGTAAGTGGCGCTACTTCATGCGATATTTCATTTTCAGAAATAAAGCTTGGTGATGCTATTTCAAATAAAGTGGGCTCTTTAAGCTATCAAGTGTCAGTTGATTCGAGTAATAGTTATTGGGGAGTTAGTAACACCAAACATGCTTTAACTGTTCCTTGGAATTACCAACCAACAAAAATTGACCTTTTTGAGGTTAATTCCATGCCTGCTAGTTATGCGACTACAAAGACAATAAACGTTAATAGCAAATCAATTCAAGTTTCGAATAACACAGCTAAACTCGTTTTAAATAAGCCTTCAAGCGAGATTGTTGGCGATTGGTGGGCCCCATCTGAGTTAATTGTAAAATTCAGCCGAAATAGTCAGCCAACCATTTCAAGTGGCATCACCTATAGCGGGAATGTTCTATATACAAAAGATGGCTCACTAGTTACAGCAAATAAGACTATTACGAGCACTAAGAGAGAAAGTGTAAATGGTGCATATGTTTACACGTTCGATATGACGCAAATTGAAGATGGTTATTATGGTGCTTCTGTGGCTTTCACAAATTCAAGTGGCATCCCTTCTAACCAAAATTTTAATGGGTTAAGAATTAACAAAACTGCCCCAAAAATTGATATTTTCAAATCAGGTATTAAGCAAAATAACAGCAGTAACTTTGCATACAATCAAGAGTTGGTAATTTCAACTTTCAATTCATTTACAGATGACGTTGACCTGATATCGATTCAAGTTAATTCTTCTAACGTTGCTTTTAACAAGGAAAAAATCGGTGTAGCCACAATACCTGACACTGTTAGTTTCAAAAATGGCTTAAATACAATAAAAGTTACGGTCAAGGATACTCTGGGGCATTTATATTCCAGAACAATCACACTAAATAAAGTTCAAGATGAAATCGAGTTTAAGATTAACAATTTAGGTGGTCGATTAGTATCTCACGTAAAAGAGTCTAGTTTTGAAGCAGTTCAAACTAAGTTTTCAAGTTTCTGTGACATTGTGACTAATGAAGCGGTTGCAATTGGTACCAACAATAATGTATCAGGAAAGTGTTATTTTGAATGGGTTGGTATGGATGAGCTTGATAGAGATAACTTCTCTCTGAAAGGTCGATTGAGAATGAGCGGAGTTGTGCCTGTTGGTTATAAAGTGTTTGCCTATTTTGGTGCGGAAAAAGAGAAAACACTAATCAAGTCTGGAACTACATCTTTTAACGTCGAGGCCCCAATTGCGCCTGAACTAACAAAATATTCTATTTATGTAGGGAATAAATGGATCGACAATAATAGCGATGTAAATCACGATCCAAACGCTCAGGTTAAAGCCATTTCAATCACTACAAAGCCAGTTAATTATTCACAACAGGTAATTGTCGATAATTTGGGGAGTTGTTTAATAAATGCTGGAAGTACATCCTGCACAATAAATATCACTCCTTATTACCTTGGAACTAAAAATTACATTGGCTATGAGGATGGCATTGTTTCTCACCAGTTTAAGATAAATTCAATTAATAAGTACTTTACTGATAAAGAAATAAACTCTCAGGCCATTGTAAGTTGGGAATATGCATACTCTCGGGTAGAGCAAGTAAAAGTTAATGCAAGGGCTAGTGGTTTGCCATTGAGCTTTGGCTTGTTAGGCGCTTCTATAGATGTTGAGAACGAAACAGCGAGAGTTGTATTTGATAAACCGTCTCCAGCTATATCAGGTACATGGTGGCTTCCTAAATCGATTGAGCTTGAGTTTAAGGTTAGTGGTTCGCACGAAGTTCTTAAGGAGCTTGAATTTGACGGTACTACTCTTTTTAAAAACGATAATATTACTGAAGGTGAAACTGTAATAGTAAAAAATCTAACCGGGCCTGAAGTTATTAATAACAAGTTTATTTATACAGCTGATGTGCAGAGTGTACCAGATGGACACTACGATATTACGGTTACTTCAAAGTACTTGTATTCAAAATCAGATAAAAAAGAATTTAAAAACGCTGCATTCTTATCTCGTAAGCAGCCATCAATTTCTATTTTCAGAAACAGCCAAAGTATGGTGGAAAATGATGAGTTCTACTTTGATAGTGAACTGTTAGTAGCAGGGTTTAATGGCTACGTAAATGGTGTCACTATTGAGAGTGTACAATCAAACGGCGTGCCATTAAGTTTAAATTCTGTTGGTGACGGTATTGTCACTATTAATGGCTTAACTCAGCAGTTATCACCAAAAGATAATGCAGAAATTAGTGTTGTAGTTAAAAACTCTTCAGGTGATAAATTTAATTATGATCTAAATGTTGTCTTTGCACCTATGTCGTTTGATATAAAGCATCGTGAAAACGACTATCTACCGTTCAGACTAATTGAATTGGTTTATTTAGATTCTGAACAAGTGAGCGGCGAAGAGTGCCGGTTCTATAGTGAAAGAGACCTCGCGGTTAAATATGCGCGCAAAGGTGTTAAAAGTTGCATATTCAATTGGGTTAATTTACCAGAAGGCTTTGAAATATCATTGCGAGGTAGAACACCATCGGCTGTTGGTTATTTAGACAAAGCGCTTGTAGAAATTGAAAGCGATATCGAAATAATTAATGAGTTAGGTGAAACGCTGATCATACCTAATGAAAAGACACTGATTTCTTCTCAGGAACCAACAGGGATTTCAGTTGAAGCTAGCTCAAGGCGAGAACTTATAAACGGTTTTTATCCAGTTGAATACTCGGGTGGTGAAATTGTCAGAATGGGAACTGTATCGAGCCCTGGTTCATTAGATATGACATTCGACACCAAAGGGGTTAGCCAAACATTTCCGAAAAACCCTTCTACAAGAACAGGTGAAATATTTAGAACATCTGGTAGGTTCGATATGCCTTTTGAAGTTGAACGCAATCTATGGGAAGTATTCCCTATCGATTACAACGTTAAGTACCATAGAATGCCAGAAATAAATGCATCCCAAAGCATTAAAGCTTTAGTCGTTCCTGATAGCACACTTGGCGTTAATCTAGATTTTCAAGATGATCAGATCCTATCTACCGATGAAGTAACGGCTAAAATCAACCTTGGGAATTACAATCGAATCGATGGATGGGTTTATGACAAAAGCTCAATGGGTGAATGGGAAGTTTACATAGGTAAGTATGACAGAAGAAATATACCTGAACCATTAACAGAAACTGTCACAATAGATGCGAAAGGAGAAGCCTTCATAAAAATGCCAATGGAAGTTATTGGCGAAGAAAGTGGAATTTATGTTGCAGTAGCAAAAGCAAAAACACCTATACCTGATTATGAGTACTATATTCAGTCTGCTCGTGCATACTTTATTGTGTACAAAGGCACTAAAATTGAAGGGGAGCTAAAGGATGGCTTAATTAAGGGCCGGATACCATTGAGAGCTTCAGCAATTTACTCACCGGAAGACCGAGCAGATGTTGGATCACTTGGCCGAGTTGTGTGGGAAGTTTCAAGTAACGGTTCCGATTGGAGGGAGTCTACAGAACATAAAGATACTTTACGTTGGCGTAAGCGATATGAAAACGAAGAAATTGAATACTTGAGAGTTAAAGTTGAAAATAAGTTTACAGGCGAATGGTCAACTAGCGGTACTCTAAAAGTTGTTGCTTATGAAAAACCTGAACTATTAATTCAACAAACTAATGAAGTTCTATTTAATGAAGCTGCAAAGTTCGTTTTGTATGACGGAGATAACCTCGTTCAAAATGGGGATGGTGTTATCGAGTGGTCAACTGATAATCGTAAGTCTTGGTTCTCAGGTCCAGCAGAAATCTCATTCTATAAAGATGACTTTACAGGAAGAGATATCAATGCCCGAATGAAATATAACGGAATAGCAAGTGACAGTAGTTTGGGTGATGAAGCATTTGTCGAAGCTAGGGCGCGATACTACTTCTTAAGAGCGCCACGATTCTATTTTGATTTAGATGTCCCTGATCTAGTCGAAGTCGGCTCTACACACCACATTAAAGGAAGCTCTTTCACAAGAACTGAGTCTATTAATGGTAGGACTCAAAACCAATGGGTGTTACCGGATGGGAAAGTAATAAATGATAGTGAATTTGACCTGACATTTAGTGAAAATCTTCTTGAAGGAAGAAACTTTATTCTGACCTACCAAGCTTGGGTAGAGGGGTCAAAGCAAGAGACAATCAGCGAGACTAGAGTTCGTGTGAAAAGCTGGACATACGAGTTTCCTGAAATTGAACTAAACATGCCAGCTACAGTAAATTATATGCCTTCTAAACATATTGCATGGGTAGGCTTAGAGCGTCATTTTGCTCCTGGCGTCGAGTATACATATGAGCTACTAAAAACACCCGGAGTTAAAGTATCAAATCAAGATGACGGCAAGTTTACTCTGCAGTTTTCCCAAGAAGGAATGAAAAATCTCACATTTAGGGTTACTAACAGCAGGGGACAAAGCAAAGAAGTAAGCCAAATTGTAGAAGTTTTACCTCCAACACCATTAGAAATTGAGATTGTGCGTACATTCAGTAATGAATACCTGAGATATCCATTAGATGTATCACTTAGATCTCGTGTATGGCTTTCACATCCAGATGATAGAGTATCATTGTATAAATGGTACTTGGATGGCGAGCTTGTCATGGAAAGCAAGCGTTATAGAGAAAGTATTGGAGATTTATCAGTTGGTAATCATACTATCCGCGTTGATGTTGAAACTGAGTTTGGTCAGACAGGTTCGCAGTCATTTGAAGTAAGCGTGATACCAAATCAGAAACCAACCGGTAGTATTAATATGCATGAAACAGATCAAGTGTTTGAATTACATCTCAACTGTAATGACTCGGATGGTCGAATTGCTGCGACTACATGGCAGTTAAATGGTGAGTTACTAACGCATTCTCATAATATTATCCAATTCAGCAAGGATAAGCTAAAAGGTACAAGTTATGTTGTAGGTAGATGTTATGACGATAGTTTTGAATACATAGATATCACTCAGACAATTCATTAATTTGGTGAAAATGTATAGCCTCAACTAATAGCTACTTACTTTATTTGGGCTATTGTGAGTGAAAGTAAGGGCTCATCTACAATTATAGAACTGCCTCAGTATGAAGAAATTACTCTGTAAAAACAAAGCATTACACTGTTATCTTGTGTTTCATTATTTTTTGTTTGTTTTTTGTGCTTTAATATTATAATAATTAAAAAGGATTTAACTAAAAAAGGAACACAAAATGATAACCCCTCCCTTTTTAACCAAAGCTAGAAAAAAGTTTATAAAATATAAAACTCTAGCAACCCTATCCATATTTATGACTGGCCCAGCTTTTGGTTATGCTTATCTAGGAGAAATTAGCCAGCCAAATGAGAATAAAGCTGAAATTCAAATTGTTTATGGATGTTACACAGTGGACGTAAGTTGGTATGAGTGCCAGCTTACTATAGGTTCTCAAACGTTTACAGTCCCGAAACAGGCGGCTCCGCCTCAATACAACCCACGTCCTATTACACTTTCAGTTGAGCAAGGAACTCATCAGATTTCACTTTGTATCCTAACAAATGGTCAACGAGGAGGTTATGTATGCAGTGAGGGAGCGAGTGCATCATTTACAGTTCAAAGTAATACCTCAAAGTTTGAATACGAATATGATGCACTTGGCCGGTTAAAAAAAGTTGAGAACATTGGAAAGTCCTCTTCTATTTATGAATATGATGATGCAGATAATCGCACTTCAAAAACGACAACAAAACAATAAGCGCAAGGAGCACACATGAAATTAAAGATTAGTAAACTAGTTTCATCATTTTTGCTGTTATTACCTATTTCAGCATCCGCAGTTACTGTCTATGAAAGCCCAGAAAGTCCAAACTCACTAAGACCTCCTTTGGCTTAGCAAGTAACTGATAGCAAAGGGGTTGATATTGTAACTGGCTTTGCAAGCTCTACTTCAGGCATGCAAGTAAGCATAGGTTCAGGTAAAAGTAGTCTATCAAGTTATGCTAAAGGGTTTCAAATTGGGGGTGATAACCTTGCAGCAACAATTACAAAAATGAATGTTCGAATAAAGAGAGACGGCATGTCACCTGAAGATAAGAGGCGATACCTTCTAGGATTAGAAGTAGGCCAGTATTATAAGGTAGATGCGTTAGGACAAACCGAGATATTTAGAATTGATGATGGCTCATTCGACAATGCAAAGCAAACCGGTGGCTTACTTAGCTGTAGTGGAACAACTTGTTCGTATACAACTAAAACTGGTGATATTTTCACTTTTAACAGTAATTATTCTAATCATTGGAATTCCGCACCTTCATGTTTTGATAATTCAGATTGGGCTGATGAATCAAACTACGCACTTGTGACTAAATTAATAAAGTCAGATGGTGAAGTGTTAAACTATACATACTCTCAGAATAGTTGGTATTTTGCAGGAGGCTGCTACTCGTTGAGTGAAGGGCCACCGTCTTACGATATGCCAAGTGCAGTCATAAGCTCACTAGGTTGGATGATAAAGTATTATTACTCAGATAAATCCGGACCTTTCTCTGACGTCAGTAGTCAACGTTCAGTTATGGCCATTAATACAGCAATCGAATACTGCGATCCTACATCAGAACGTTGTGCGGGGTTAACCAATGATTGGCCTGAATCTGTAGTCAATTTTAATGCCAAAACACATTTTTCAGCAGACCCTGCTAAAAGTTACAACTTAGTAAATATAACTGCGACAACAACTCAGCCAGGAGATACGAAAAGTTCAGTTTCTAAATATACTGGTGGCTCTTTGTTATCAGATAAAACGACAGAAACTTTTACTTCTGCTGAAGGTGTCAAGTTCAGCAAAACAACAAACATAATGCATCTAGGTACTCTCGGGCAAATGAATACCTGGGGAACTGGCTTAAATCGTGTGTCAAGTATCAATGTTGCTGGTGAAGTATTTGATTATAATTTTTCTGATTTTAGTCAAATAACTGGGCCTGATGGGACTTATGAAGTTGATGGCGCGCTAAGATTAAAATCATTTACTGATAATGAGGGTAGGACAACAAGTTTTGAGTATACGACCTTGCCTGTTGACAAGATAGAGAGGGTTACAAGACCAGATAACTCTTATACCACATATGAATACGATACTCGTGGTAATATTTTATTTATCAAAGAATACCCAGACCCAAGCAAAGGCTCTACCCCATTAATTACATCAGCGACATATTGGGCATGTACGTCAAGTAACCGGAAGTACTGTAATAAGCCTAGAACCATTACAGATCAAAATGGAAATACAACAACCTATACATATTATGCCGCACACGGTGGCGTTCATACGGTTACAAAGCCAACGGTTAACATTAAAATCAATGGTACAACAAAGAGTGTCACGCCTGTAACGACTTTTACCTATACTGCATATAAACCTTATTCGTTTAACTCTTCTGGGGTTAAAACAGCGGCACCTCAAAATATATACAGACAGACAAAAATGACTCGCTGTCGTACAGCAAGCACATGTGCTAATAATGCAGAAGAGTATGTTGAAGTAACTCACTATGATATAAATGAAAATCTGCTTCCAGATTACCAAATCATCAAAAATGGTAATAACTCTATATCTCTAAGAACTGATTATGAGTATGACATATACGGCAATCTTATGCTCAAATCTGGACCTCATAATCGTGATGAAACTTACTACTTTTACGATTTAAAACAACAATTAATTGGTGAAATTGGGCCAGATAGTGACGGTCAAGGTCGTATTGGTGTTCGCAAAGCTTATAATGCAGATGGAAAAATAACTCATGAACTTACTGGCGTTGTTTCTGGCACATCGCTTGATGATTTGCTCTCAATGCAGGCCTTTAAGTCCACAACCACAACATATAATGCTTCAGGGTTAGCTGAAAAAACGATAACGAGCGGTGATGACGTAGACTACGATACTGTGTATCAAATGAGTTATGATAGAGACCAGCGCTTAGAATGCCAAGCATTGAGAATAAATGAAATTATATCTTCTAATGCTTGCTCTGCTAGAAGCGGACTTCTTGGTGAAGATCGTATAACTAAAAATATATATAATTCAGCTGGTGAGCTAGAGCAGATAATTGAAGGGTATGATACTTCTGTTCAGAGAGTCTCTAAGCAAAATGTTTACAACACAAAAGGGCAGCTTTACCAAGTTAAAGATGGTAACAACAATACAACCCAATATCAGTATGATGGCTATGGCCGCCTCCAAAGAACCATTTTCCCTTCCAAAACGACAGCTGGTAGCATTAATACCGCTGATTATATCCATGTAACTTATGAGGGGGCATTAGTAAAAACCCAGCGATTAAGAAATGGTACAACCGTTACAAACCAGTACGATAGTTGGAATCGTAAAATAAGAGCTTCAAGCAGCTCAAACGGTACTTATGGTTCAATTAATGAAACATTTGGATACGACAACTTTGACAACCTTACGTCACATACCAACTCGAGTACCGGTATAGCATCTCAGTTATTTACTGCTGATTATAATGCATTAAGTTGGAAGAAATTTGAGAGGACACCTTTAGGTCAAGTAAGTTATCTTTATGATGATTATGGCCGTCGCGAAAGGTTAACTTGGCCAGATAGCTTCTATATCACGTATGATTATGGAAATTCTTTACTATTAAAGAACATTAAGGAAAAAGGAACAGCAATTCTCGCAACCTATGCGTATGATGAAAGAAGTCAAAAAGAGTCTTTCAATCGAGCTAACAATGTAGCGAGTGACTATATTTATGATGACTTTCAAAGATTAACCAGTATTGCAACGGATGTTGGTGGAAGCATTCAGTCAGATGATTACAATGCATCGTTTAAATATAACCCCGCTAATCAAGTGATAGAAAAAGAGGTTGTTTTAGGCAATCCTAACTATGAATATACAAAACATAGTGCATCTGAAAGTTACACACCCAATGGCTTAAATCAAATAACGAGTTGGTCTGGCACTAGTATTAGTTATGATACTAACGGTAACCTAAATAAAATAGGCACTAAATCGTATGTGTATAACAATGATAACTTGTTAATTACTGCAAATGGTACAGCCCTTCGCTATGATGCTGAAAAGCGTCTGTATAAAGTTGGTTCAACCTGTTTTTTATATGATGAGCAAGACTTAATTGCTGAAACGAATTGTAGTGGAACAGTACTTAATCGTTATGTACATGGCCAAGCAGTTGATGACCCTATTGTTTGGTACCAAGGCTCAGGCACAGGCACTAAACGTTATTATACTGAAGACTACAATGGGAGCGTAGTAGGTATTACTAACAGCTCTGGTACTTCTTATGCAATCAATAGTTATGATGAGTATGGTATACCGGAAACAACCAATGTTGGTCGTTTTCAATTTACAGGTCAGGTTTGGCTTGATGAAATAGAGCTTTATTACTACAAAGCAAGGATTTACAATCCGAAACTCGGCCGCTTTATGCAGACCGACCCCATCGGCTATGAAGACGGCATGAACTGGTATGCTTATGCTCATCAGGATCCAATAAATAACACTGACCCTCTGGGGAAATATTCTTGCGATAATGAACAACGATGCGATGATAATAAAGAAAGGCAACCAGAAAAAACTACTGAAGAATTTGAGGGCCATGAATATAGTCAAAATGGGTCGGAAAAAATACTACCAACTCCTAATAAAATAAAAGACGTAATTGCAAGTAAGGGAGGAAAGCGAAATATCTCGGTTGGAGAACACAACAGAAACTCGGACCCTAAAAAGGTTGAAGAGGCAATGAAAAAAGCCAAAAAAGATGGTAAAAGTGAACACTATAAAGCATTAAAAGGTTTACTTAAAGTTATTAAAAGAGGGGGAAGAGGCATTTTTCCAATTCTTCCTGTTACCGATGAAATGATTAAAGATATTTATGCTCCTGAAGTGCCTGAAACCGGCTGTAGATCCAATGGCGAATGTAAAGTCCCTATTGCAAACTCTAAAATTTATTAAAGGAAAAATTATGAAAAATTGCACTTCAGACGGAATTAGTCTTAATGATTGGGAAAAGGTAGAGGATCTAGCTATAGAGTATACAAATGTAACTTTAAGTGATTCTGATAATTCAGTTTTTAGAGAAAAATTAAACCGTTTATTGACTGAATTAGAAGATAAATATGGAAGACTTCCAAGCTTATTAGCTACTGAAGCTGATTTTATATTAGACAAAAAGCGTGCTCTAAGTTTGTTAAAAGAAGCATATGTTTGCGCTCTTGAGTTAAATGACGAAAAGAACTTGTCATATATCTCATCGTCTATAGTTGAGTTTTATAATGATGAAAACAATATAAAATTAACTGCTTTTTGGTTGGAGATTTTAAAAAAACACTTAATAAATCACAATGATGACTACTTGACCAGCATATATGATGATGTACTGGTCCGCCTATGTGGGGAAGGCTCCGATTGCAAAGGCAATTGAAGTATAAGAAGTTCAGTGATTCAAAGTAAACATCTATAAATACTTGCTCAGAAATAAATGCTGAATTTAGAATTAAAAAAGGTAGCCTCAACCAAAGGCTACCTTTTTTTATACTAGAGTTCTTTGGAGGAGACTTTAGTATGTCGTAAATGTACCACAAATATTCTCTTAATCGCCAAAAAAAGTTCAATACGAAAGAAAATCTCAGAATTACTCAAAAATCCCACTGTAGAATTTATTTACGTTCTCACAAAAACAGTTAGCTATGAATAGCATAAAGTTAAAAAGCACAATCATAGTCTGCCTTACACTACTAGGCTTATATGGGTTAGCGGAATTATTTTTTGCTCGCTTCACATTTTCTTTTCCTACCTTTCAAGATCAGTGTTTGCATGCTCGCATGTTCATAGTCGACAAGCGTGATAAGGATATTAAAAGGGGAGATTTAGTTGCATTCAAATTTAACAAGGAAGATAAAAATTTTGATAAAGGGTTGAGCTTCATAAAAATTGCAGCCGGTGTTCCAGGAGATGAAATCAAATACTCGCCAAATGAAATGTTTGTAAATCGAGTCGAATCCAAAATTGCTGGAATGACGCATGCCATTAATTTCTTACAGTTAAGCCCAAAAGAGTATGAGCGACAAATCACCTTGAATGAAAATGAATTCTTTATGGTTGGTGAGACTATTTATAGCTATGACAGCAGGTTTTGGGGGCCAATAAATGAAGAGGATATTTTGGGGAAAGCATATGCAATTTTTTAAGTCGATTGTTTTGCTTTGTGCGTTTTCAGTTTCGGTAAGTGCCAATCAAAAAAACGAATATGATGTTTCTAGTTTTCAAGACGCTGCGAATAAGGCTGTCGAGAAAGCCAAAGAAAATGGGTGGTTAAAAGATATAGATAAGCCAACAATTCAAGAAAAAGATATAGCTTTAGCCAAGTCAATTGCAGATCAGGCTGTTGTTATTTCCAGTGAAACAATGAAGAGAGCGCTTCCACAACAAGAAAATAAAATTGATTTATTAGAAGGTACAGATGGCGCTATTTTCGTAAGTTTCTCAATGCCCAGAAGAGCACTTATTGATGCCTTCCAAGTGGCCAAAGAGCATAACTTAACAATTTTATTTAGAGGGCTAGAAAAAGGAGCTACACACATATCATCGACGATGAAGCTTATTCAGAAATTAAGTGCCATATCAAAAGTAGAGCCAAATGTAGGAATAAACCCACTAAGATTTAAAGAGTTTAATGTAACCGGTGTACCAACTATCGTCATAAGAAATGGTAATAAGCATCTTATTGCTCCGGGCACATTGAATGCGCAATATGCAAAAGATCAATTTGACCAAAAACAAGGCGATTTCAAGTTAGAGCCATTAGGCCAATTATTCAATATTGACGAACCTGACATCATAGAGCAAATGAAAGCTGCAGCAGGCAAGATTGATTGGGCTGAGAAGCAACGTTTAGCAAAAGAAAGGTTCTGGAAGAAATATAAAACTTACCCTCTCCCAACGTCAGAAGAATCTAAGCAATGGCTAATAGATACGACTGTTCGCGTAACTCAAGATATCAAAAATGGCCGTGGAGAAATATTGGCCCGAGCTGGCGACATAACAAACCCTTTAAAACAATACCCTATGCATTTAACCATTTTTGTAATTGATCCCTATGTGAAGTCACAGGTTGATTGGGTTAAGGAAGAATTAAAATCGATATCAGGACAGTTTCAGATTCATCTAACCCATATGGATAAAGACAAAGGGTGGGATGACCTTGGTAAGTTTCGAAATGAGTTTGGGGCACCAGTTTTCATTTTGCCTAAACAAGTTATTGAAAAATTCAAAGTGGAAGCTACACCAAGCAAAATCGAAACACAAAGCAATGGCTATTTACTGGTACGTCAATTCGATTGGAGTGAAAAATGAAATTAATTTTAGTTGGGTTAGGCGTTTTAGGTGGGATCTATTTAAGTTACGAGTACCCCACTGTAGCAAAGCAAATCTGGGATACCGCTTGGCATTACTTTCTAATCGCATTTAATTGGTTAGAGTCAAAAGTGGGTCAATTGTAATGCGCTTTACATTGATTTCCCTTATTTTCTTAGTCGCTTTATTTTCAACGCAAACAAAAGCTGAAGGTAACGCATGCAATAATGCGAATGTATTTAGCAATATAATAAATGAAGTTTGTTGGTCGTGCTTCTTGCCAGTGCGATTGATGGGAGTAGGTCCAAAACCAAATGGGGCTGCACCTGACCAATCAATTTGTGCTTGTAATGATGCTCTTGGAATCCCGGAGTTTGGCTATCAACTAGGGTTTTGGCAGCCCTCTAGATTAGTCGAGCATGTGAGAGTTCCATGGTGTGCACCCGCATTAGGGGGAGTTAGGCTTCAGGATGATCTATTTTCATTGTCGACTGGAGTGGATGTTAAAAGTTCCGGTGGTGCAGATTTGGCAACGTACCAATACCATTACTATTCATACCCATTATTTGCGATGTTGGAAATTTTGTATTTGCCTAAATGTGGTGGTGAATATACAGATTTTGATTTGATGTACCTTAGCGAGATTGATCCAACTTGGAACAATGATTTGCTCTCAATTTTACTATCCCCAGAAGCATTTATATTTGCAAATCCAATTGCAAAAGCGTGGTGTACTGCGGATTGTGCCGCAATTACAGCAGGAGATGTTCAAGAATCTACATATGGTTGTGCCGGCTGCGACGGAAGTCTCTACCCATTTACAGGAAATGTTTATGATGGTGAGTCAGGGCCGCGTGTAACTTCGCTTTTAACACAGCGTGTACTTGCTAGTTTGCACCGAAAGGGGTTGGCTAGAAAAACAATCGGAGAGGATGCAATGTGTAAACCCGAGTTTTGGCCAATGATCCCCAAATCCCAGTATAAGCTTTCGATGCTTCACCCTGTAGCAGAAGCTGATAGAAACTCTCCAAATGGTATGTGCTGTCACCCATTGGGAGAGTCTGAACATAAATGGTCTACAGCGGCTGGTGGTAGAACCATCCCAGGCCTTGAAGACTACTTATATTTACTGTGGCGGTTTAATGACTGTTGCGTAATTAGCTCTGGTATCAATGCGCCTTCAGAATAGTGAGTAATTTAATGAAAAGCGAAGATTTTAGAAATTTTTTGAATAAATATAAGCTAAGTAAACAGCAAGCAATGCACATATTTGGATTTAAGAAAACAACATATCACAAGTATACAAGCTTAAAATACGAAGAGGAGATAAGTACCAGTGTTTCAATTATTTGCGAGTGCCTTGACCACATGGGTAAAGGTAAAGCTAAGAGATACTTAGAACTGAAGCTGTCAACACACCGAGATAAGTCAGTTAGAAAACTATTAAACTGACGATTAGTCATTTCGCCGTAAACCCTCGCCCGATAGGGCGGGGATATAAGGCGTAAAGTTCGAAGAACTTTAATATCTTTTTTGTACAAGCGGACTCAATCGCATCTCTTAATTGCTCAATCATCAAGCCAGTAAGCATTTTGCGTCTGTACTTTGTCGTGAAAACTAAATGGACAACTACATTACTCACGCTGAGGCGCTTTCTCAGGTAACCTTTTAATTATTATTTATTGTATGCACTCACTTTACATACCCACCTCAACTCAATAATATTTCATCATTACATAAGTGAGCACTGAGATGTTAAGAGCAACAAAAGTACGCATTTATCCAACACAAGAGCAAGCTGAGTTTTTAATCGCTCAGTTTGGTGCTGTGCGTTTTGCGTATAACAAAGCGCTGCATTTGAAGTCTCACATGTACCGTAAGCGTGGTGTCACACTGAATCCAAAAAAGGATATAAAACCACTGCTTGCTGTTGCCAAAAAATCACGAAAATACCACTGGCTAAAGCAATATGACTCAATTGCTTTGCAGCAATCCGTGCTCAACATACACCAAGCCTTCGACAATTTCTTCAATCCTAAGTTGAAAGCTAAACACCCACAGTTCAAACGTAAACACGGCAAGCAATCTAGCTATCACTGCGTTGGGGTGAAAGTGTTGGATGCAGCGATTAAGCTACCAAAGATGCAGCCTGTAAAGGCGAATATTCATCGTGAGATAATTGGCACAGTTAAAAGCATAACGGTAAGTCTAAGTAGAACAGGTAAGTTCTACGCCTCTATCCTTGTCGATGATGGAATGGAAACGCCTAACTTAATTCACTCTGTGAGTCAGGTTACAGGTATCGATCTAGGTTTATCTCATTTTGCTACTCTATCAAATGGCAAAAAGACAGCGCAAATAGGACTAAAGCCCGTTTGTTGGTTGCCAAGTGTTACGAAAAAGTAGCGAATGCTCGCGCTGATTTTCAACATAAACTCAGTCGAACCCTTGTTGACGAAAACCAAGCAATAATAGTAGAGACTCTGAAATCAGCCAATATGATGAAAAACCGCAAGCTGGCAAAGCACATTGCCGATGCAAGCTGGAATAGCTTTGTTAATAAATTAGATTACAAGGCGAAAGAGCAAGGTAAACATGTGATAAAAATTGATCAGTGGTACGCCAGTTCTAAAACCTGCTATTGCTGCGGTCATAAAATGGAAGAAATGCTATTGTCAGTTCGCAAGTGGGATTGTCCCAACTGCGGCGTTATGGATATAGATCGGGACTTAAATGCCGCACTTAATATCCGTGACAAAGGCATTCTGGAATTAAAAGCGGCTGGACGGTCGTTTCTGCTTATGGAAGCTGAGTAAGTCTCGATACTATCGAGCAACGGCTAACGAAATAAGAAGCATCGCCTGATAAGGTGGTGAGTAGTCACAGCATATGGGGAAAGGTAAAGCACATAGGTTTGTAGAGGAAAAACTATCTACACATCCTGGTGAACTACCCAGCGACATCGGTTCACTCTGATCACTGGGCTTCTACAGTCTAGCTTAACGGCTAGGCAGCTTCTTTTTTCTCAGATCCAAAATCCAACTTCGATAATTCGAAGACTTTCGTTTTAACAGATTGTTTCTGCTGAGATGCGGGTGTTACCC
>NZ_JACSOG010000044.1:0-30529 GCF_014349195.1 Pseudoalteromonas sp. BZK2 | reverse complement strand
TTTATACTGCGTTATTGATTTTAACAATAGAACCACTATTACTTGCAATCAATGCCTTGCCTAAATCGCTTTTAATTCCAACTGAAACTCGCACCTTGAGGTGGTTTGGGTATACATAATTATGGGTAAAGGCTTAACCTTTACCACGCGTTGCAGTTCTTTTTGATGCCGCTGTTTTTTCAATAAACTCAACAATCATGCCTGCAATGTCTTTGCCGGTTGCAACTTCAATACCTTCAAGACCAGGTGATGAGTTAACCTCCATTACCAATGGACCACGTGCAGAGCGAAGTAAATCAACACCCGCTACGTTTAAACCCATCGCTTTAGCAGCTGCAACCGCTGTTCTTCTTTCTTCTGGAGTAATACGAACCAATGTCGCACTACCACCTCGGTGTAAATTAGAGCGGAATTCACCTTCTTGCGCTTGACGCTTCATCGCAGCAATTACTTTGTCGCCTAAAACGAAACAACGAATGTCTGCACCACCGGCTTCTTTGATGTACTCTTGCACCATAATATTGGCTTTTAAGCCCATAAACGCTTCAATTACACTTTCTGCAGCTTTACGTGTTTCAGCTAATACCACACCAATACCTTGGGTACCTTCAAGTAGCTTAATAACCACTGGTGTGCCACCCACCATGCTTAATAAATCTTTTACATCATCAGGTTTACTTGCAAAGCCTGTTACTGGCATACCCACACCTTTACGTGAAAGTAGCTGTAATGAACGTAACTTATCGCGCGAGCGAGTGATCGCCACTGATTCATTGACAGGGAATACCCCCATCATTTCAAACTGACGTAATACCGCACAGCCATAAAAGGTCACTGATGAACCAATACGCGGTACGATAGCGTCAAAATCTTTTAAATTTTCACCGCGGTAATGGATTTCAGGCTGCTCTGAATTGATGTTCATATAACAACGAAGTGCATCAATTACTTTCACTTCGTGACCACGTTGCTCTGCTGCTTCAATTAAGCGACGTGTTGAATATAAATTTTGGTTGCGAGATAAAATACCAAGTTTCATAGTTAAAAACCTTAACTGATAAACTCATACACGTAACAACGTGTGATAAGTCCTTTTCCTATAATAAATGAGATAAAGCCGGATCAACGACTATGCGATTTTCCATTGCTGTACGCCCTAACAACATTCTAAACTTCATTGTTGAACGGTTACTTAAAGTCACCCTTACAGGCCAGCTTTGGGTTCCTGCGACTAATTTTGTTTCAATAAAGTAGCGTAGCTCACGCTGACCGCTTGAACTGGTCACATACTTACGCTCAACTACTTTGGCGCGACACTCTACCGTTGTTTCTACATCGTCTTGTAGAGGATGGGTAGTAAATTTCACCCATGCTTCGCCATTTTCTGAAAATTCCTCAATGTCAAAAGCATGAATACATGAAGTTCTTGCTCCGGTATCAACTTTTGCTTTGATTTTTTCTATTCCCAGTTCAGGCAGGCCAAGCCATTCTCGCCAGCCAACAATAATTTTTGCGCTCATTAATGTGCCCTCTATAAAAAAGTGTCTTATACGCTACAGAGCTAGAAACACCAACGAAATATATTTATCCCCTCGATAAATCGATTTAATTGACGTAGGCTAAACTATAATCAACTATATCCCACTATTTGTAAAACGAGAGTTCAATATGATCAATGGGTTACTTCATGTCTTAATCTTAGACGAACAAGGCGGCGCACGTGCTATTGAAAATAGTACTGAGCTGCAAAATTGGCAACCCGAACACGGAAAACTTTGGGTGCACATGGACTACAGTCAAGCTGAAGCCGTTGAATGGCTTGAGCAAAGTAATTTATTAACTGATTACGAACTTGAGTCGCTGATTGCCGATGAAACACGCCCGCGTTTAAGTAAAGTCACTAATGGTAATATGCTGTTTTTACGTGGAGTTAACTTAAACCCAGCGCAAAGTCCAGAAGACATGGTCTCGCTACGCTTGTTTATTAACGAAAACATTGTGGTCACAACACGTAAGCGCCGTTTATTATCGGTGCAAGATATTGTTGAATCGTTCGATGGCAGCAATGGTCCTTGCACAATTTCTGAGTTAGTGTGCCAATTAGCGCAAAACCTAACCTCGCGTATGCAAGCTGTTATCGACAATTTAGATGACACACTCGATGGATTTGAAGATGAAATTGATGAACCAAACAAAGGCTTTGATCATCAATCATTAGCACAAATTCGCCGCCAGACAATCGCGTTAAAACGTTATCTACGGCCACAAAAAGAAGCACTTATTACTTTGTTAAACAACAAGTATAAGTGGTTAGATGAAGACGATAAGGCACGCTTAAACGAAACAACTAATATGTTGATCCGTTATTTAGAAGAGCTAGATAGCTCAATTGAACGCGCGCAAATTATTCAACAAGCAATTACTAGCCAAGTATCTGAGCAACTAAATCAGCGCATGTATGTGATGTCGGTGGTTGCTGCACTGTTTTTACCACTTGGCTTCTTAACAGGCTTATTAGGTGTAAACGTAGGCGGTATTCCGGGCACTGAAAGCCCTTACGCATTTAGCTTGTTTATTATTTTCTTGGTGGTGCTAACCGTTGGGATTGGCATTTACTTTAAAAATAAAAAATGGCTATAGCTCGACAACCTTTTTAATTAAATCAAGGCGGACGGCATGTTCGCCTTTTTTTGTTGCCAAAATCAGGTGCTCGCCATCGGAGTTGAGTATTTTGAGGGTCTCAGCTTTTCCTTCTAACTGCTCACCAGATTCTAAGGTAATGCGTAATAAAGAGTTATGCATGCACCATAATTCATATTTATCGTAGTCGCCACAGGCGATAGGTTGATAAGTCATTAGCTTTTTGGAATTATTTGAGGAATTAATCGAGCTTAGAAGATATTAAAGTGAAGAGCAAATGGCGCTCTCGGCAGGGATCGAACCTGCAACTTAGCCTCCGGAGGGCCACGTGATATCCATTTCACCACGAGAGCACATTTGTCGTTATCAATACTGACTCGCGATATCAGCATGACAACCCGGCAATGATAATGGCATCTTGCGCTAAATGCTAGCATCAAGGCCTTTATATGCACACAAATTCAGCAATTTGCATTAAAACACTTCACTTTCGTGCAGAACCAAGGTATTAACGTATACTTAATAAAATTAATAACAAGGTGGCAGTATTGCCATGTAAGGGGAATTTGATCATGAGTTTAATGTCTACAGAGCAAGTCGCGGAATTTTTGGGTGTAAAAGTTGAACGCGTAAAGCGCCTTGCTCGCGAACATTTACTGATCTCGAAATCACAAGATGACAAAGGGGAGCCTTTGTTTGAACAAGAAGATGTAAAAAAATATAAAGAACTTGCTGAGCGAATTGGCGGTCTTTAATTTTTAGCTTTTTCTATGAAGTGGTTAAGCTGTGTTAGCAGTGGCGCCACTTTATCCATCGCACCACGTTGTTCATACCAACAAATACATAAAAGTAAAAACAGCGCATGAAATGCCGCGAGCTTTTCAACTGATAAGTAAAACTCGTGATGTTCGCACACTAACGCTTGGTAATGTTTAAGTAACGCCAGTTGCTGCTCATCATTTAACGCAAAGCTCACCACCAGCGCAGCTAAGTCAAAGTAAACATCGTTGCTTTTGGCATATTCAAAGTCGATTAAAAACATACCCGTCTCATTCACAATGATATTTTCTTTCACTAAATCATTATGACAAAAGCCCATGTCTTTAGGTGCACTATCAATATAAGCCAGTGACTGCTTAATTAGCTCTGTGTGTTGCTGGTATCGCGCTGTTTGCTGGTAGTAGTTAATTTCATAAGCAATATTCATCGGCTCAGTTAGCACAGGGTAACGGTGTAAATTAACTAAGTCGGGCAATAAGCTACTACAAAATTCACCGCTGGCAATACTACCTGCCACGTATTCGAAAATAGCCGTGTCGGTTGCTTGTTCTAACCAAAGTGGGGCTGGGCAGCAGCTTTGCTTTGCAAAATGCGCTTGCGCTGCAAGACCAATCGCCGGCCAGTGGTCGCGATAGTGCTTAACCAAAAAATCTTGGCTTGCTGTTTTTACTAGGTAGTTATCATTGCTTAACCCCTCAACCAGTGGACTGATTGAGGTGATAACTAAACGTGAGTTGAAGCGCGTAAAAAGCGCGTGAATTTGTTGCTCAGTTTTCATCTATAGCTGTGCAAGCGGCTTAGCCTGATGCTGCTCGTATTCTTCATACCAAGTTTTAAAGCCCCATGCGGCCATAATGGTGTAAAACACGAAAAGTACTAAGGTTGGGTAATACCCTTTTTCAAAGTACAGATACATAGATGCTGCATCAATTACAATCCAGTACAACCAGTTTTCCAGCACCTTCTTGGCAACAAGGTAGGTTGTCACCACCGCAAAACAGGTGGTAAAGCTGTCTAGATAAGCAAAATCAGCGTGAGTGTAATTGGTCATCACAAAACCAATGGCAACTGAGGCCAGTGAGGTGGCAAGCAAAATCACCGCATGGCGCTTTAATGACCATGAAATAATGGGCAGATGATCTTTATTATTCATGCCCCTGCGCCAAACCACCCAACCATATACCGCCATATACATGTAGTAAAAATTAAGTAGCGACTCCATCAACAGTGCGCCATTCCAGTACATTACGGTATAAATAAAGGTGCTCACAAACGCGGCTGGCCAACACCATAAGCTTTCTTTAATCGCTAACAGTAAATACGCCACCGATAAAGCAACGGCAATATATTCCCAATGCGACATGGCAGTAAAGCCTGAGAAGGTTTCGTTTAAAAATTCCATAACACGCGCTACTGTAGGCTTTAGTCTTCGCTAGGCGACAAGTCACCATGTAAGAATTTACAGACGAAAATAGCTTTACCAAACTCTTCATAAGAACGTTTGATTTCAGTATTAAGTACAGACATCACTAAATCATAGTCACCAAAAATCTGAGTAGATAGGGTGTTGGTGATCACTTTAAGCCCTTCATAACTGTTTACACGGTCAATAAAACCTTTGATAAACGGAATGTAGTCTTGATGTAGTGGGTACTTACTGATCTCTACTGAAAGTTTCATTATGAGTTACCGAGTCTTTAAAAAGTATTGCATTGTAACCCGCTTGTACTAACAAGTCATGGCTATGGTTATTTTTTAGTGTAAAATCAGCCCCGATAAACATTGAGGATTCATTATGGCACGCCGCATCACTTACAAATTTAAAAACCAGCCTCGCGAAATCAATTTTGCAAAAGATAAATACCGCGATATGTACCATGCGATCGCAGCGGCTGAAGGCATTGATTTAACTAATTACTTAAAGATGGAACAACAAGTCGAAATGACTTCAAAAGGCTCTGCGGCGGTACGTAACTTTCGTGACCAAGAATTCGCACGAATGGGTTTCAGTGACGTGTATTTTATTAAAGAGTAACAAAGTTACTCTTGATACTCGTAGCTGACTCGTGGGGTGATATTACAGAGTAATTCGTAAGGAATAGTTGTTGCGCACTGGGCAATCTCTTCAATGGGAAGCTCTGGCCCCCACATGATCACCTCATCACCCACTTTTATGTTGTCGCGGTTATCACCAATATCCACCGTGATCATGTCCATCGCCACACTGCCAACAATACCATAGCGTTGTGATTTGATAACCACAGGTGTGCCCTGCTCGGCATGGCGTGGATAACCATCCCCATAGCCCATCGCAACCACCGCAAGCTTAGTCGGTTTATCGCTATGCCAGCGTCCGCCATAGCCAACACACTGATCGGCATCAACATCGCGTATCGCGATAACTCGCGTTGTTAAACGCATAACAGGCTCTAATCCGTGCTGTTGCCCTACACCATTAAGCATCGGTGATACGCCATAAAGCATCAAGCCAGGGCGTATCCACTCACCATGGCCTTTTGGCCAAGCAATAATGCCAGCAGAATTTGCAAGGCAATGCTGTTCGTTTTTGCCATCTGCCAATGAATTAAATAAGGCAATTTGCTGAGCGGTTTTTTCATCATTGATGTCATCGGCGCACGAGAAATGCGTCATTAACTTAATGTCATCACGGGCATTTGGGCTTGCTTTTAAGCGACTGTAGAAAGACTCAAATTGCGATGGTGCAATACCCAGTCGATGCATCCCAGTATTCACCTTTAACCAGCATGCAATTGGTGCATCAAGGCTTGTTTCTTCAAGCGTTGCGAGCTGATTTTCATCATGAATAATGGTTTGAAAGTTATTGGCAAGCAAGATAGGTAAATCATCTTTATGAAAAAAACCTTCAAGCAATACAATCGGTTTTGTCAGTCCACCTGCACGTAGCGCTAACGCTTCGTCTATTCGCGCAACCGCAAAAGCATCCGCATCATTAAGGTATTGGGCAATTTTTACTAAGCCATGGCCATAGGCGTTGGCTTTAAGCACTGCCATTACTTTGCAACCAGGCGCAAAGCGCTTCACTTGTGCTAAATTATGAGCAAGTGCTTTTAGGTTGATTTCGGCAATGGCTAAGCGCATTAGTATTCGTCGTCCATGGCTGGACCCGCGTAGTTATCAAAACGCGAGAATTGACCTTGGAAGGTTAAACGTACTTTACCGATTGGACCGTTACGTTGCTTACCTATGATGATTTCGGCCACGCCTTTTTCTGCACTGTCTTCGTTATATACTTCATCACGGTAAATAAACATGATTAAGTCGGCATCCTGCTCGATTGAGCCTGATTCACGTAAGTCGGAGTTGATTGGGCGTTTATCGGCACGTTGCTCTAGGGTACGGTTAAGCTGCGATAGTGCAATAACCGGACACTGCAGTTCTTTTGCCAGTGCTTTTAATGAACGAGAGATTTCAGCGATCTCTAAAGTACGGTTATCCGACAAACTTGGCACACGCATTAGCTGCAAGTAATCGACCATGATCATACTAATACCGCCATGGTCGCGGGCAATACGACGTGCACGCGAACGCACATCTGTTGGTGTTAGGCCTGATGCATCATCGACATACATTTTACCTTTTTCCATCAACAAGCCCATGGTTGACGACAGACGCGCCCAATCGTCATCATCTAGCTGACCGGTACGCACCTTAGTTTGGTTAATACGACCTAGCGATGCCAGCATCCTCATCATGATTTGCTCTGAAGGCATCTCTAATGAGTAAATAAGTACAGGCTTGTCTTGCGTCATGGCGGCGTGTTCGGCTAAGTTCATCGCAAAGGTTGTTTTACCCATCGATGGACGTGCCGCCACAATAATAAGGTCAGAAGGCTGCATACCCGCCGTCATTTTATCCAGATCGGTATAGCCGGTACTTACACCTGTCACACCATCTTGTGGCGACTGATAAAGCTCTTCAATCTTATCAACGGTTTTTTCTAAGATACTGTGTAAGTTTTGTGGGCCTTCAGTGCTTTTACTACGCTGCTCAGCAATTTTGAATACTTTACTTTCAGCAAAATCGAGCAGGTCATGACTAGTACGCCCCTCGGGGCTAAAGCCAGCTTCTGCAATTTCGTTTGCAACACCAATCATTTCACGAATAACAGCACGCTCTCGTACGATATTCGCGTAAGCATCAATGTTCGCCGCACTTGGCGTGTTCTTGGCAATTTCAGCAAGGTAGGCAAAACCACCAACACTACTTAACTGATTGTTTTTCTCTAAGCTCTCAGAAATAGTGATCAAATCGATTGGATCACCCCCTTCAGCAAGATTCACCATTGCTTCAAAAATGAGCTTATGGGTGCGGGTATAAAAATCCTGTGCAACCACTAACTCAGCAACACGGTCAAACGCTTGATTATCAAGCATTAAACCACCTAAAACAGATTGCTCAGCTTCTATTGAATGGGGAGGGACTTTTAACGTATCGACTTGCTTATCTGGTTTGGCCATAACATCACAAAACTAAAATTGAATGGCTCTATTCTATCTACTTGCTAAGGCTGTGCAAATAGTTAATACCAATCGACTTAAATATTTGGTCATTCTAGCGTGCTAAATAAAGCGCTAACTGCGTTAGAAACGTCTAAAGTAGAGTAACTACATGTCAAAATTTCTGCCTTGTTATCACTTCATTTATCTGTCGCTATTTAAGACCAACAACTTAACACGATTGGTATAAGCGGGAAGTCTTCCCGCTTTATTGTAATTGAGTGAAATATTGTAATTAAGTGAACTGCAATCGTTATTTCTGTTTACGAAGTTCAATGCGTCCGCTAATGGTATCCATTTCTATATCAGCATCCCCACCGTTAATACTAAATTCTAAGTCGCTAGATGGGCCGTATTTCGCCTTCGTTGCTCTGTCATCACTAAGCTCATTAACGATTTTACCGTTAGCGTGAGCTTCAATTTCAAACGTTGCCGATACATCTGCAGGGAAGTAAAACTCGGCATCACCACTGACTGATTCAAAACGAATATTGGCATCTGCTAGCAGCTTATTGATGTGTACTTCTGCTTCACCATTTACAGTATTGATGCGCAATTTTTTAATTGCATCAAAAGCAAAGTCGATATCACCGTTTACGTTTTCAAGACGCACATCTTGTGCTTTGGTTTTTGACTTAATGTCGCCATTCACCGCGGTAAAGCGTAAGGCACCTTGTGAGTTTTTATCGTTAATTTCACCATTAACGGTTTCAAAGCGAATATCACCGTTTAAGTCGTGGGCATTTACATCGCCATTGACCGTTTCAAAGCTCATGTTGCCGCGAATATCTTGCACTGTGATATCACCGTTGACGGTATCAATCTCTGCGCCCGCTTCAAGCTCTTTAGCACTAACTGTGACATTCACCCCAGCAAATTCAAGCTCACTGCTTTTTGGCATGTAAATGGTTAAACGAGAACCGTCACCACTATTCCAGCCACCTAAGTTACGCGGCATTTTTACGATAAATTCAACACGGCTGCCTTCAACCTCTAAACGATAGCCTTGTGCTTTATCGTCAAGCTCACCTTCGATTTTAAGTTGTGGTTTATCCCACCCTTCAATGCGTACATCACCACGTTGGTTTTCAATAAAAATGCGTTTATTTGCAGGTACATCAATTTGTTCATTAATGGTTTGTCCTGCCATTGCCATCAGTGGCAGTAATCCTAAAGTTAAGGCTAGTAATTTCATAATTGTCACTCCTAAATCGTTTGCCACTTCGGTGCATGCACCTTGTTAATTAAGTCCAGTTGTTGCTGATAAACCTGCGACAGCATTTGTAATAAAGCTGGGTTTTCAGGTTCATTCTCAAGTGCTTGCTTTATGGCACTTTCGGCTTCTTCTAACTCTTTTAGTTGTTGCTGCCAGTTATCGGTTAACGCAGGTTGATTTTGATACTGCACCAACAAGCCTTGCTTTTGCTTAGTAAAATAATCGCTCATTGCCATCATGCTATTTGGCTCACCTTGGCCAACAAAAAGCTGTACGGTCAATAGTGCGGCAATACAACAAGCGGCAACTGCAGCGAGTTTATTCCAGCCATGGTTTGGCTTCTCAGTTTGCTCTGGTTGCCCTGTTGCAATTGCTCGCTCAACACCGGGCCAGAGATCTTTGTCTGGGCTAATATCTTGCTGCTGGTTAAGCGAGTCATTTAAAAATTGTTCAAATTCTGGCTTACTCATTTTCATACCACTCTTTTAATAACTGCCTTGCACGGTGAAATTGCGATTTACTTGAACCGACCGCCATATCAAGCATGCTTGCTATCTCTTCATGGCGATAACCTTCAATTGCATGGAGTACAAACACCATACGTGCTCGCTCAGGTAGTCTCAGTACTAATTTGTCGAGGCCGTTAAAGCCGTCGCAATCTGCTGCGCTTTGCTCATCCATACCGCTTTGTTCAAAACTCACTACTTTTTGAAACCAGCTTTTATGTTTGCGAATGTAGCTAATCGCAATATTGCTGGTAACACTGTGTAACCAAGTCGAAAATTGTGAGCGTCCATCAAAGTTCGCGATTTTGTGCCACAACTGTACAAACACTTCTTGTGTTGCATCTTCGGCGTGCTCTTTGTCTGCAAGCAATCGCAAACATAGGCTATAAACCCGCTTCACATGCAACTCATAAAGTGTTGCATAGGCTGCTTGATCACCGCTTTTTACGCGCTCTATCAAGGCATGCTCACTTTGCTGGGCGAACGCTTGTTCTGCATCTATCAACATCCTGGATGTTGTCCTTTATGATTATTGTTGTGAATTTAGTGTATTAGACGTAAGGAGGGATTCAAAAGGTTTAAATGAAATTAAATTTTTTTGTGTAAGCTACAAATAATTGAGCTTACACAATTTTATTTGGGGATTTGCGTTATTCGGCAGGTGATGCTTCGCTTTCTTCTTCAGTTGTTTCTGCGGTTTTGTAGCTCCAACCTAAAAATACGATACGTGCCGAAGAAGCAGGCGTGCCGCCATTTTGTACTTGTAATAAACCCGCATCATAGTGAGCACCACTGCCCCCTGTTGCGGTAATTGTAGAGCCACGTACACTACCAAATAGCTCACCACTTCCCGATAGCTTCACCGTTGTCAAAGGGGCATAAATAGCCGCATATAAATTCGCAGCACCGCTAAATTGCACGCCATTTACACCATTAAATGATGAGTAGAATGATAACGACGGATGACCACTAGTAGTTAATCCTTCTTGCTCAGTAATAACTTTTGCGCCTGCGCCAATATTGACTTTTCCGGTTAATAACACAGTTAAACTACTGTCTTTTTTAATAGTCAGTGTTGTGCTCCCCGCCATCGAAAAGTCACCATCAATCAGTAAAATAACATCACCACCAGAAACTTCCATTTTGCCGTCACTGGTCATTTTGAGTCTATCAACTGCAAAAATATACTCTTTGCTATTGCTACCATTAGCTTGGTTTTGCGCTTTAGAATTAAACAAGAAAACATCAGCAAGGCTTGGCATAATAACTTGGCTACCACCGCTACTAAAATAGCCCTTTTCAGTATTAAGCTTAAATTGTTGCGTAGGACCTACAGAAATAGAGCTGTAACTGCTTACTTGATCTGTTATGCCTGTCATTTTCTCTGGCAAAATTAACGGGTCGCAACTGGTATCTGGGTTTGTAGGGTCATAATCAGGTGCAGCTGGATCGGCTACAGTTACCGGTTCAACATTCGGGTTCACGTTAAATTTACGATCACTATAATGCACACCATCTTGCTGGTTATTGCTGGTATCTTTAAAATCGCCTGAACCGCCATACATAATATCCAACGCTTCGCCTTGGCTATTCGTGATGAATGTTGACCACTGCATTTTTGCATCACCATTGGCTCGCACAACCCCCGAAACAGTCCCGCCACGATGGGTATAATAACCACGGGTATAGACATTACCGTCTACACGTAAACCACTGCCAGGAGAGATATAAACACCGGAGTTCGAATGGATATTACCAATAATTGGTGATGAGCCATTTAAGTAAATAACTCCGGTCGCTTTTACATCGCCCTTTATCGGTGAATGACCCGATAGCACTACATCTGAATCGCCAGCAATGGTTGAAACATCACCATCATTCGACTTTGTTTCTTCGTAGGTGCCTTTACTCGAATCATAGCTGTCGATACTACCACTGCCCGATAAATCGACTCCCTTACAGCCCACCATCGCATTAGTGAAAACAGAACTACCTTTCGCGCCTTGTACTGCAAAACGGGCGACTAAGTTACTTTGCGCGTCACCATCAAATCGTTGCCCCAAGCTTGCAATTTCAAGCTCACCAGCAGCGTTTTGACTTAAACTGGCATTAAAAATGGCATCATCAGCAATAACACCAGAGCCCGATGCGTTACTGGTTTTACTGATCAAATCTTCAACCGCTAATACACCTTCATCATTCAAGGTTTGTTGCAGTAACTTAGCTTGTTCAAACACACCTTTTTCAGCCATTAAGCGGCTGTTTAATTTCTTTTGAAAGTTGCCACTTAAACGTTCTTGAACAACGTTTTCACGTAGCGAACTAAGCACCACTATGCTAGCCATACTGGTCAAGATCAACACTGTAATTAGGGTAAAACCATTTTGCTTGTTATACACTGCCAGCTCCGTATGCTTTGACTAATATTGCATTAGTTAAGGCAATATCAATGTTAATACCATTACCGAACTGAGCTGGTAAATCATTTGGCTTTACAGTGACTGTGACAAGCTCACCGGCGATATCAAATGACAAAGCTTCGATTCCTGTCAGTAATCGCTCTGAGGCAGCACCATCGAGTGAACACATTAAGTTGCTACCATTTAAGCTATATACTTCAACTACCTGCGCAGTTGTCGCAGAGCCATCACAAGCAATCACACCGCTAGGTTGAGTAATGATAATAGTGCTTTTATCTGCACTGATGGAGGGTGTTAGTTGTGTCTGCTTTATGCTGCGGTTGAATACTTTACTGGTATAGCGAATCACTTCTTGAGCGTTTTCCAGCTCTTTAGTCACCTCAATGGTGCTTTTAATCGCCGAGTAAGACAAGCTCACGCCCGCTAATAAAAAAGCGCCAGCTGCCAATGCCACCATCAGTTCAACTAAGGTAAAACCCTGAACGCGTTTGTTCATGAGCACACCGCCGTTAAATCAGGAAAACTGGCATTTAGACTAATTTGATTTTCTGCATTGTCTGTCATGCGTTTATCAACCCAAGCTACATTAATTTGCATGTCATCACTGTAAGTAGCTGGGATCGTCAGCTGATAATCACTCACTTGTGGCGCGAGCGAAGCTCTAAATGTCGCGTCTTGAAAAAGTGCGGTATTAGTTTTTTGAATTTCACAAATGCGTGGCCACAAACGCTCAATGGTGTTTTGCCCTTGAATAAGTGACACAGTGTAATCAAAACTATTGGTTGCATATTGCAGCGATTTTAGCTGCGCTGCCGCCAAGCCTAATAATGCGATGCCAGCGATCACCACTGAAATCATCACTTCTAATAATGAAAAGCCTGCCTGCTTATTCATGCACATCCTCGCTGTGAATTTTCTACTAACCAGTTTTGGCCACTTTTAAGCACACACATCACGTAATCAGTGGTATTTGTGTGCTCATCTTTCACTAAAATTTCAGCTTGTTTATCAACTTCGCCACTGGCACTAATGGCCAATGCGACTAAATTGACGGCAACGCCGCTTTTTGTGACCGAAAATTCTTTTAAAACCGTGTCTACGCCGCCCTCGTTGAGGGTCACTTGCCAACTATTATTACTAACAACTAGGTTAATAGGTTTGTCGCGTTTGACCGCTTCACTGCGTGCAAATTTATAAGCACTATTTAATTGATTTGCAGTAGTTACGACGCGATCTTGCAAAATTTGCTGACTAAAAGACGGGAAAGCAAGGGCTGCCATAATGCCAATAACACTCAGCACAACCATTAACTCAATTAAGGTAAACCCTGCAATTCGACGCAATTGTGTTACTCCCAGCAATCACTAAATGAAGCGCTATAACTACCATCATGTTTAACGGTTAAGTCACCACAGCGATCACTCGCTTGCGCCGAACCCGATTTAGGAGCGGCTTTTAAACTGTAGCCACGATTTTTAAAATCGCTTACAGCACCTGATACTTTATCTGTTGCTGTGTAAGTAAGGGTGTAATAGTCAGTATTTTGAGTTGCAAATGCATTGGGGTAGCCGCCATTTCGTGAATAAATTCGTTCAAGACTGGCGCTGTATTGCAGTAACTCTTGTTGAATATCAGCACGGCGACTACGTTGCATGTGCTCAGTGTAAGCAGGCAGTGCTACGCTATACAGAATCCCTAAAATAGCGATCACGATAAGAATTTCTACTAATGTAAATCCTGTTTGTTTACCTATTCCATGTGGTACTAATGCACTTTTCAACCTCAACCCCTTAATACTTTTTAACCAGCACAATATAAATGACAGCGTTGTCAGTGTCAATTTTAACCAATTTACTTTTACTCATTCGATTATACTAATAAGAAAAATAAAATTAAGAAAAAAGAACGTATGTTTGTGAAATAGGTAAGATTATAGGATTAGCATTTGTATGTTTAAAATATAGAAACCAATACTATTGGATGACAACTGAAGAAGCAATAGCGGTACAAAATGCTACAATTTATAAATTTCAGGCACAAAAAAGCCGCACCTAAGTGCGGCTTTTTTTACTTAATATTGCTATTAAGCTTCAGCGATAACGATTACTTTGATAGTAGCCGATACGTCTGAGTGTACTGCGATTGCTACGTCAAATTCGCCAGTCTCACGGATAGTACCTAGAGGTAAACGAACTTCTGATTTAGCAACTTCAACGCCAACAGCTGAAATAGCTTCAGCGATGTCGCGAGTACCGATAGAACCGAATAACTTGCCTTCGTCACCAGCTTTAGAAACTAGTGTAACTTCAGCTAATGCTTCTAACTTGTCAGCGCGAGCTTGAGCAGCAGCTAGATCTTCAGCGATCTTAGCTTCTAAATCAGCACGACGTGCTTCGAAAGTTTCGATGTTAGCTTTAGTTGCAGGAACTGCCTTACCTTGTGGGAAAAGGAAGTTACGTGCGAAGCCAGATTTAACTACAACCTGGTCACCTAGGCCACCTAGGTTTGCGATCTTGTCTAGTAGAATAACTTGCATGTCTCTACACCTTTTAAAAACTGTTAATCCGCTGCTTACTTATGTAAGTCAGTGTATGGAAGAAGGGCTAAGTAGCGAGCACGCTTGATAGCAGTTGCTAGCTGACGCTGATATTTAGCGCTAGTACCTGTGATACGGCTAGGTACGATTTTGCCACTTTCTGTAACATAGTTTCTAAGAGTAGCTAGATCTTTATAATCGATTTGTTGTACGCCTTCCGCTTTGAAGCGGCAGAACTTACGACGTCTGAAATAACGTGCCATGAGTAAAATTCCTCAAAAAATTCTTTCTATATGTTGAGCATGCAAGACCAATTGGCTTAAGCCGTTTCGGCCCTCGTGACGGTTTAAAAACCCCGTCACTTGCACTTGTTGCCCAACGTGCAATTGTTGAGTTTGTTGTTGCATTGGCGTGCCGCTGGCAACAACTTGAAGCCTGACATAACTATTACGGTTAAGGTCTGCTTCAACTTGCATCGATTTATGTTCAAGAACAAAAATACAATGCGGTATACCAGCAGGGCTTTGACTATATTTAGGTGTTTTACAAACAACCCCAGATAGTGTCAGCTGATTCATATAAGGATTAAGCGGTTGGCTCATCTTTTTGTCTCAACTGCAAGCGCCATGCTTGAACTCAAAACGATTAAGCAGCTGGTGCTTCTTTCTTCTCTTCTTTCGCAAGAGGAGATGCTTCAGTTACAGCGTCTTTAGTACGCATAACTAAGTTACGAAGCACTGCATCGTTGTAGCGGAAAGTAGTTTCTAGCTCGCTGATTACTTCAGTAGGTGCTTCAACGTTCATAAGAACATAATGAGCTTTGTGAAGCTTGTCGATTGGGTAAGCCAATTGACGACGGCCCCAGTCTTCAAGACGGTGGATAGTACCACCAGCTTCAGTGATAGAACCAGTATAACGTTCGATCATACCAGGTACTTGCTCACTCTGATCAGGGTGAACCATGAATACGATTTCGTAATGACGCATGGATATTCCTTACGGTTAATAGAGCCTTCTACCGTTTCGGCCAGTCGGTTTAAGGCAAGGAATTAAATTTAATAAGCCGAAATGAGCGCGCATTTTACGCTTAGAATGATAATTAAGCAAGATAAAACAGCAAGCCAAGCTAGATTATTGTGCTCTAATAATAATTTCTAAGCGCTAAAAACAAAAAACCCAGCCGAGGCTGGGTTTTTGAATTCTGAAAACTAAAATTACTTGATTTTAGCTTCTTTGAAAATCACGTGTTTACGAGCTTTAGGATCGTATTTTTTGATTTCCATTTTTTCAGGCATGTTACGCTTGTTCTTGTCGGTAGTGTAGAAAAAACCAGTACCAGCAGTTGAAACTAAACGGATCTTATCGCGCATGATTCAGTTCCTTAAACTTTTTCGCCACGAGCACGGATTTCTGTAAGAACCGCGTCGATGCCTTTTTTATCGATAATACGCATACCTTTAGTAGTAGTGCGTAGTGTTACAAAACGTTTTTCACTTTCAACCCAAAAACGGTGAGTTTGTAGGTTAGGTAGGAAACGACGTTTAGTCGCGTTTCTCGCGTGTGAACGGTGATTACCAACCGCTGGACGCTTACCTGTAACTTGACATACTTTAGACATGTCTATATATCTCCAATAACTTCGCTCGAGCTTAATTTTCCCTTAGGCCAGTATTTGTGCCCCGGGATAAATCGAAGGGCGCTCTTTATACAGCTTATACAGGCAAAGATCAAGTAACAGATCTTATCCAATCAGCTCATGTGTAAATTTGATAGCGGCTAATTATAAAGATCGAATGCCCTTAGGGAAAGTAAAAACTGCATTTAAATTAAACTAATTTCTAAAATCGCCCTAAACTGCTCATTTTTAACACACTCTCTAATACAGTTGGCTCTATATAAGCCCTCTTTCGGCAAACGAAACACAATTTTCACCACCCACTATGATGTGATCCAGCACATTTATATCGACTAAGGCTAAAGCTTGCTGCAATTTAGTGGTGATCAATTTATCGGCCTGACTAGGCTCAGCCACCCCACTTGGGTGGTTATGAGCAAGTATTAATGCCGCCGCATTATTACGCAGCGCTGCTTTAACCACTTCACGGGGGTACACAGACGCGGCATTAATAGTGCCGTAAAAAAGTACTTCGTCTTTAATCAACTGGTTTTGACTATCTAAGTACAGCACCATAAATACTTCCTGCTGTAAGCCACGTAACTGAATAGTTAAATAGTCATACACGGCTTGTGGCGAAGTAAATAACGCCTCGCGCTTACATTGCTCAAGCATATAGCGCCGGCTTAATTCAAGCACTGCTTGAAGCTGCACATACTTAGCAGCCCCTAAACCCTTTTGAGCGCAAAACTCTTGTTCAGATGCATTAAATAAGTCATGCAGCGTACTATTAATATCGAGCAGATGCTCAGCCAGTTCAATGGCATTCATGCCCGGCACACCGGTTCGTAAGAATATTGCTAATAACTCTGCATCTGAGAGTGCTTTGGCACCTTGGGCAAGTAACTTCTCCCGCGGCCTTGCTGATAAAGGTAAATCGGTTAATGGCATTGCTTCATCCTTAAAACAACTATTCCATATATTAAACTGTACTATAAAATTTAGTTTTTTCCTGTCTGTAGAAAAGAAAACTTCATGCTATCGGTAAAGATTTGCTATCGTTAGCCCATATCGACAAAGGTTAAATTTCACGTAATGACAAAATCAGTAAATAAAAAAATCCTGTTAGGTATGAGTGGTGGTATTGCAGCCTATAAATGCGCAGAACTTGTTCGCCGTTTAAAAGATCAAGGCTGTGAAGTAAAAGTCGTCATGACCGACTCAGCCAAACACTTTATTACTCCTTTGACTATGCAAGCGGTAAGCGGTGAGATTGTTTCTGATTCATTACTCGACCCAGCAGCAGAAGCCGCAATGGGTCATATCGAATTTGCCAAATGGGCAGACCTTATTTTAGTCGCCCCTGCAACCAGTAATATTTTAGCGAAAATGGCCATGGGTATTGCAGATGACTTACTGACGACCCTACTACTGGCTACCCCTGCAAAAGTGGCGGTTGCACCTGCCATGAATCAACAAATGTATGCCCACCCTGCTACACAAGCAAACCTTGCCATACTTAACGAGCGTGGCGTGGCTATTTGGGGCCCAGGTAAAGGCGAGCAAGCCTGTGGTGATGTAGGCGCAGGACGCATGTTAGAGCCTCATGAGTTAGTCGCGCTTTGTACACAACCTGAAGTAGAGCCATTACTTGCAGGCAAAACCATCACGATTACTGCAGGACCAACCCGAGAAGCCCTCGACCCGGTTCGTTATATCTCTAACCACAGCTCAGGCAAAATGGGTTATGCCCTTGCAGAAGCTGCACTTGCGCTAGGTGCAAAGGTAAATCTGATTTCAGGCCCCGTAACAATTAAAGCACCTGCTAATGCCCTGCTTACTAATATAGAAAGTGCTGAGCAATTACTTACCGCCTCAATGGAACTGGCCGCGCAATCGGATGCTTTTATCGGCTGTGCAGCAGTGGCTGATTACCGTGCAGCTGCAATTCATGAGCAAAAGATGAAAAAGCAAGGTGATGAACTGACCCTCACTTTAGTTAAGAACCCAGATGTCATCGCTAATGTCGCTGCGCTTAGCGAAAACCGCCCTTATACCGTTGGCTTTGCGGCAGAAACTCAAGATGTTGCAAGCTATGCTCAAGGTAAATTAAAGAACAAAAACCTCGATATGATCTGCGCAAATGACGTATCAAAAGAAGGCCTTGGCTTTAATTCTGATCATAATGCTTTAACACTCTTCTGGCACAATGAGCAGCTAGATTTAGCAATGGGAAGTAAAAAAGATTTAGCCATGAGCGTAATGACTGAGCTTGCCAAGCGTTTGTAAAAATGCTGGAAAGAAACTGAATAAAACATTAACATAAGCCACTCATTTGCACAAAAAATGGCTTGTCTGACTCCCAACAGCGCAAGTAATAAATTATAAGAAAGGAATGGTCATGCCTGCGACAAAAAGAAGTAATCGCAAAGAGCAGATTCTGCAAGCACTCGCACAAATGTTAGAAACCAGCCCAGGTCAACGTATCACAACCGCAAAACTCGCGGCTGAGGTCGGTGTGTCTGAAGCTGCGTTATATCGTCATTTTCCGAGTAAAGCACGGATGTTTGAGGGCCTAATCGAGTTTATTGAAGATACCCTGTTATCACGCATTAACCTCATTTTAGAAAATGAGAAAGAAAGCCAAACACGTGTATACAATATTTTGCTGTTATTGTTAGCCTTCGCCGAGAAAAACCCGGGCATTACCCGCATTTTGACCGGTGATGCCTTACAAGGTGAGCAAGAGCGTTTACGTGAGCGTGTACAAGGCTTATTTGAAAAGCTAGAAACTCAGTTCAAGCAAGTGCTACGCGAGCGCAAACTGCGCGAAGGTAAAGCATTCCAGTCAGACGAAAGCACCCTAGCCAACTTCTTACTCGCCTATGTAGAAGGTAAGATGAACCAATTCGTGCGCAGCGACTTTAAAGCAAAACCCAGTGCACAATTTGAAAAGCAATGGCCAGAGTTACAAAAGATTTGGTTGTAGTTCAGGTTTTATTAGCTGGTAGTTAAACTACCAGCTTAATACCTACCTTATATACACTTGATTTGAAAAATATTTCTTTTTTGAGTTAGTTAATTGAATTTCGGCCTGGTTACCAACAAGCTGCAATAGTAAGCCCTGAGCAATTTCCCTTTCACCCAATTTCGATTTCACAACAACTTCTTTTCCTATTGCTCCTTGCAACCTCGGTTTAGGGAAACTCGCTTTAGTAACTGGTTTTAGCCCTTCATTTTCAACAAACAAATTTAGACAATGCTGCTTAGCGGCACTGATCCAGTCATCATGGGATTTAACAATATCAACGTTATTTAAAAAGTGTATCAACGCACTATTTCGACTACTAAATTCACTCGAAACATCGGCCATATTTTTAACTTGCGCCCATTTACGAATAACAACGTACTTGCCTTGCGTGAGTCTCGCTAAACTCGTCGATGCGCCCGTCATCCGGCTATACCATTCGATTCTATAACAAGAAGAACCCAAGCTATGAAGTAGAATAGTCGTATTGCCAAATTCCTTAGTACTGCCCTCAATAACACTCACTTTCAATCCTTTAAGCAAAAGTAAATCAGACTTAAAGGATATGAAGAACAAGCCGTTATGATAATGAGTGACTTTCTTAGTAAGCCTAAGAAATATTCCTAGATTGCAGAGAATGGTTAAACAACTTAAAGGGGTAATCGAGATTAAAGAGCAAAGAATGATGATTCATTTTGAATGTTGAGCGGAGTGGTTTTTCTTAATTACGTAAAGATATAGAAAGAAAAAAGCCCGTAGCATTCACTACGGGCTTTAATATGATTTGGTGAGTCAGCCAGTAAGCCGCTGTTTTGTATGCGCGGAGTGGATTTTCTAAATAACTTTAAACACCCAGAAAAAAGCCCACAGTTTTTACTGTGGGCTTTCTTTAAATTTGGTGAGTCAGCCAATAAGCCGGGTTCTGTCGTGGATAATCATTCGTCTAGGCCATAAATTGCTCTATGGCTCAAGCAACCTACCCGGTTCTCACGTGGGCCACGCGTTCATTATTTAAAATGATAGAACCCTATTTGGTCTTGCTCCGGGTGGAGTTTACCTTGCAACCAACTGTTACCAGTGGCCCGGTGCGCTCTTACCGCACCCTTTCACCCTTACCAACCGAAGTTGGCGGTCTCCTCTCTGCTGCACTTGTCGTAGGCTCGCGCCCCCCAGCCGTTAGCTGGCACCCTGCCCTGTGGAGCCCGGACTTTCCTCCCCCTGCGCATTTTCGTTGCAGGCAGCGATTATCTCGGCTGACTCGGCGCGCAGTATACCTGAGCGCGCACGTCTATGCAGTAAAGAATTAGCCTTTTTCGTCAATAATTGCTTTATAAAGTGCGTTTTTCTTCAAACCAAAATACTCAGCCACAACACCACAGGCTTTTTTCAGTGGCATTTCGGCTTCGAGTAAACCTAGCATGCGGCGCGCATCTTCTGGAATATCGTCACTTTGCTTTGCTTTACCCGGTAGCATCAGTACGATTTCACCACGCTGCTTAGTGGGATCATCCGTTAAGAACTGTTTTAGCTCGGCAACTGTGCCATTGAAAAAAGTTTCGAAAGTTTTGGTAAGTTCTTTGGCAAACACTACTGGCTGCTCTGCACCGAGAGCTGCTTCTAAATCATCAAGGCTCGCCATTATACGGTGGGTACTTTCATACAGGATGCTAGTAATACCTGAGTTTACCGCTTCGATAAAAAAGCTCTGCCTTGCTTTACTCTTTGCAGGTGTAAAACCAATAAACTGAAAACGATCTGTTGGTAAACCAGAACAACACACCGCGGTAATTGCAGCACATGCCCCCGGCACCGGCGTGACGTGCGCGCCTTGTTCACGGCATAAATTAACCACCGCATAACCTGGGTCGCTAATAAGTGGCGTGCCGGCGTCAGATACCAGCGCAATATTCATTCCTTGCTCTAACCAATCTACAATTTGTTGGGCTTTTTGTTTCTCATTATGGTCATGTAAAGCAAAGGTTTTTGCTTTGATATTAAAATGGCTTAACAACTTTCCTGTGTGACGAGTATCTTCAGCGGCTATTAAGTCAACCTCAGATAGAGTTTGGATGGCACGCTGGCTGATGTCATCAAAGTTACCAATAGGCGTGGCAACAATGTAAAGAGTGCCGATTTTATCTGAATTGTCCTCATTTAACATTGAGGTCTCCTGCGTCAGTCAGTAATATAAGCAAATCGCGTTAACGTATCGGGAAATCATTGTGCGACTTAAACTTGTTAGTCTATTAATTGTATTGTCAGGGTTATCGGCTTGTAGCACAACCGAAAAACCTCGAAATAGTGCAGAAAATCAATCGGGCCAATCGAGTATTGCCCTATCACAGCTAACCGACGCACAATCTATGTACCAAGCAGCGCTAAATCGTCAAGGCGCAGATAAAATACAGCTTTTATACACTGCGCGTGATGCGGCTATCAGTGAGGAGCGCTGGGCACTACTAGAAAAAGTCTGCCTTGAACTAGAAGCGACCCCAAGTGTAGACCAAATTCAAAACAAACTTTACATTGCTCTTGCACAAGAGCATCAAGGCAAAAGTGATTTAGCTTTAGCTCAGTTACAGCAGCTCGAGCCACAGTTAAGCCAGCCTGAACATCAAGCATGGCACCAATATTTAACTGCGCGTGTTTATGCATCGCAAGGCATGCCAAAACGAGCAATGCCTTTCTTTTTTAAAGCATCAACACTTAGCAGCGAAAACAATTTTATCGTTGCCAATCTAAACAAAGATTTATGGCAAAGCCTAACCCAGCTTTCATCGTACGCACTTGAGCGTTTTAATCGTGGCTCTGTGGTGCAACAAGGTTGGGTCAATTTAGCGCTCTATCACCAAGTGTATTTAGGTGCGCCTGTTGAGCTTCATCAAGCAATGAACAACTGGCTGCGTCGCTACCCGGGTCACCCAGCAGCTGAGGTGCTGCCTAAAAAGGTAACAGAGCTAGTACAAATTGAACCTTTAAATGTAAACCGCCTCGCAGTACTACTCCCTCAATCAGGCGCCAATGAGCGATTAGGTGATGCACTAAAAGCAGGTGTGCTTGCTGCCTTAGATGGAAAATCATTAGAACAAACATTATTTATTGATGAGTCGCTATCAGCCGCTGAAATTACACTTAAACTCAGCGAATTTAATGCTGATTTTGTTATCGGCCCTTTATTAAAAACTAATATCGAAAAGCTAACCAACGCTCAAACACTAGTTGATTACCCAGTGATGCATTTAAACACCTTTGATGGTGAGCGAATTTCACAACAGCACTTTTTCTTTGCTTTAAGTCCTGAACATGAAGTTCAGCAAGCGTTAGAACGATTTTTAACAGCGGGCTATCAAAAGCCGATGCTACTAGCGCCAAATAATAGTAACGGCCAACGCCTAGTTGAATACTTCAATACGCAGTGGCAACGCTACAGCGAAGTTAAACCGCAAATTGGGCTTTACTCTGGTAAAGACGACATGCCGAAAACAATCACTGGCTTACTTGAAGTAGACCAAAGCAAAGAGCGTATTAAAGTTGCCAAATCGTTATTCAAGCAAGAAGTTGAAAGTGAAACTCGCTCGCGCAGCGACATTGATGTGATTTATATTTTAGGTGATGCTACTGAAACGCGTTTAATCAAGCCCTATTTAGACGTAAACGTAAGTACTTTTGCTGAGCGTATTCCGCTTTATGCCAGCTCAAAAAGCCACAGTAAGCAAATCGATAGAACCGACAAAGGCGATTTAGATGGCCTTTATTTTACGGAACTACCTTGGATGCTTGATGGTCAAATTCAACAACACAATTTACGCCAGCAATACGAAAGTTTATGGCCAGAAAACGCAGATATAAGCCAGCGCTTATTTGCCATGGCATTCGATGCAGCCAGTATGCTAGGTGATGTGAAGCAATTAAGCATGGTGCAAGGTAAACGCTTTAGTGGTATCAGTGGTCAACTGAGCATTGCCAGCAATGGCTATGTTACGCGCACTTTAGATTGGGCACAGTACAAGAATAAACAAATTATTGCGGTTGATTTAGCGACTGAGCAACCAATTCCATTATTTATGCAATCTGCCTTTGGAATTAACGCTGCTGAATAATCTTTTTAAAACGTAGTAATAGCTCAAGGATGAAGCTATGTCTTGGTTTAAGCAATTATGGCAAAATAGCCGCGAAAAAGGCCTGTATTACGAAAAACAGGCTGAACAATATTTAATACAACATGGTTTAAAAGCCATTGAACGCAATTACTTATGTAAATACGGTGAGCTAGACCTAATAATGCGTGACGGGCAAACGCTGGTATTTGTAGAAGTAAAATTTAGAAAAAACGCCTTGCGTGGTGGCGCAAACTATGCGCTCAGCAAACAAAAGCAGCAACGATTAAGGCGCACGATTAGCCATTATCTTGCCGAGAAAAAAATCTCAAACCAGTCTATGCGAATAGATTATGTCGCTATAACAGGTGAGCTTAACAGCACCCTAAACTGGTTTAAAAATGTTTACTAACGCCGTTTGGCGTCGGCTTAATTTGGTAGGTTATGCAAGAAACGATAAAAAAAATCTTTACTGAAAATATTCAAGTTCAAATAGCGGCAGGTGAAGTACTGCCAAGCGCACTTGAATCAGCAGCATTCACCATTGCACAAAGCCTCATTAACGGCAATAAGCTGCTATGTTGTGGCACTCCTAGCTGTCATATGTTGGCACAGCACATGGCAGGGCTATTAATTAACTTTTATGAAACCGAGCGCCCTTGCCTACCCGCAGTTGCGCTTGCACAAGACCAAGTTAACTTAGGCGCAGCAGCCAATAACGATGAGCACGAAACCTTTGCACGACAAATTCGTGCATTTGCTCAGCAAGGCGACCTTTTATTAGCAATTGCAGTTAATGGTAATGAAAAGCAAATTATCTCAGCAGTTGAAGCGGCACTGACTCGTGATATGAAAGTGATTGTGCTTGTTGGTGATGACGGTGGTGAATTAGTTGGCTTACTTGGCCCAAATGACGTTGAAATTCGTGTGCCATCAAAGCGCCCAAGCCGTATCGTTGAGTCGCATTTAGTGAATTTGCACTGCCTCAGTGAACTTATCGATTTAACCTTATTCCCACAGGAAGAAAATTAATGTTTAAACAGTCTTTAATTGTTATTAGTACCGTTTTATTGCTGCAAGGCTGTGCAGCTGCCGTTGTCGCCGGTACAGCGGGCGCTGTAACTGCCGCGAATGATCGCCGCACAATCGGTTCACAAATCGACGATAACAACATCGAAATTAAAAGCTCTATCGCTATTAGCGAAAATGAGCGACTACATAAATTTGCCAACGTAAACGTTATCAGCGTCAATGGTATTGTGCTTATGATTGGCCAAGTTGCTAACACAGAAATGAAAGACGAAGCACAACGCGCTATTGAGGGCGTTGATGGCATTCGTAAAATCCACAACCAAATTCGCATTGGTTCAAATATTGGTATGAGTACGCAAACGCACGACTCTTGGTTAACTTCTAAAGTGAAAACGCAATTGCTCACCACAGAAAGCATCAGCAGCAATAACATCAAAGTAGTAACAGAGAATGGCGAAGTCTTTTTAATGGGCTTAGTGAGCGATTCTGAAGCGAATTTGGCGGTTGATGTAGCACGTAACGTATCAGGCGTTGAACGTGTTATTAAAGTGTTTGAATATCTGTAACGCTAAATAGTTAATTAATAATAAAAAACCCGCTAAATAGCGGGTTTTCTTTTGTCTGACTAAGGTTACTTAATCACTCGTAAGTGAGCACCTTTTTTCTTCTCTGGTTTAGCAGGTGGTTCATCATCTGGCGTAATATCGTCAGGTGTTTCAACACTTTCTAATACCGGAGCAAAATCGTCTTCGTCCTCGATGAATTCTTCTGCAGTAAATACAGTCCCTTCACCATTCTCACGTGCATAAATTGCGAGCACAGCACCCATAGGTACGTACACTTGCATTGGTTGGCCACCAAAGCGCGCATTAAAGCTAAGCTGTTGGTTGTCCATTGCAAATTGTGTTACCGCTGATGGGCTAATGTTCAAAACGATCTGACCGTCTTGCACAAACTGTGTTGGTACTTGTACAGCAGGAAAATCAGCGTTAACCACTAAGTGTGGTGTGCACTGATTATCAACAATCCAATCAAAGAAAGCGCGTAGTAAATAAGGACGATTAGGCGTCATTATAAACGGATCTCACGCTCTGCTTCAGTTAGTGAAGCTTGGAATGATTCACGCTCAAATAAACGCAACATGTATTCTTTAAGCTCTTTCGCGCCTGCACCATTAAGCTCAATGCCAAGCTCAGGTAAACGCCAAAGTAATGGTGCTAAGTAACAATCAACTAAGCTGAACTCTTCACTCATGAAGTAAGGTGCTTCAGAGAAGATTGGTGCAATTGCAAGTAACGCTTCTGTCAGCTCTTTACGTGCTTGCGCTGCTTCGCTGCTACCGCTAGTGATTTTGTTAGCTAGGCTATACCAATCCGTGTCGATACGATGCATCATCAGACGACTACGGCCACGCATAACCGGATAAACTGGCATTAGTGGAGGATGAGGGAAACGTTCATCAAGGTATTCCATGATGATGTTTGCCTGATATAAACCAAGCTCACGATCGATCAGTGTTGGTACTGTACCGTAAGGGTTAATCTCATGAAGTGCTTCTGGCAGGTTATCCTTTTCAGCCAGGTGAATGTCAACACTTACACCTTTTTCAGCAAGTACGATACGTACTTGATGGCTATACATACAGTTAGCACCAGAAAACAGGGTCATTACAGGGCGCTTATTGGCAGCTACGGCCATGCCTACCTCCATTATATTACAAAAACAGCAATAGGGGCTTAAGCCCCTATCACAAAACTACCTTTCAAAATGCCCAGGATTAGTGAACATCTCTCCAGTATTCTTTCTTCAGCATGAATGCCAAGATAAATAGAATCACTAGGAAACCAATTACCTTTAGACCTAACGCTTCTGACTCTAAACGTGACGGCTCGCCAACGTAAGCTAAGAAGTTAGTTAAGTCACGAGCAGCACGATCGTACTCGTCAACACTCATTTCACCAGAACCATCTGTCTCAACGCCAACAACTTTAGTCACTGTGTGACCATGTTCTTCCACTTCTTCAGTGATTGGTGTTGGTAAGCCTTGTAGTTCTTGAAGAACGTGTGGCATACCTACCGATGGGAAAACAACGTTGTTTACGCCAAACGGACGAGATTCATCTTTATAGAATGACTTCAGGTAAGTATAGATCCAGTCAGTACCACGAACTCGCGCTACAAGCGTAAGATCCGGTGGCGCTGCGCCAAACCATTTAGCTGCGTCATCTTTATCAATCGCATTTTTGATGTGGCTACCTACTTTTGAGCCATCAAAAATTAGTTGCTCTTGACCAATCTCAGTAGGAATACCGATATCGCGGAACGTACGCTCATAACGTTGATACTGCATTTGGTGACAACCAAGACAGTAGTTCATGAACAATTTAGCACCGCGCTGTAAAGATGCGTTATCTTTAAGGTCAATGTTCGCATCCATTAAAGGAACCGAAGGACCTGCTGCCATTGTCAACGATGGCAACAATGCGAATAAACCGATAATTAGCTTTTTCATCATTTCGTCAACCTCGTTGGTAATGGCTTAGTTTTCTCATTCTTGCTGTAAACAAATAACAATACGAAGAACATGAAGTATGTCACAGTCGTGATTTGCGATAACAGCGTTTTGAAATCAGTTTGTGGTGTAGCACCAACCCAACCCAAGATAACGAAAGTTACCACGAATTGTGCGATGTTTAACTTGTGTAAGCCACAACGATAACGAATAGAGCGAACCGAACCACGGTCAATCCAAGGTAGTAACGCAAGCACTACGATAGATGCACCCATCGCCACAACACCCATTAACTTGTTAGGGATTGCACGTAGGATTGCGTAGAATGGCGTAAAGTACCAAACTGGGAAAATGTGCTCTGGTGTTTTCAGCGGGTTAGCTGCTTCGAAGTTTGGCGCTTCTAAGAAGAAACCATTCATCGCAGGCATAAAGAATACAACCCAACAGAATAAGATTAAGAAACCAACCACACCCACAATATCTTTTACTGTGTAGTAAGGGTGGAACGGGATTGCATCAACAATGTCTTTCTTGTTGGTGTAATACTCGTGGAATTTGAATTTAGGCTTATCTTCTTCAGCTACAGTGCCTTTCTTACGCTTGATTTCAACACCATCTGGGTTGTTTGAACCCACTTCGTGTAGTGCAACAATGTGTAAGAATACTAAGATAACGATTACTAAAGGTAATGCAATTACGTGTAGTGCAAAGAAGCGGTTAAGCGTAGCACCAGAAATTACGTAGTCACCACGGATCCAAAGCGTTAAATCATCACCAATAACCGGAATCGCACCGAATAGTGAAATGATTACCTGTGCACCCCAGAAAGACATTTGTCCCCAAGGAAGTAAGTAACCCATGAAAGCTTCAGCCATAAGCGCTAAGAAGATGAACATACCGAATAACCACAGTAATTCACGTGGTTTTTGGTAAGAACCGTAGATCATGCCACGGAACATGTGCAGGTATACAACGATAAAGAACGCTGATGCACCTGTTGAGTGAAGGTAACGAAGTAACCAACCGTATTCAACATCACGCATGATGTATTCTACCGATGCGAAAGCACCTTCAGCAGATGGTACGAAGTTCATTGTTAACCAGATACCAGTTACGATTTGGTTAACAAGTACTAACATGGCTAGAGAGCCAAAGAAGTACCAGAAGTTAAAGTTTTTTGGTGCTGGATACTGTGCAATATGCATGTTCCAAACACGTGTCATTGGAATACGATCGTCGATCCAACCAATAATTTTACCAAACATTACGCCACTCCTTTTTCTTCACCGACTAGAATAGTCGTGTCATCAAGGAAGGTATACGGAGGAATTTCTAGATTTAATGGTGCAGGTACAGATTGGAATACACGACCAGCCATATCAAATTTAGAACCGTGACACGGACAGAAGAAACCGTCATCTGTGCCCTCTACTTTCTCACCAAAGCCACCTTGTAGGAAGCTAGGAGAACAACCTAAGTGCGTACAAATACCAACAGCAACGAAGATCTCAGGACGTTGCGAACGATATTCATTGGTTGATGATTCAGGTTGTTGAGGCTCTTCAGACGCAGGATCACGAAGTTGACCTTCATGTTCTTTCATCTGTTCAAGCATTCTTGGTGTACGATTAATAACCCAAACAGGTTTTCCTCGCCACTCAACACGTATTAATTGTCCTGGCTCAAGCTTGCTGATATCTACTTCTACAGGCGCACCCGCAGATTTAGCTCGCTCACTTGGATTCCAAGACGCAATAAAAGGAACAGCAGCCCCAGCCGCACCAACACCACCAACAACAGAGGTAGCTATGGTTAAAAAGCGACGTCGGCCATTGTCTACAGGCGCATTGCTCATCCACTTATCTCCACTATGATTCCCAACACTTGCCATATTGAGAACATCAGTTACAGCAGGTTAATTTTTAGAAATTTCAAAATAGACGCGATCATAATTAAAACCCTTGATTAAAACAAGGTTATTCACAGTCTCATGCTCGAATAAACCCTATTTAATGAATTATTAATTTAGGTTAGCTCGAGTATGAAGCCGCTGGTTATGATAACGCATATAAAAAAACAATATACTGACCAAGATCAACCTCACTAAGAGGAAACAGAATTCTGCATTAGCTGTTGTTGAACTCACTCACATTACTTGCCCCCCAATTGTAGCAAAAAATTTCATCAATTAACTGATGGATTTAAGCTAATTTTGCTAAATCTTGAAGTTTTTTTACTGTAATACGCACTAATTATTAACAGCGGTTAAATATCGAACGAAAAAAGGTAGGTTTTTGTACTTCAGCTATCAGCTCCAAAAACAAAAAACCCAGCCGGAGCTGGGTTTTTGGTATTCTGATAAACGTAAATATTAACGTTTTGAGAATTGTGGACGCTTACGTGCTTTCTTAAGACCCACTTTCTTACGCTCAACTTTACGTGCATCACGTGTAACGAAACCTGCTTTACGAAGTGTAGGACGTAGAGACTCGTCAAACTCCATAAGTGCACGAGTGATACCGTGACGGATAGCACCAGCTTGACCAGTTGTACCACCACCTGAAACAGTGATGTGTAGGTCAAACTTTTCAGTCATTTCTACGTGCTCTAATGCTTGACGAACAACCATGCGAGCAGTCTCACGACCGAAGTACTCTTCTAGAGAGCGCTTGTTGATTACGATGTTACCAGTGCCTGGGCGTAAGAATACGCGAGCACTTGAACTTTTACGACGACCTGTACCGTAGTATTGATTTGCCATGATAGTGCTCCTTAAATGTCTAGAACCTGAGGCTGTTGTGCAGCATGGTTGTGCTCAGTACCTGAGTAAACTTTAAGTTTACGGTACATTGCGCGGCCTAAAGGACCACGTGGCAACATGCCTTTAACAGCTTTTTCGATGATCATTTCAGGCTTTGCAGCTTGAAGCTTGTCGAAAGTAGTAGACTTAAGACCACCTGGGAAACCAGTGTGTGCGTGGTACATTTTGTCTTTTGCTTTATTACCAGTAACAGTAACTTTCTCAGCGTTGATAACGATGATGTAATCACCAGTATCTACGTGAGGAGTGTATTCAGCTTTATGCTTACCGCGTAGGCGACGAGCGATTTCAGTAGCGATGCGACCTAAAGTTTTACCTTCAGCGTCAACTACGTACCAGTCACGTTTTACTGTTTCTGGCTTAGCAACAAACGTTTTCATTTATTAAAATCCAATGTTTTTTAATTAAAACCACAGGTAATTATTATTAATTACCGCTCTAAGTTGAATGCTTTAACCCCTTCGAGTTTAAGACTTTGAGCCATCAATTAGAGGCTAAACTAATATCTGGCAATAGAACGCAACGTGGCAGACGCGGGAGTATACCAGCACTTGAACCACATTGCTATATGATGGTTGTTTTTTATTCGAGAAAATCGGCTATCAGCTAAGTGCGCGCGAAATAAATTTCACGCCTACATCAATCGTAGGCGTCACGCTTGCTTGGCGCGCCTTACATTCAACACCGTTCTGATCTGACTCCATAAAAGTAGACACCTTTTTGGAGTCAGTAATCATGAAAGTAAAGTCACAGCGTAGATATTCCCTCGAATTTAAAATAAAAGTCGT
>NZ_JACSOG010000043.1:0-31264 GCF_014349195.1 Pseudoalteromonas sp. BZK2 | reverse complement strand
TTATTATTTTGTATCAATATTTTTACACTTTCACTTTATTTGTTAACAATTAATAAACTTTAATTTTCTTATCCTACTGTTAATTATAGGGTTTTAGTTTAGAGTTAATACTTTATTTGTAAATTTTTTGTTTCATTTTCAATTTCATTCCAATCAATCTAGGCTGGTCACTAATCGGGAACAGTGCAGTCCGGTTACTAGGAAAATATTAAATACATAACAATCTAACGGAGCGTAAACGTGAATTTATCTAAAATCACACTAGCAACTCTTGCTGCTTTTGCTTTGACTCAAGCAACAAGTGCAGTAGCTGCGAACAAGAAATACCTAAACGAACAAACAGGGATTAACCAAGCTTTGCAAACCAATGCATCATCTGTATTGAGTGCAAATCCAAATCAGTTAGTTGGTTTAGGTGCAGGGAATGATTTAGTTGTATTAAAAGAAATCAAAACCAGTAACGGCAACACCACGCGCCGTTATCAGCAGATGTATCAAGGTCTACCTGTCATCGGCGATACGGTTAGCCTTACATTTGATGGTAATGGCCAATTAAAACGCGCACATGGTGCAGCAGTGTATGACATTGCCGCCGACATCGATTCAGTGTCTCCGGCACTTAACAAGAAAAAAGCAATGGCGAAGGGCCTTGCTAACTCACCCGCAGCAATTAAATCAGTTGGGTTAAAAAAGCATAATGAACAATCACGCTTAGCTATTTGGCTAGATGAAGACAGCGTTGCACACCTAGTGTATGAAGTATCTTATGTGACGTATGGTGATAACCCATCTCGTCCGTATCAAATTATTGATGCAAACAGCGGTGAAGTTTTATTTAGCTTCGATAACTTACAACATGCCAGTGCAACGGGCCCAGGCGGTAACTTAAAAACCGGTAAATACATTTACGGTACTGATTTTGATAGCCTAGATGTTACTCAGTCAGGCAGTACTTGTACGATGAATAACGCTAACGTAAGAACCATTAATTTAAATGGTGGTACAAGTGGTTCGTCAGCGTATTCGTTTACATGCCCAGAAAATACCTTTAAAGAAATAAACGGGGCATACTCGCCATTAAATGATGCACATTATTTTGGTAACGTTATTTTCAATATGTATAGCGACTGGTTAGGTACCGCGCCTTTAACCTTCCAGCTAAAAATGCGTGTTCATTATGGTAATAACTACGAAAATGCATTTTGGGATGGCAGTGCCATGACATTTGGTGATGGTCAAAATACGTTTTATCCACTGGTTAGCCTTGATGTATCGGCCCATGAAGTGAGCCATGGTTTTACCGAACAAAATTCAGGGCTTATTTATTCAGGTAAATCAGGTGGTTTGAACGAAGCTTTCTCTGATATGGCAGGTGAAGCAGCTGAGTTTTACATGAAAGGCTCAAATGACTGGTTAGTGGGTCAGGAAATCTTTAAAGGTAACGGTGCATTACGTTACATGAATAACCCCACCCAAGATGGCAGCTCGATTGACCATCAAAACAATTATTACTCTGGTATGGATGTGCACTACAGCTCAGGTGTATTCAACAAGGCATTTTATAACCTTGCAACAACACCAGGTTGGGATACGCAAAAGGCGTTTGTTGTGATGGCGCGCGCTAACCAACTTTACTGGACAGCCAGCACAAACTGGGATTTAGCAGGTAACGGCGTGATGGATGCAGCGTGTGATTTAAATTACGAACCAGCAGATGTTCAAGCTGCGCTTGCGGCGGTTGGTGTGACTTCGAGCTTGAGTGCGGGTAGTAGCTGTGGAACAACTGAGCCACCTCCGGGCGGTGATGAAGAACTAACCAATGGTGTGCCACGTACAGGGATCAGTGGTGCTGCTAAAGATCAAATGTTCTTTACCCTTGAAGTGCCAGCAGACGCAACGAACTTGCAATTCAATACAACTGGTGGAAGTGGTGATGCAGACCTTTACGTTATGTATGGCGCAAAACCAACACTGAGCAACTTTGATTGTAAAAGCACTTCATCTAGCAGTACAGAAAGCTGCGCTATTAGTAACGTACAAGCAGGTACTTACTACGTAATGGTTGAAGCGTGGAATCAAATTTCAGGTGTATCACTCACAGGTAGCTATGATTCGGGCAGCGGTGGTGGTGTAACGCCGATTAACCGCACTGAGTCTAACTTGAGTGTAGCAAGAAATGGCTGGACTCGTTTTACACAAGATCTAGATGCGGGTTATTCGTCACTGGATGTGACTATTTCTGGTGGCTCTGGTGATGCTGACTTGTATGTGAATTTTGGTTCGCAATCGACAACATCTAGCTATGACTGCCGTCCATATAAAAACGGCAATAGCGAAACCTGTACATTTACAAACCCTCAAGCGGGTACTTGGTATATCGACCTTCGCGGCTACAGCGCTGCAAGTGGTGTAACTCTCACCATTTCGGCTAACTAGCCACCCTTTTAGGGAGCTTCGGCTCCCTTTTTTATTTTCATTAAAATACACATCATAAAAGGATTGATTATGACAACCCGCCTAACACAGTGCTTAGTAGGCTTTGCAACACTGTCACTGAGCCAACTAAGTTATGCAGCGCAAGACGAAACAATTTGGGTCACTATTGATGCCCTTGCTGCTGAGCACTTTCAACAAGATACCGTGAGTAAACGTAAACTAAACAGCAATTTTGCGATGCAAAAATCGGTTTTGAATCAAGTTAATTTTATGCGCGTTAACAAGCAGGATATCGCTGGTTTAAGTGAGTTTATGCACGATAACTATCATCGCTGCGGTGGTTTTGTAGCCCATGACTCATTAGCAGATGCAGAGCTCTATACCCAGCAATTAAATGCGGTTTCGCAGACTGCGATGAATGCGAGCCTAGTAAACTACAGTATTGATAATGCCGCGACAGTTAATGCGCTAATATCATCGATTGATAGTAGTGAACTGAGCGATACGGTTAATAGCATGATGAACTTTCATAACCGATATTATGCCGTGCAAAGTGGTGTTGATGCAGCTGATTGGTTAAAGAGCCATTGGCAGCAAATAGCTAGTAGCCGCAGTGATATCAGTGTTGAGTATTTTAACCATAGTTTTTCGCAATCATCAGTTATTGTGACCATTCCTGGTGCAGAAAAAGCAGATGAAATTGTCGTTATTGGTGGCCATTTAGACTCAATCAATCAGTCTAATCCAAGTAATGGCCGAGCTCCTGGTGCAGATGATAATGCCTCGGGTATTGCAGTGCTCACACAAACCTTAAAAGCAATAGTGGAAAATAACTACCAACCTCAGCGGACCATACAAATTATGGGGTTTGCTGCTGAAGAAGTAGGTCTAAGGGGCTCAAAAGATATTGCTCAAAGTTATAAAACACAGGGTAAGAATGTTGTAGGCATGGTACAGTTTGATATGACTGGCAATAACGGCAGTAGCACAGATATTGTGATGATGACAGATTACACAAACTCATCGCAAAATCAGTATTTATCGCAGTTGCTCGATGCTTACCAGCCCGCAGTGAGCTATGGCTTTGATCAATGTGGTTATGGCTGCTCAGATCATGCCTCTTGGTATCAACAAGGGTTTGCCGCCTCAATGCCATTTGAATCAACAATGAGTGATATTAACCCATTGATCCACACATCAAATGATGCCCAATTTGATGCGGCTCACGCGAGTAAATTTGCAAAACTAGCAGTGAGTTATGTTGCTGAAATGGCAAAAAATGCCGGTGATGTAGTAACTGAGCCGACTAATCAGCTTGAAAATGGCGTAGCTAAAACAGGTTTGTCGGGCGCAGCAAAAGAGCAGTTATTCTTTACACTTGATGTACCCGCAATGAGCAGTAACCTTGAGTTTGTAACTGAGGGCGGCTCGGGCGATGCCGATTTATACGTTAAATTTGGCAGTAAACCAACATTACAAGACTTTGATTGTAAAAGCACAACCTCAACAAGTAATGAAAGTTGTGTGATGTCGTCAGTTCAAACTGGCACGTATCATGCCATGGTTGAAGCGTGGAATGAGATTTCGAATGTGTCACTCACGGGAAGTTATAGCACCTCAGGTGGCGGCGAAAACGTTGACCGAACTGAGACAAACATGAGTGTCGCTACCGGTAGTTGGCAGCGCTTTACTCAACAAATACCGGCAGGCCTTAGTAATTTAACGGTGACTATATCTGGCGGTAGTGGCGATGCAGATTTGTATGTTAACTATGGCTCAGCGTCAACAAGTTCAAATTATCTATGTCGGCCCTACAAAAATGGTAACGAAGAAAGTTGTCAATTTGATAACCCACAAAGTGGAACTTGGTACATAGATTTACAGGGTTACCGAGCTGCATCGGGCGTGACATTAACGATTCAAGGACAATGATTTAAACGCAATCATACTTTTAACCATGAGGAAGCCTTGCTTCCTCATTTAGTCTTGCCCTTGGCAAGTCAGTTACGTAAAATCTGCCCATCACTTTTAATCTATTGGCGAAGTTTATCAAACAACTTTTCAGTGCCACTGGCCCCCTTGCACTTTCTCTTGATGGATATACTCCTCGGCAGCCACAAATTGACATGGCTGTTGCAGTTGACGATGCCTTAAAAAAACGTCACCAATTAGTGGTTGAGGCGGGCACAGGCACGGGTAAAACCTATGCTTACTTAGCGCCTGCGTTAAAATCAAAAGGCAAAACCATTATCTCAACGGGTTCAAAAGCACTACAAGAGCAGTTGTTTCATCGTGATTTACCCAATTTAGTCAAAGCACTGAGCGCCACTAAAAAAGTCGCTCTTTTAAAAGGCCGCGCGAATTATTTGTGTACCTATCGCTTAAGCCAGCACGTTGCGCATGTGCCAACTGATGATCCAGATGTAATGCATCAACTTGCGATGGTGGCAAAGTTTGCAAGTGAAACCCGTTCGGGCGATTTAGCAGATTGTATAGGCATAGAAGAAGACGCCAAGGTACTGCCTTATGTTAGCTCAACGGCTGATAACTGTTTGGGTAAAGAGTGCCCCGATTTTCAAGATTGCTATATTCGTAAAGCCCGCTTAAATGCCATGGAAGCTGACGTGGTGGTGATCAACCATCATTTATTCTTTGCAGATATGGCTGTAAAAGACACAGGCTTTGCTGAATTAATGCCTACGGCAGACGCCTATATTTTTGATGAGGCTCATCAGCTCAGTGAAATTGCCAGTGACTATTTTGGTGAAAGTGTTAGTACCAAAAAGCTGGTGGATTTAATTAATGACTTACGAGCAATTTACCGTGCCGATATCTCTGATATGCTGCAATTAGGCAAAACCCTCAACAAGTTAGAAACTAGCGTGGCAGATTTACGCTTGCAGTTTGGGCTTGATGGTAGCCGTGGTGATTGGCGTGAAAAGCTGGCTGATAAAGAGATTTGTGCAGCACTGCACCGGGTCATTAGCGACCTCGACTTTTTATACCAAGTATTAAAGTTATGCTTAGACCGTAGCGAAAAAATAGAGCATCCGTTTGAGCGCACACTGGCCTTTAAAGGTCAGTTAGAGCGGGTATTTGATACCGCACAAACGGGCTATAGTTATTGGTACGAAACCACTCGCCGATACCTAACGGTAAACATTACACCGCTTAATGTATCGGCTAAATTCGCTCAGATGATGAAAGACACAGGAGCAGGTTTTGTATTTACATCGGCGACTTTATCGGTCGATAACGACTTAGCGCACTTTAACGCTAGCCTTGGCTTAAAGCCAACGCAAAGCATGATTGTTGAAAGTCCGTTTGATTATCAACAACAAGCATTACTTTGTTTGCCGCGCTACTTACCTGAATCTCATGCGAATAATATGCCCCATGCAATTATCAAGCTGACCCTTGAGTTGATTAAATCAGCTAAAGGTCGCTGCTTTGTGCTGTTTACTAGTTATCGTATGATGCACTTAGTGGCGGAAGGTTTAACCACACAAATGGATTATCCGGTTTATATGCAAGGGCAAATGTCTAAACGCATTATCCTTGAGAAGTTTACCCGTCACGGTAATGCCGTTTTACTCGGCACAGCCTCATTTTGGGAAGGCGTAGATGTTAGAGGCAGCACATTAAGTTGTGTTATCATTGATAAATTGCCGTTTGCCGCACCAGATGACCCATTGCTGCAAGCAAAAATGCAAGATTGCCAGTTACAAGGCAAAGACCCATTTGCGCATATTCAATTACCCCAAGCGGTCATTGCATTAAAGCAAGGGGTAGGGCGACTTATTCGCGATAGCAAAGATAAAGGTGTGTTGGTTATTTGTGATAACCGCCTAGTAACACGCCATTACGGCCAAGTATTTTTAAAAAGTTTGCCACCTATGCGCCGCACGCGCGATTTAGCAATGGCAAACGCGTTTTTAGAACAGATCAATTAGAGTAACTTAGATGATTAAACACAATATTCTTGCCTTAGATGCATCAACTGAAGCTTTATCGCTGGTGCTACATTATCAAGGGCAAACATTTCATCATTTTGAAGAGTGCCCACAGCAGCACAGCCAAAAGATTTTGCCTTTAATTGATGAGTTACTCGTAAAGGCGCAATGTAAACTAACCGACTTAGATGTGATTGGTTTTGGTCAAGGACCGGGTAGCTTTACGGGCGTGCGTATCAGTGTTGCGATTGCACAAGGTTTAGCTTATGCCGCACGCTTACCTTTGGTTGGCGTATCAACATTGCAGATGATGGCACAACAAGCGTTTGAGCAAGACCAAGCCAGCGATGTGTTTTCTGCTATTGATGCACGTATGGGTGAGATTTATTACGCTCATTATAAAGCTGATAATAATGGCCTGATGACGCTTGTTGATGAAGAGCAAGTCATTAAACCTGAGTTGCTAACGCTACCTGAAATGGCTGCAACAGCGGTGGGTACAGGTTGGCAGACTTATCCTGCACTAGTTACAGAACTTGCAAATGTAAGTTTAAATGAAGCCATTTTACTGCCTGATGCAAAGTACATGCTGGCCTCGATTGCAACTGCTTATGCTCACGGTGATACAGTGACTGCAGCCAATGCGCAGCCTAAATATGTGCGTGATACAGTGACTTGGAAAAAGCTACCAGGCCGAGAGTAACTGAAAGAATAACGGGACTTGCGTGCCCGTCAGTTATGGCACATAATTTAGTCATGTTTGATGTGGAATTACGAGTTTGACTTTACCTATTGGCTCAGGCTTTTATACCGGTGACATTCCCGGTCAATATAGCCGTAAAAATACCATTACTGATAAGCCTAAAGCGATATCAGACCAAACGGCTGAGCAAAAATCGTCAACAGAGTATGTTAAATCAAGTCCTCAAGCTGTTGCTATTGCCGATGAATTTAAAGCTGGGTCGCAAAGCTATCAGCAAACAATTTATGATAAACCAAGCAACCCAAAAACCAGTCGCGCGATTTCAACCTATACGGAATTTGCTAACTTAGAGCGCCGCGCCGAAGTGCAAAACCTTATTGGCGTTGATGTATATGCATAGCTAACTGGTATGATTAATAAAAGCTAAAACTGAATTCACAAAAAAGCCTAAACAAAATGTTTAGGCTTTTTTATGATTGAACAGTATTTCTAAGCAATAAAATTACTGCTTAATAAAATCTATCAGCTTGTCGGCAATCGCAGTATTGTTTTGCGAACCGTAGAAATCTTCTGCACGTTTACCATAGGCAAATACTTGTACATCAATAGCGGTGTGGCCACCAGTAGTCCACCCCGTGAAGCTGGCATGATTGATGATATCTTTTACAGCAAGTAGCAGTGCTTTATCGCCCATTTTCTTAGCTTCGCTTAGCTTGATGCTGTTTGCATCAGTAAATTCGATATCAGAATACTTTTGCCATACTGCTTTTAAGTCATCGTTTTCAAGTAGATCTTTTGTGATAGTGCCGGCAGTTGCTTTAACACCTTTAACAACGTCAGTTTCCCACTTATATTGACCATGCGCGCCCAGTGTTAAGCCACCTGTTGAGTGATCGGCAGTGATAACAAGTAGGGTATCTGGGTTTTTATCTACATACGCTTTTGCTTGCTCAATCGATTTAGCAAAGTCGTCCATTTCGCCCATTGCACATGCAATGTCGTTTGCATGACCACACCAGTCAATTTGGCTACCTTCGATCATCACAAAGAAACCTTTGTCGTTTTGACCATCAAGTAAATCAAGCGCTTTAGTCGTCATTTGCGTAAGGCGTGTTGGATTTTCGTCAAGGGCAAACGGTAAACCTACTTCAGCGAATAAACCAAGTGCAGGAACCTGTTTTAAGTCATTCATAGCTGTAAAGTCATCGCTGTACTGATAGCCAGCTGCTTTGAATTCTTCCACTAGATTACGGTCTTCTCGAACGTAATATTTCGTGCCGCCACCTAACATTAAATCAACCGGTAATTTACCCGCGATTTTGTTATCGATATAGTCGTTAGCAATCTCGTCGTAGTTACGGCGTGATTCGTTATGTGAAGCAAAGCTTGCTGGTGTAGCGTGGTTGATTTGCGAAGTAGCTACGAGTGCTGTTGTCATACCGCGCTCTTTGGCAACTTCAAGCATAGTTTTTACAGGTTTTTTATCAGTATCAACGGCAATTGCGCCATTATAACTTTTATGACCACTGCTTAGCGCTGTTGCACCTGCAGCGCTATCTGTTACATAGGTATGATCGTCAGGGTAGGTATGTGCCATACCACGCAAAATAGTATCGAAAACAGTTGGGTCAACAACTTTAGTATTTGGATCATCTTTAAAGTAACGATATGCAGTTGTGTACGCCGGGCCCATACCATCACCAATCATATAAATGATGTTTTTTGGTGCTGATTCAGCCATTACTGAGCCTGCTGAGCATAATAATGCTAAAAGACTTAATTTTAATTTCATTGATGTAACCTTATTATTGTGCCCTTATTTATACTGCGAGGATTATTGTATACTAGCCAGACGATAAATAAACGCCTTTAAGTTGAAACGCTTAATAAATAGGAGCAATTGTGCAACCTTTTTCTTTTCAAACTGGCACTCAGGCAATGCATGGCCTAACCTTTGGTCATGGCGAAGAGGTTGTGATTGCCTTACATGGTTGGCTTGATAACGCACATAGTTACATACCTATGTTACAAAATGCGCAGCTAAATCAGCGTTGGTATTGCCTTGATTTTCCTGGCCATGGTTTATCTGATTGGCGAAGTAGTGACGCCCATTATTACTTTATTGACTACATTGATGACGTCTATAAGTTTATTGAGTCGCTTGATGTAACGAAAGTGCATTTAGTTGGCCATTCTATGGGCGCCATGGTGGCTGGCGTTTTTGCGAGCTGCTTCCCTGAAAAGGTAGCATCGGTAAACTTTATTGAGGGAATTGGCTGCGTTACAACCAACAGCAATGAAGTGAGCGGCCAACTTCGTAAAGCAATATTAAATAGAGCGCGGGTAAACAGCAAAGGCCCTCGCGCATTTGACTCAAAAGCGCACATTATTAGTGCAAGGCTTGCAAGTGGTGACCTTGAATACCCACAAGCTGAGTTATTAATGACACGAAATAGCTACGAAAAAGCAGGTAAGTGGTACTTAACAACCGATCCAAAGCTTAAAAATCACTCAGGATTTCGCTTTGATGAAGCACAATGTATTGCAACCATTAAACAAATTAACGCGCCATGTCAGCTTATTTTAGGCGATGAGGGGTTTCCTTTTGTAAAGCAAAACTTAGAAGTATATGGTAAATATTACAAAGAGTTAAAAATTCATAAGATACCTGGTGGTCACCATTGCCATATGCAATTTCCTGCATTAACCTTAGAACACGTTCATGCATTTATTGGGCAGTATAAAGCAAGTTAATTGTATAATTGCACCAAATGTGGGATTATCTGCACCATTAGAGTATTTACTCCATTGAGAAACGGCCTTAGTTAGCTTAAGGTTATTAAAAAATATAATTATAAACAGGAGCTAAGAGTGGAAAAAATCTGGCTTAAACGCTACCCAGAAGGTATGCCTGAAACAATCGACCCTGAGCATTATCACTCGCTACTCGACTTGTTTGAAAAAAGTTTTGCTGACTTTAGTGACCTTCCAGCTTTTACCAACATGGGTAAAGAGTTGACCTATCGTGAGTTAGACAGTGCTACAAAACGTGTTGCGTCGTACATTCAAAATGATCTTGGTCTTAAAAAAGGCGATAAAGTAGCGGTTATGATGCCGAACTTACTACAAACGCCTGTGACTATCTTAGGTATTCTTCGTGCAGGCTGTGTAGTGGTGAATGTAAACCCACTTTATACCGTGCGTGAATTAGAGCATCAGTTAAATGACTCAGAGTCTTCAGCAATTTTTATTCTTGCAAACTTTGCCGATACTCTAGAGAAAGCATTACCAAAAACTAACGTCAAGCACATCGTGGTTACTCAAGTGGGTGACATGGTCGGCGGCCTTAAAAAGCACATCGTTAATTTTGTGGTGAAGCACGTTAAGAAAATGGTGCCTAGCTACTCATTGCCAAATGTGATCAAATTTGCAGATGCGCTTGCTGGTGATGAAGCGGGTTACAAAAAACCTGAAGTTGATTTAAACGACTTAGCATTTTTGCAATACACAGGCGGTACAACGGGTGTATCTAAAGGCGCAATGCTATCGCATGGCAACATGGTTGGTAACCTTGAGCAAGTATCAGGTTGTCTAGACAAAGTATTAGAGCGCGGAAAAGAAGTGGTTATCACAGCACTGCCGCTTTATCACATCTTTGCACTGACAGCGAACTGCCTAACATTTATGAAATACGGTGGTTTAAACGTACTTATCACAAACCCTCGTGATATGCCGGGCTTTGTTAAAGAGCTAGCACAGCACAAATTTACAGCGGTAACGGGTGTAAATACGCTATTTAACGGTTTACTAAATACCCCAGGTTTTGCTGAACTTGATTTCTCAAGCTTAAAAATGTCACTTGGTGGTGGTATGGCGGTACAGCGTCCAGTTGCTGAAAAATGGCAAGCTGTAACGAAGACCAAATTAATGGAAGGTTATGGCTTAACTGAATGTGCGCCACTTGTAACTGTTAGCCCTTACGACCTTGAAGGTTATAACGGTTCAATCGGTTTACCTGCTCCTAGCACTGATATTAAGCTTATGCTTGAAAATGGTGAAGAAGCTGCGAAAGGTGAGCCGGGCGAGCTTTGGGTTAAAGGCCCACAAGTTATGCAAGGTTATTATAACCGCCCAGATGCAACAGCAGAATGCTTAAAAGATGGCTGGTTTGCAACAGGTGACATTGCTACTTACGATGATGAAGGCTTCTTCTACATTGTTGATCGTAAGAAAGACATGATTATCGTATCTGGTTTCAACGTGTTCCCAAATGAGATCGAAGAAGTCGTCGCTATGCACGATGGCGTGCTTGAAGTAGCAGCTATCGGTATTCCTCACGAGGTCAGTGGCGAACAAGTTAAAGTTTTTGTTGTGAAAAAAGATCAATCTTTAACTGAAAAAGATATAATAAAGCACTGTCGTGATAATTTAACGAACTATAAGGTGCCTAAACTCGTTGAGTTTAGAGATGAACTACCAAAAACAAACGTTGGTAAGATTCTAAGAAGAGCCTTAAAGGACGAAGAAAAATAATTAAAGCCGGCATTAGCCGGCTTTTTTATGGTAAAGAAAGGGGTATAAGTGCAATATCAACTGATCGAAACGCAAAATCAATTAAATGATTTTGTAGAAAAAATTACAGGTAAACCGGTTCTGGCAATTGATACCGAGTTTATGCGTCGTCGTACGCTTTACCCTGAAGTTGCACTTATTCAAGTATACGATGGTGAGCACTTAGCGTTAATCGACCCTCTGGCTGAGCTGTCGCTTTTTGATTTTTGGCAAGTACTTAAAAACCCTGAGGTGTTAAAGGTACTACATTCACCGTCAGAAGATATTGAAGTGTTTCAAAAATACGCTGGATTTGTACCAACACCACTGTTTGATACCCAGTTTGCACTACAAATACTAGGCCATGGTAACTGCATGGGCTTTGCGCACATGGTTAAAGAGTTACTTGATATCGAAATTGATAAAAGTGAATCGCGTACTAATTGGTTACAGCGCCCGCTCACTGAAAAGCAGCTAGATTATGCCGCTGCCGATACGTATCACTTATTGCCTTGTTTTGAAATTATTAAAAAACAAATTGATGAAGCTGGCTTTTTTGACATTGTTATCAGCGAAAGCGAGTTAGTCGCGCAAAAACGTGCTTACCAAACGCCCGCAGAGCAGCTCTACAAAGACATTAAAAATGCATGGCAATTACGACCGCACGACTTAGCGGTATTACGCGAGCTTGCTGCATGGCGCCGTGAAAAGGCTGAGCGCAAAAACCTCGCGCTTAACTTTGTGGTTAAAGAGCACAACATGGTTGAAATTGCTAAGCGCAAGCCTGCAAGTTTAAATGCGTTACGCAGAGTGCCAGGTGTTGAGCCAATGGAAGTTAACCGTTCGGGCGTTGAAATTTTAAAATGTATTGAACGTGGTAAAGCCGTTCCTGCAAGCGAACAACCTGCACAATTAAAACGATTAATTGATTTTCCGGCATATAAAAAAGCCGCGAAAGATATTAAACAAAAAATCACTAAAGCTGCAAAAGAGCGGGGCATTCCTGAAGATGTATTGGCCTCTAAAAAACAGATTAACCAGCTGATCAGCTGGAATTGGAAGCTCGATGCCGATGAACGTAAAGCAGCATCAAAGCCAGATCTATTCAACTCATGGCGCTATGAGTATGTGAAAGACGTACTTAAAGAGTGGCAAAACTAATAAAGCCCTTTATTGCTATTTACTTATCATTATAGGCCCTGAAACTTGCTGCGTTTATGAGTTACCTGTAACCAATGCAGCAAGTTATAATCATACCGTTTTAATCTTTGTAGTTGTCTAGACGTTAAACTATAAAAAGGGGCAAAAATAAAAAACTTTTCACCTATAATAATTACACAATTAAACCCAAACTTAGAATATTGTTTAATCAACTTCGTTTTAGTTGCTTCTATATGCGCGTTGCCAAAAGGCGAGCTATAAAATACTCCGTGGCGACAGATTGTGAGTTCACTTTTACTACTAAGTATTAATAATGTTAGAACTAACGAAATTAACATGAATAGTATAAGAAGCGGCTCATATAAAAAGTGCTTCTGTGAAAGGGTTTTTAAAAGGTATACAAAAACAGCCTCAAGGGTAGCTAACATCAACCATATGCTTTTTTCAGAAGTCTTTCTTAAATTCAATACTTTCATTCTCAGTCCTTGAGAGGCTTTTTTAATATAATACTTCGCAACTTAGATAAAACAATCTGCCGAAAAAATGAAAGTAAACGCTGTACTTAATATTTTATTATTAATTTTGTATTGTAATGCTTGTTTATCTTTTTGAATTGAAATGACTATTTAAAATAGAAAAACTTTATGGGAGTCTATTTTTGGTTAGCAAAAAAAAGAACGTTATCTATCTAATTTTAATCAAAGTATACTGCTTATTTTTTATTTTATTTATCAAATTGTTCGTAATTATCTGAATTTTAGATGTTCGCTTGGTAAACTTCTTTTGGCTAGAAATTAGTTAATGACTCTGCTACAAATAATATATTCAGTAATCGCGCCAAGCTAACAATCATTCAAACTTCAGTGTTAAAAAATAAAAAGGTTAGGTTATGGAAAACGATAATAAAATAGAGCAATTCGCTCAGGATTTAATTGGAATCAAGCGTCAAATCAAGGCTCTACTTTATCAAGAGAAATTACTTAAAGATCAAATTAAACCCCTTTTACAAGAACATGGTGCAGTAAATTTTGATTATGGAAAGGTGTACTATGGTGAGTCAAAAGGTTCTTCAACATTTAGTCGATCAGAAGTATTGTCATATATTCGTGATAACTACGGTGATGCTTTAGCTGATCAAATTGATGAAGATTGCACTAAGGTTGGAGAACCTAGGCAAGTTGTGTACATAAAGCTTATTGATCCATAACAAACTAGCGTTCTATAGGCAATAGCTCCTGGCAAGATGAACCCTAATATAGAGCTGTGAGTGAACGACTATTTATATTAAAGCCAAGCCATGAGCTCACGTGTTTAAAGCGAGCTCATTCCTAAAATAACCCTACAAACCAAGTAAAATCTTATCTAAATTTTGTTTTGATTTAGCAACGCTTTGCAGTGGGGTTAACCCGCTTGGGTATTCTTCTTGTTCAAGCACTAACCATTTGGTGTTGCCGTGCGACTCTAAAGTATCGATGATGGCAGGCCAATCAATGTCGTTTTCGCCGATAATAGGGCTCAAGTTGCTCCCCTCAATCGTACGTACTTTAATGTGCGTAGCAAGCGTGCGGTTAGGGTACTTTTTAATAAAGTAGATTGGATCTTTAGCAGCGTAATTGACCCAGCCAATATCTAACTGCAATGGCATGGTCTTGGGGGTATTACTGGCAATGTAATCCCAAAACGTTGCGTTATTAAATGCATTAAACTCTTTATTATGATTGTGAAAACCGATCTTCATATCAAAGCGGGTCGCATAATCACTGACTTTAGTAAGCTCTTTAACCAGAGACTTAACTCCCTCAGGGTGCCATGCTCTTTCATCCCAAGGTACATATAGTGTAGTAACGCCAAGGGTCTTGTAAAACAGCAGGGTGCTATCAATTGTGTTTTCACTGAGTGCATCAAAGCCGATATGGGCGCTACTGGCAACTAAGCCTAATTCACTGAGCTTTGCTTTTAAGGCTGCTGGGTTATGTGAGTATGGGCCAAAGTCTCCGGCAAACTCCACACCGGCAAACCCCATTTCGGCAAGAGACTTAAGCGTACCATGAAAGTCATTTTTTAAGGTGTCTTTGACTGACCATAGCTGCACACTCACGGGCAGTTTTGCGAATAATTGACCACTAAATACAAGGCTAATAATGAGCAATAAAATGCGGGTTTTAAACATACTTCAATCCTAAAAAAGCAGGGGGCTGCCCCCCTGCACAGTGTTACAAATAACACAAGGGGGAAAGTTAATCGATATAGGCGTACTCGCTTAAACCAAGCTCAGCTAAAACCTGATCTAAATGGGCTTTTGCTTCATCAGAAGGGCCAGGATAATCGCCTGCAATAGGCACATTACCAAGGTAACCTATGTCTTTACAGCCTTCAGGTGTACAGAAAAAGGCAGCAAGCACTAACTCTTTAAAGCGTAAAAAAGCTTTACCAATACGTTGAAATTGAGCAGGTGTTTGCTCGTTTAAAAACGCAATATCATCTAAAATCGCGCGATGTTGCTTTTCGTTAAGTGCAACAAATTGCTTTTTAAAACGAAGCTGTGCTTCATCGTTAAGCCACGCTAATGAATTTAAAATTTTAATTCTATCGCGTTGTTGACCTTCATAAGGCGCGCTCACCCACTCATTAATAACAGCCGGTACTTGTAGCTCACTGGCTGAAGGAATAGCACCTTCGCGCGGCACAATGTAATCAGCTAAAACCGCTACTAACGTGAGTTCGTCTGATGTTAAGGTCAGTGGCCAAGGTGATTCTGGTGGCATAACCAAATTAGGATCTTGACCATAGCCTTTAGCGGTTACAGGCTTGATATCTAAATCAGGCCAATGCTCTTTTGCAGAGACAGCAACGTCATCTTCAAGTGCTTTTGTGCAACCTGCAGTTAAACTAACCGCCGAGCCCGCAGCTAATAGACCAAGCCATTTTAAAGACTCACGGCGGCTCATGTTAGAAACATAGTTATATGAGTCGTGTTCGTTACGATGATGCATAATTAAAGTACCCCGTTATCAATTTGTTGAGCAAGCCAAGTTGAATTACGCATTGCCAGTGTCATGATGGTGAGCGTACAATTTTTATGAGGGTTTGAAGCAAATACCCCCGCATCCATTACAAATAGGTTATTACAATCCCATGTTTGGCCCCATTGATTGGTGACTGAGTCTTTCTTTGAGCTGCCCATTCGTGTGGTGCCCACTTCGTGAATGATTTCGCCACCTTTTGAAATTGCTTTTTCAGCAGGCGGGAGTTCGCCAACAGTCGCACCCATGTTTTCGAGGATTTGCTTCGCGGTTTTTAAACCATGTTCGATTTGCTTTAATTCTCTGTCAGACCACTTAAAGTGGAACTTTGATACCGGAATACCCCATTTGTCTTTAACGTTTTCGTCAATTTCCATGTAGGTATCTTTGTTCGGTAACATCTCGCCACGCAGAGCAAAGCCAACGTAAGAGCCATATGCATCACGAACTTGCTGTTTAAGAGCTGGGCCATAGCCTTGTTTATCACCTGACACACCCGAACCCGGCTGGCCAAAGCCACTGCCAATTTCAAAGTGATAACCACGTGGGAAGTCTAATTCATTGTTAGCTTGTGCTTGATGGCCCCACCAAGGAATAAATAAGTGATTAGCGGTATGTCCATCTTCGTTATAACGTGGGCGACCTTTAAGTGCTGGAATTTGCGCACCTAACCATGCACCCGTCGAATCCATCAAGTTTCGACCTACTTGACCACTTGAATTGGCAAGGCCTTTAGGGTGCTTTTTATTCTTTGAATTTAATAAAATACGCGCTGATTCACAGGCGCTGGCGGCTAAGATAACCACATCGGCATCAATAGCATGTTCGGTTACAGTGTGTTTATCAACATAGGTGACGCCAGTGACTTTACCTTGCTCATCAACTTTGACTGATTTAACCATGGCATCGGTAATGACTTTTAAGTTACCAGTGGCTTTTGCCATAGGTAATAGCGATGTCGTAGTTTGAAAAGCAGCACCAATTGAACAACCAGAGCCACAAGGTGTTGCATAAAAACACGCCATGCGATCATCTTTAGGGCGAGTTAATACCGCGCGATGCATAGGCACTGCTTGAATGCCCATTTTCTTTGCCGAAGCGGCAATTAAAAGCTCAGGAACACGCGGCTTTGGTGGCGGCTGTAAAATACCCGGTGACGAATCTGGCATATCTTCATGGCCTGTATTGGTGCCACATACACCCACAAGTTCTTCAGTTTTATCGTACCAAGGTGCTAAATCAGCGTACTCAAATGGCCAGTCGGCACCGTGACCATCTCGGCTTTTGCCTTTAAAATCGTGCTCACTAAAGCGTAATGAATAGCGGCCCCAGTGATTTGTTCGACCACCTAACATACGTGCGCGCCACCAATAGAAGTCGCTTCCTTTAGCGCTGGTGTATGGCTCATCAGGCACTTGCCAGCCGCCATCAACGGTTGCATCGTAAAAGCCAAAGTTTTTGTCTTTGTTACCTGCCCCCATAAGTGGAGCCTCACTGTTACGACGAAACATCGGGCTTTCTGTTTTCGGGTCATAATTACGGCCCGCTTCAAGTAATAATACTTTGTGGCCAAGTTTGGTTAGCGTATAAGCGGCCATTGCACCGCCAGCACCCGAGCCAACAACTAATACCTTATGTTTAAAATCAGACATCTTATAGCTCCTTGATTTTTATATTTTTAAACCACACTTTGTCACCATGGTCTTGAAGCCCGATATGACCTTGTTCAGCCGTTGCAAAGTTTTTCCAAGTTGCAAACTTACTGCCTTTTACAAGGGTGTTCCATGTTGTGCTACCAATTACAATGCTGGTGGTGCTAATACCGTTTTGCCAAACTTGTAAGTGGTTGTCTTGCATTTTAATGCGTACATGGTTCCAGCTATTTGCTGGTTTGTGAGCCGCAACTGGGGCTGCAAATAAATCGTAAATTGACCCCGCTAAGTGCGAGTCAATTTCGGTATCTGGGTGTTCTTCGTTATCGATAATTTGAATTTCAGGCGCATGAGAGTAAATCATCTGTCCGGTTTCATCTGCTAATACAAAAATACCGCTATTGCCTTTGGTAGAGATTTTCCAATCGATCTGTAATTCAAAGTTTTGGTACTGCTTTTTAGTAAGCAGGTCGCCACCACCTTTGGTTAATGTCATAGCGCCATCTTCAACGACCCATGCAGGATTTAAAGATTCGCTTTTAAAATTACGCCATTGCGACATATCTTTGCCGTCAAACAACAACTGCCAGCCAGCTTGCTTTTCTTGTTGTGTAAGCTGATTGTCAGCCGCATTAGCGAGTGCACAGCTACTAACGGTGAGCATTAAAGTCAGTGCTTTAAGAGATTTAAACATTGTGTGTTCCTCGACGATTTACTTGCTTAAGACGCACATTTTTCGGTGCGTTTGTTGTTATTAATTACCAAATGCAACCCAATGAATGCGACGATTAAAATAATTGGGAAGATCAGTAGGTTTTGTAATACAGCCTGTCCGGCTAAAATTTCAATTTGTTCAGCGCTTGCGCCACTTGCCTGTGCCGATGAGCGTGCCGTATCTATCCAGCTACCAATTACAGGGTTCCAGATGCTCATAGCAAACATGCCTGCACCGCCCATTAACGACATACCCAGCGCCCCTGACTTTGGAATGTATTCAGCAACGCAGCCAAGCATGGTCGGCCAAAAGTAGGTAACCCCAAGAGCAAATAATATCGCTGCTAAATAAATCATGCTGCCCTCGGCTTGGCTCATCATAAAGATACCTAAGCTTGCACAAATGGCAGAGCCAAGTAATACACCGGTAGGGTTGAGCTTATGCACTATAGGGCCTGCAAAGAAGCGACCAACCGCCATTAGGCCAGTGATCAAGGCTAATACCACCATAGGAGAGGCACCCGATGAACCTAAAATACGCTCAATCCATTGTTGTGTGCCAAATTCAGTGGTTGCGGTAAACGTCATACAAGCAATTAAAAAGATGTATAACGGCGTAAATAAGTGGCGAATATTGCTGCTGGTAGAGTGAGAGCGTGTATCAAAGCGTGGGAATTGTGCTTTGATCAGCATAGCGCCATAGATAACCGTAGGAACTAAAATTAACGCTACTTGCCATTGCCAGTTTAAACCCGCTCCCGACATAAAGTTCGACGCAAGTGCGCCAATCACAATGCCACCTGGGAACCAAACATGAAAACGGTTTAGCATAGTGGTGGTGTTTTTAGGGTACATTTCTGCAATCAGCGGGTTACAGCCAGCTTCAACAGCGCCGTTGGCAAAACCAATTAAAAAGGTAGAAATCAGTAAGCCCCAAAAACCATCAGCTGTTATGGTCAAAACAAGGCCAAGTAAATGACAGATAAAGGCTAACGCCACTAATTTCTTAGCGCCAATGGCATTATAAATAATACCGCCGACCATAGTCGCAACCGGAAAGCCTAAAAATGCCATGGCATTAACCCAACCTAATTCGGTGTCGGTTAAGCCAAACTCACTGCCAAGTTGACCCAAAATACCAGCACGAATGGCAAAGGTCATAGAGGTCACAATCAGTGCTATACAGCAAAGCCGAAAGACAATGCGGTTATAATTATTGTTGTCCATATTGTGTGTCCTGTGTGTTCTATTGTTGTCGGTTTATAAACCTAAAATTCGATTATTCCGCTCAGTGTTTGTTGCGCCACTGGCAAAATCGTCAAAGGCTTTGTCTGTTGGGTTTATTAAGTGTGCTTTAATAAACTCAGCGCCTTCTCTTGCCCCATCTTCTGGGTGCTTTAAGCAGCATTCCCATTCAAGTACAGCCCAACCATCAAAACCATATTGAGTTAACTTGCTGAAGATTTGCTTAAAATCTACTTGGCCATCACCTAAAGAACGAAAACGCCCCGGGCGGTCTTGCCAGTTTTGAAATCCGCCATAAACACCTGAACGGCCATTTGCGATAAATTCGGCATCTTTGACATGAAACGCCTTAATGCGCGAATGATAAATATCGATAAACGCTAAATAGTCGAGCTGTTGCAATACAAAATGGCTAGGATCATATAGAATATTAACGCGTGGGTGATTATTGGTTGCTGCTAAAAAGCGCTCAAATGTCACACCATCATGCAGGTCTTCACCCGGATGTAATTCATAACACACGTCCACGCCATGCTCGTCAAAGCAATCTAAAATAGGTAACCAACGCTTAGCAAGTTCACTAAAGCCTTGTTCGACAAGTCCTTGTGGACGCTGTGGCCACGGGTAAAAGGTATGCCATAAAAAAGACCCCGAGAATGTCGCATGGGTTGTTAAGCCAAGCTTGTTACTCGCTTTCGCTGCTAGCATCAGTTGCTCTGTTGCCCACTTTGTTCGCGCTGCAGGGTTACCTTTTACATGCTCTGCTGCAAAGTTATCGAACATTTCATCGTAGGCAGGGTGAACAGCAATTAACTGGCCTTGCAAATGTGTTGATAACTCTGAAATTGTAAGTCCATACTCTGTGGCAATACCAGTGACTTCATCGCAGTAATGCTGGCTTTGAGCTGCTTTTTCTAAATCAAAAATAGTCGGGTTTGAGGTTGGCACTTGAATCGCTTTGTAACCTAAACCACTTACCCACTCACATAAACCACGAAAGCTATTGAAAGGGGCTTGATCTGAAATAAACTGCGCCAAAAATATTGCTGGCCCTTTGATTTTATTCATTCTTTTTTATCCAATCTGTAATTTGTGCCATTTAGTATCTTGCTTCGATGAAGCAACAACATGCTCAATAAACGCCATGCCACGCACAGCCTCATTGATGCCTGGTACATCAAATGCTGAATTTGTTGCGTTATCGCCTTGCTTAAATGCGTGGATCTGCGCTGCAAAATTGCGGTAAATATTGGCAAATGCTTCAAGGTAACCTTCTGGGTGGCCGGCAGGGGCGCGCAGGGCATTTTGCGTGTCAGGGTGTAATTCACCCACGCCAGCTCTAAGTAATGTTGCGGCTTGATTGTGGCCTCGTAGCCATAAGCTATTTGGCTCAAGTTGCGACCATTCAAGACTGGCTTTATCGCCATAAACACGCAGGCGTAAGTTGTTCTCATCGCCAATAGCAATTTGGCTTGCCAGTAAAACGCCTTTACAACCATTATTGAATCTAAGAAGCACAGTGCCATCATCATCAAGGGCTCGGCCTTCAACCACATGATTTAAATCGGCGCAAAGCTCGGTGATTTCGAGATCAGAAACATACTCGGCTAAGTTAGCTGCATGCACGCCAATGTCGCCCATACAACAACTAATGCCAGACTTACTGGTGTCTAAACGCCAGCTTGCTTGCTTTGAACCTTCGTCTTCGCTGTGCGCTAACCAGCCTTGAGTGTACTCAACAATGACTTTACGTATGCTGCCGAGCTCGCCTGCTTTTACGCGATGCTTGGCTTCTTTGACCATAGGGTAACCGGTGTAAGTGTGGGTTAAGCCATATAAAACCTGCTGTTTTGCAATAATGCTTTGTAATTGCTCTGCTTCTGCGAGAGTAAGCGTTGCAGGTTTATCTGAGAGCACATGAAAACCATGTTCAAGCGCCATTTTCGCGACCGGAAAATGTAAGTGGTTTGGCGTAACAATAGCCACAAAATCAATACGCTCATCAGCAGGTAATTTTGCTTCTTCGGTAAATAGCGTTTGGTAACTGTCGTAGCAGCGGCTGCTATCAAGCCCAAGTAATTCGCCAGTTGTTTTACATTTGTTTGCGTCTGAACTGAATGCGCCTGCAACAAGCTCAATCATTCCGTCTAATCGCGCTGCAATTCGATGAATAGCGCCAATGAAGGCACCATCGCCACCGCCTACCATTGCCATGCGGATCTTAGCTTTGCTCATCTTAAGCGCTCCTAATTTAAATAGCGTTTGCTACTGTTAATATCATGTTATTGATAATAGGAAAGCTTAACCAATAAGCGTTAATAAAAATTCGGTTGACAATGCAACAAAATCGGCGTTTAAAATATATAGGGCTGTTCTTTATTGAGACAAAATTAAGCGATGGATATTCAAGAAATAATAAAAAAAGCTGGCGTAAATCAGCTAATTGCTGCATTTGATTTACTGCCAGACATCCTCTTTTGGGTAAAAGACACAGATAGTAGAATCTTGCATTGTAATCAGCATTTTATTGAGCATCAGGGTTATAAAACACTGGAGCAAATATTGCTAAAAACAGACTTCGATTTTTCGCCAAAGCACCTCGCGTTTCAATACGTCAATGACGATAAACGAGTGATGGAAGGCTATATAGTGACTGACCGTTTAGAGCTTAACCAAACCCAACAAGGTGAGCTTGGTTGGTTTTCTACATCAAAGCATGCTTTAAAAGATCACGATGGCAATGTGATAGGCACTTATGGAGTGACCCGACATCTACAAAAAACCTCAAAAGCGCTTTCTCATGTAAGGGCAATTGAAGAGCCGGTAAAATTTATTCGCGAGCATTATCATCGTCAGATCAGCATTGATGAATTAGCAGAGCTTGCACACTTGTCGGTAAGTGCTTTAGAGCGCCGCTTTAAAAAGCACTTAGCGAAAACACCTAATCAATTTATTAACGAAGTGCGTCTTGAAAATGCCCGTAAGCTGCTAATTGAAACGCAACTGCCCATTTCACAAGTGGCCTACCAGTGCGGGTTTTCTGAGCCAAGTTACTTCAGCAAACAATTTCGGCGTTTGTTTGGTGAAATTCCCTCACAAATGCGCTCGCAATTAGGTGATTAAATTGCAGATCTTGCCATTAAAATAGCCCCTTGCTCTGCACTTTTAAGGGCGGGAGTTAAATGCGCTTTACTGGCATCAGTTAAGTAAGGCGTGATAGCATTGGTAATGCCACCCATCAAGGTGACATTTTCAATACCTTGTTTTTCAAAGTAAGCGATATAGCGGCTAATGTATGCGCACGCTTCATTGATTAATTGCTGACAAAAAGCATCGTCAGAATGGCTAAAAACTAGGGGCGCAAATTTGGCAAGCTCTGCAGGGCGCGCTGATATTAAACGCTGACTTAACGCTTGGCTTGAGTCGCAGTTAAGCTGGGTGAGTAGGGTATCTATTGCTGCAGAACTTTGCGCAACACCATCAAGTACTGCAAATGCTTTACGGCAAAGTTGTAAGCCTAACCAACCCCCACTGGCACCATCGCTCAGTAATAACCCGTAACCACCTAATTCGCTAAATTGGTTTTGCTGCTGGTAACCCGCACAAAAGCCCGTGCCCAGAATAATCACTGCGCCATCATGGTGTTGATGTGCGCCTTTACAGGCAATCAGCATATCTGTTGACAGGGTAAACTTGGCAAAAGGGTGCTGCCATTTGGTCATGGCTTGGTAAGCTGAGTCGATATTAGCTCCGGCAAGCCCTGCATGCACATAGGTATTTTTCAGCTCGCTTAAGGCAAGCTCAGCGTCATGAAATGCAAGTTCAGTGGCGTGCAGTATTGACTCTTGGCTTTGTTGGCAGCTGGTGGCCACATTTGCTGAACCACTTATGGCTTCACTCAGCAATGAGCCGTTTTCGTTTTCTAAACGAACTTTACACTTACTGCCACCGCCATCAATACCTAAAAAATACGTTGCCATGTTTAATCCTTTGAAAGTAGCTTATTGATAGCCTCAGCATTAATTGCCCCATTTTCGTTGTGAACGCATGAGTGTACATGCACAGCCGCTTTTGCTGAATGGTTTTTTATTAATTGCCAAAGTGTTGCCGCGTTTTCTAAAGTAACGCCACCACCCATAACAATTTCTATCTGATTAGCGCTGTGCACTAAGTATGTGTTGAGCTGATTTAGACCATCTACAGCACTTTGAACGCTTTGCCATGGCGTGCCTGCTGTTAAGATGCGGTCAACTCCTAAGCTAATCAGTTTCTCAAGTGCGCTTAACGGGTTTGTAAGGGTATCGAATGCACGGTGAAAGGTCACCATCAGGCCATGCTGTTTGGCTGTGGCAACTAAAGAGCGGGTCACTTTTAAATCAAGTTCGTCGTTTTTAACTGCACCAAATACCACGCCATGCGCTCCCGTGTTCGCTGCCATTGTTATTTGTTTTTGCATAACTTGGTGACACTCAGCACTAACTAAAAAGTTGCCTGCTTCGGGGCGTATCATCACCACTAACTCTGCACTATTAGTCAGGTTTTTAACAGCACAGTCAATCGCATTAACACTTGGTGTTAAGCCTCCTAGGTGTAAATTACTGCATAATTCAAAGCGTTTTGCGCCTAAGTTACTAGCCAGCGAAATGTTGTTAGCAAGCAGCTTTAAGCACCCTTCGTTTAGGCATACTTCAAGAAATTTACCATTGTTCATGGACGTGTTTTTACCATATCTATTACACCTACTCATTAGTTAATTAATTTAACGTAAACTTAAAATTGTAATGAAAAATAATTTGGTGTTTACTATCAATTGGTTACTATTTTAACTAAGTCTGTGTTGATGAGTGAACTAGCTCTGCAACGACAGGCCTAACTATAAAGCAGAAATTATAAAAATGAATATAAAATATTCCAAACGCCGATTTTGTCATATCTCTCACCGAATTTTTATTATCACTTTTTGACCGCTCACCCTATTCTGAGTTTGAGTTTAACAAGCTGTTAACTACCGATAATCAGTTTAAAAACCGACAACAATAAGATGTTTTATGAGATGTATAGACCTCATAAAGCTTGCAGAACACACAACTGGAGATAGGCATGGGCAAGCAAACTGTAATAAAAACAAAAGGGCAAGGAAGGCATTTTAAGCGTAATGCAATTTTAATTTCGCTACTGGCGGCAATTAATACAAGCTATGCAGCAGAGCAAGCAAATGAAGATGTAGAAGTGATTGAAGTACGAGGTATTCGTTCTTCAACCGCAGAAAACTTAGCAATAAAACGACTTTCAACGGCTACCGTTGATGCAATCACCGCGGAGGATATTGGTAAGTTTCCTGATAAAAACGTCGCTGATTCATTGCAACGTGTATCTGGCGTTTTGATTGACCGCGACGGTGGCGAAGGTAGCCGCGTGAGTATTCGTGGTACGTCACCGGATTGGACTCTCACCCAATTAAACGGTAACTATATTGCTTCATCAGGTTCTGGTACTCCTACCCGTAGTTTTAATTACACGTTATTGCCTTCAAGCATGATCAAAAGTGTAGAAGTGTACAAAAGTGCTGAAGCACGCATCGATGAAGGCGGCATTGGTGGTACGGTTATTTTACACACCCGTAAACCGCTTGAGATGGAAGCAAATTCAGGGGCGTTAAGTGCCGAGGTGACTTACGATGATGTGTCTGAAGACACTAAGCCGCAAGTTAACGTGCTGTATTCATGGAAAAATGACGACGAAAACTTTGGTGTATTGGCCGGTTTTACTCGTCAAGATCGCACCGTAACAACCATCACTAACAACGCATCACACTGGCGTTTTCACTCAGATACCGTTGAAGGTGCAGAGCGTCCTGCGCTGGTAGACCAAGCCACTGGCGAAGTGTACAACAATGTATGGGCACCTCGTGCGATGAGTGTTAATAACTCAAACCAAGACCGTACACGCGATGGGTATCAAGTCGCTGTGCAGTGGGCACCGAGTGACAGACTTGATTTAAACTTTAACTATTTTGGTGCCAAGTTAGGCTACGACCAAACAGGGCAAAGCATTACTTTTGCCGAGTGGAACGATAACCACAACCCGTATTACGGCATTGTGCTTGATGGCGATACCGTGGTTGCCTACGGTAATGGCGATAATGGGTTACTTAATGATAATAACTGGGGTGATGCCGATGTAAATGGTGGTGTGGCTGTTCGCCGTGGCTTGTTATCACCGCAGTTAACAGGGCGTGAGCGTTTTGGCGAGTCAAAATCAAACACCTATGATTTTGAAGGTACTTATTTTGGCGATACGTACAGCATTACAGTAAAGCTGGGTCATACTGAAGCTGAAGGCGGCACCTCAAAAGAAACCTACGCCAATATTGATGCGCGTTTAGGCTCAGTAAACAGCTGGTTATGGTCAATTGAAAACGGTAAACCAAGCTACGAAGTGTCGACTGATTTAGCCACCGATAAAGAAGCATACCAGTATTATGATTGGTTTGACTCTTACTCATCTGAAAATGAAGACTCAGAAGATTACATTCAAACAGATGTAAAATTTGACCTCGATGGCAACTTTTTTACCCGTGTCTATGTAGGTGCTAAATACCGCGACCACGAAATTAAAGGTATTCGTAACGACTTTCGTTGGGATGACGGCATCTCTGATAACGGCGGTTACCGCGGTTACTTGCCAGGCACTGAGTGGTTCCATAATCCAGATTTTCACCCAGATGCGCCAACATTGGTAAGCGACCATGTGGTTGATAACAGTGCAGGTGATACTGGCGCATTTAACTTTTTAGCGTTTGATTTTAGAGCGCTGGATGATTACTTAAAAGAAAACTTTAGCCAGACAGTGGTGCCAACGCTTTCGGGTACTTATGCTTTAGAAGAAAAAATTTGGTCTGTTTATACACAAGCTGATTTTGAGTGGCAAGATTTCCGCGGTAATGTTGGTGTGCGCTATGTTAATACTGAACTAAGCACCTTGACCTACGATGATGTTATAGGTCAAGACGATGACGACACGGATCCAAACGAGCGTAGTAGCGATGGCAGTGAAGTACTACCAAGCTTTAACCTTGCATGGGATGCAACCGAAGATCTTGTGGTGCGCTTTGCCGCAGCACGCACTATGGCCAGAGTGAGCTATTCAGACTTAAGCCAAGCAGAGTCTTACGGTCCTCCAGTTAATATTAACTCGCCAGATTCATGGACAGGCCGTGGTAATGGTACCTCGGTAAACACAGGCCTTGAACCTATGTTATCTGACCAATTTGATTTAGGTATTGAATGGTATTACGGCGATGGTTCTGCATTGGGTGCTACGTTATTCTCTAAAGATATTTCTAACCTACCAATCTCGACGGTAGAAATTGTAGAGCGTGAACACGATTGTTGTAACGGCCCAATTGAGGTCGAAATGAACACCAAAGTGGGTGGGGGTGATGCAAAGTCAGAAGGTTTAGAGCTGTTCTTCCAGCATTCGTTCGATAATGGTTTTGGTATTTTAACTAACTATACCTACACAGATACCAGCACTAGCGAAGTCTCGACAGACGGACAAAAAACAGAGGCCGAAATACCGGGCACCGCTAAGCACCAATATAATGTGTCGGTGTACTTTGAGAATGACGACTTTAGTGTTCGAGCGTCATATAACTGGAAAGATGACCGTGCTAACGGTATTCACCAAGGCTACAACTTGTATACCAAAGACTATGGTCAGCTAGATGTGAATGCCTCGTATAACCTAACAGAGGATCTTTCGTTTACCGCGTCAGTGGTAAACCTAACTGAAGAAATAGAAGAAGGATACTGGAAACAAAGCAATCGCTTTACCTATAACCAATATTCGGGCCGCCGTTTTTACTTAGGCGCAAATTATAATTTCTAACCCAAGAGATGTTGTTTGTTGCAACCTAAAAAGGTACTTTTATTAAAGTACCTTTTTCTTTTTTAAGACAATAATGATTGAATTTGTAACAGCTACAGAGCAAGACAAAGCCTATTTACTCGACTTAAGATTAAATACCATGGTTGAGCACTTAGAGAATCAAGGGTTATTTTTATCACTTGAGCAACATCAAGCAAGAGTGGCAGAGCATTTTGAGCACAGTCATTTAGTGTTAAATGATGGGCAATGTGTAGGCGCAGCCAAATTCATTGTGAGTGACCAAGCAATCAGTTTATTACAGCTTCAAATTGCACCTAAAGAGCAGGGCAAAGGGTTAGGCACTAAGGTGTTAGATGCACTTAAAGCACAAACAGCAGAGATTAATTTAACGGTGCTAAAAGCGAATCCAGCGTATGGATTATATCAACGGGCAGGGTTTAAAACTCTAGGCGAAGACGACTATGAGTTTCATATACAGTGGCAGAAATAAAAAAGGGCGCTGTTAAAAAACTAAGCGCCCAATTTTGACTATTTCTTTTCTTCGTCAGGTAAGGTGACGTTTAGCTCAAGTACTGCTAAGTCATCTTCGTTTTGGTCAAACTGCACCTGAACTGCATCAGTGTTTACATTCACATATTTACGAATAACATCAAGGATATCTTGTTTTAGCTGTGGTAAATAATCTGGTGTACCACGCTGTGAACGTTCGTGCGCGACAATGATCTGCAATCGCTCTTTTGCTAATGACGCACTGCTTTTCTTTTCTGAGCGGAAGTAGTCAAGTAAAGACACATTAACCTCCAAAAATCCGTTTAAATAAGCCTTTTTTCTCTACGTCTAAGAAACGAAAATCAACAGTTTCGCCTAATAAACGATTGATTGCATCTGTGTATGCTTGGCCTGCATCCGATTCACCATCAAGGATAACCGGTTGACCAGAGTTCGATGCACTAAGTACAGCTTGTGATTCAGGAATAACGCCCAGTAGTTTAATCGCTAAGATTTCTTGTACGTCTTCTACCGAAAGCATTTCGCCTTTTTCAACACGCTCAGGATTATAGCGAGTTAATAGTAGATGTTCTTTTACGCTTTCAAGGCCTTCTTCAGCACGTTTTGATTTGCTGTGTAAAATGCCAAGAATACGGTCAGAGTCACGTACTGATGATACTTCTGGGTTCGTTGTTACAATCGCTTCATCAGCGAAGTACATTGCCATCATTGCACCAGCTTCGATACCCGCTGGAGAATCACACACAATGTAATCAAAATCTTTTTTCAGCTCGTTTAGTACGCGCTCAACACCGTCACGGGTTAGGGCGTCTTTATCACGGGTTTGTGAGGCAGGTAAAATATGTAGCTTATCAACGCGCTTATCTTTAATAAGTGCTTGATTTAGGTTAGCTTCGCCATTGATTACGTTTACGAAATCATAAACAACACGGCGTTCACAACCCATGATAAGGTCAAGATTACGTAGACCAATATCAAAGTCGATAATAACGGTTTTAAAGCCTTTAAGCGCTAAACCTGTGCCAATCGCAGCACTCGATGTGGTTTTACCAACACCACCTTTACCAGAAGTAACGACAATCACTTTTGCCATGAGATTTATCCTTTAACCAAAGCTGAAATTTCTAATGAATCATTTTTTTGTTGGATTTGTACTGCGCTGCCCCAGTGTTCACCTTGTAGAGAGTCGCTGATCCAATAACTACCATTAATCGAAACAAGTTCTGCTTCTAATTTTTGGCAAAATATATTTGCTTCGTTGTAACCTTTAGCCCCTGCAATTGCACGGCCGCGAAGGGTGCCATAAATGTGCACGTTGCCATCGCTAATCACTTCGGCGCCATGACTTACAGCACCAATTACGATTAGGTCGCGGTCTTTTGCATACACTTGCTGGCCCGAACGTACAGTGCCATGAATAACTTGCGCAGGCAGGTGAACGGTTTTTTCAACGATAGATGTATTTGTTTGTTGTTTAGCGGTTGCACCCTTAACGTCTTGTGAATAATTTAACACCGACAGGCCCGCAGCTTTTGCGCTTTCGTTTTGCTCTTGAGAGCCATTACAAACCCCAACTGGGTTTAACGAAAGACCACTTAACATTGATTTTAAGAAAGAGAAATCAAGCGCTTCATCTTGTACGTCGCTTAAGTTGATTACGATAGGCGCACCGGCAAAGAACTTAGGTGCTTGGGCGATTTTCTCATCTAACTGCTTACTTAAAAGGGCTGTATCTGCTGAAAATAAATGTAAAACAGATAACGTAAAAAGGTTCCCTTTTAATTCAAAAATTTGTTCCGACATACACGCTCAATTGAATTGTCTGGATTAGCATTATTTAAGTATAAACACAGGCTGAACAAGGCATATACAGTAAAAATCTAATCTATTTTTTCTAACTTATTATATCACTCATGTTATAGTGTGCGCCTTCGTTAAGCAAGATATTATAGGGCCATAATGCTAACTGCGGTGTATAAAAGTATTAAAAAAGCGGATACATACCTTTTTGTAGAAAAAAGAGATGATTTCTCACGCGTACCTGAACCATTACTAGAAACGTTTGGTCAACCTAAGTACGTGATGATGATTAATCTAGCAAGCCGTGAAAAGTTAGGTGTGGCAGACTTAGACGCGGTTAAGCAAGCGTTAATTGACCAAGGGTTCTACTTGCAATTACCTCCGCCGGAAGAAAATCTGTTAACCCAATTTAAAAAAGACAAGGGAGTTGAGAGTGATTAAAAAACTTGCCGTCATTTTACTCAGTGCTTCACTAAGTACTTCAGTATTGGCAGAACAAAAGACACAAGCTGATTTTGACGTTTACGTTGCAGCATTAAAAAAAGAAGCACTTGAAAAAGGCTATGATGAAGCCTTAGTTGATCAAGCACTTGCAACAGCTAAATTCAAAAAGAAAGTGATCTCAGCTGATAAAAACCAGCCAGAAGTAAAAGAAACCCTCGAAACTTATTTACCAAAACGTGTGCCGCAATGGAAAATTGACCGCGCGCGTAAGCTATACAAAGAAAATCAAGAGGTTCTTGAAAAAGTAGCCAAAGAATACGGCGTACAAGCACGTTTTATTGTTGCACTTTGGGGCCTTGAAAGTAACTTTGGTAAAATCCAAGGTGGTCACAGTGTCATTGCATCATTAGTTACACTTGCTTTTGATGGTCGCCGCGAAACCATGTATAAAAACCAACTTTGGGCAGCGCTTGATATCTTAAAAGAGGGTCACATTACCCTAGATAAGTTCAAAGGCTCATGGGCTGGTGCAATGGGGCAAACTCAGTTTATGCCAACCTCATTTAACGCCTACGCTGTTGATTACAATGGTGATGGCCGCAAAGACATTTGGACAACAGAAGAAGACGCATTTGCGTCAATTGCAAATTACCTCAAACAAGCAGGGTGGAACGATGATTTAACCTGGGGTCGCCAAGTTAAACTACCAGCAGGCTTTGATAACGCAAATATTCTTAAGCGTGGCACTAAAACGCGCAGCCAATGGTTAGAGTATTGGAAAGATTCAGAGCGCAGCCTTGCTGATTGGCAAGCAATCGGTGTTCGTAAAATGGATGGTAGCGACCTACCAAACGTTGATGTTACTGCCGCAATGGTAATGCCTGATGACGTAAACGGCCGTATGTATCTAGCCTACGATAACTATAAAGCACTTATGCACTGGAATCGCTCGTATTACTTTGCAACCAGTGTTGGTTACTTATCAGATCGCATCGGTTACCCAGCGATTAAGTAATTGAGTAATAAAAGTTAGCAAGCACCAAGGGTAAAGCTACAAGTTTTACCCGAGCAACTTGCTAACTTATTCGGCGTTAAAACGCCTTATATGGACTCCTCCTATTGCACAATACCCTTCGTTAATTTTGTCAGACTGCGTGCTTATATGCGGGCTCATAATGAGGA
>NZ_JACSOG010000042.1:0-31565 GCF_014349195.1 Pseudoalteromonas sp. BZK2 | reverse complement strand
AGTGATTGCTGCTGTTAGAGTTGTTTTACCGTGGTCAACGTGGCCGATTGTACCAACGTTTACGTGCGGTTTTACGCGTTCAAACTTTTCTTTTGCCATCTTAAAAAATTCCTATAAAGAAATTAACGCCTGACCCACTATTGGGCCAGACAAGCTAAATCATATAACAGCGCGAGCTGCAATTATTGCATCTGCAACGTTTTTAGCGGCTTCTGCATACTTCAAAAACTCCATAGAGTAAGATGCACGGCCTTGTGTTGCAGATCGCAGATCAGTTGCATAACCAAACATTTCAGAAAGTGGTACTTGCGCATTAATTTGCTTAAGACCACCGAATGCTTCTTCCATGCCTTCGATCATGCCGCGGCGACGGTTTAAGTCACCAACTACATCACCCATGTTTTCTTCAGGAGTGATAACTTCAACCTTCATTACTGGTTCTAGAAGAGCTGGGTTTGCTTCAAGCGCACCTTTCTTCATCGCCATTGAACCTGCAATCTTAAATGCCATTTCATTCGAGTCTACATCATGGAATGAACCATCATATAGAGTCGCTTTAACGCCAAGTAATGGGTAGCCAGCAAGCACACCTTGAGCCATTTGCTCTTGGATGCCTTTGTCTACCGCAGGGATGTATTCTTTAGGAACTGAGCCACCAACGATTTCGTTAACGAATTCGTAAGTTGGCGCATCATCTTCCGAAATATCCATCGGTTCAAGTTTAAGCCAGACGTGACCATATTGACCACGACCACCTGATTGACGTACGAACTTCCCTTCAACTTCAACAGCTGAACGGATAGCTTCACGGTATGCTACCTGCGGCTTACCAACGTTACATTCAACACTGAATTCACGTTTCATACGGTCGACAATGATATCAAGGTGAAGTTCACCCATGCCAGAAATAATAGTCTGGCCTGATTCTTCGTCAGTTTGTACTCTGAAAGATGGATCTTCTGCCGCTAGTTTACCTAACGCGATACCCATCTTATCTTGGTCAGCGACTGTGCGAGGCTCAACCGCAACAGAGATAACTGGCTCTGGGAACTCCATACGCTCAAGCGTAATGATTGAGTTCGGATCACACAGTGTCTCACCTGTTGTTACGTCTTTAAGACCAATAGCCGCTGCGATGTCGCCTGCGTAGACTACTTTGATCTCTTCACGTGAGTTTGAATGCATCTGAACGATACGACCAAGTCGCTCACGCTTACTTTTAACTGGATTGTATACCGCATCACCCTGTTTAACAGTACCAGAGTAAACACGGAAGAAGGTCAAGGTGCCAACGAACGGGTCTGTCGCAATCTTAAAAGCAAGTGCGGCAAACGGTGCGTTGTCATCAGCAGGACGTTCTTCCTCAGTACCATCTTCAACGATACCTTGGATTTGTTTCACTTGTGTTGGCGCAGGCATATATTCGATAACAGCATCAAGCACAGCTTGAACACCCTTATTCTTAAATGCACTACCACACGTCATTGGAACAATTTCGTTTGCTAATGTGCGCTGACGTAAAGCTGCTTTAATTTCAGCTTCGGTCAGGTCTTCACCTTCTAGATATTTGTCCATTAGTTCTTCTGATGCTTCAGCAGCGCTCTCAACCATGTGAGAACGCCATTCTTCTGCAAGCTCCAGAAGCTCTGCCGGAATGGCCTCATAAGAGAAAGTCATGCCTTGATCTTCGGCATTCCAGTTAATGGCTTTCATCTTAATAAGGTCAATAACACCTTTAAAGTCGTCTTCAGCACCAATTGGTAGCTGAATTGGAACAGGCGTTGCTCCAAGACGAGATTTCACCTGGTCCACAACTGTTAAGAAGTCAGCGCCAGTGCGATCCATTTTGTTTACGAAGATCATGCGAGGAACTTCGTATTTGTTCGCCTGACGCCAAACTGTCTCAGTTTGCGGCTGTACACCAGATGAAGCACAAAGAACAACTACCGCACCATCGAGTACGCGTAAAGAACGCTCTACTTCGATAGTGAAATCTACGTGTCCTGGCGTATCAATGATATTGATGCGATGGTCGTCAAATTGAGCGTCCATCCCTTTCCAGAAACACGTTGTTGCAGCAGAAGTGATTGTGATACCACGCTCTTGTTCCTGCTCCATCCAATCCATAGTTGCAGCACCATCATGTACTTCACCGATCTTATGAGAAAGACCCGTGTAGAACAGAACACGTTCTGTTGTGGTGGTTTTACCTGCATCTACGTGAGCGCAAATACCGATATTGCGATAGCGCTCAAGTGGAGTTGTACGTGCCATATGATCCTCTTAAAGGTTAAGGGCAGATTACCAACGGTAATGAGCGAATGCTTTATTCGCTTCAGCCATACGGTGAACGTCTTCACGTTTCTTAACCGCAGTGCCTTTGTTGTCAGCAGCGTCAACGATTTCTTGAGCTAAACGTAAGCCCATAGATTTTTCGCCACGCTTACGTGCAGCGTCTACTAACCAACGCATACCTAATGCGTTGCGACGTACTGGACGTACTTCAACTGGTACTTGGTACGTTGAACCACCAACACGGCGAGATTTAACCTCTACCTGTGGGCGAACGTTTTCAAGTGCAGCTTCAAAGATTTCAAGGTGCGACTTGCCTGATTTCTCAGCAGCCACGTCTAACGCACCATAAACGATTTTTTCAGCAGTAGATTTCTTGCCGTCTAACATTACTACGTTAACGAATTTAGCAAGAAGTTCCGATCCGAACTTAGGATCTGGAAGAATTTTACGTTGACCTATTACGCGTCTTCTAGGCATTTTGTATCTCCGGTATCTTCAGGTTTGCTCTTTTAGAGTCAATACCCAAAACAATTAATTTAAAAATTTAGTGCTTGGCCTTACTAACGGAGAACCATTAGCCCTTAGGGCGTTTAGCACCGTATTTAGAACGAGCTTGACGACGGTCGCTAACGCCTGCACAGTCAAGTGCACCACGTACAGTGTGGAAACGCACACCTGGTAAGTCTTTAACACGACCACCACGGATTAGGATTACACTGTGCTCTTGTAAGTTGTGGCCTTCACCACCAATGTAAGATGTTACTTCGAAACCGTTAGTTAAACGAACACGCGCTACTTTACGTAATGCAGAGTTTGGTTTCTTAGGTGTAGTTGTATATACACGAGTACATACACCACGCTTTTGCGGACAAGCTTTAAGTGCAGCTGAGTTACTTTTAGTAACTTTGCTACGACGTGGCTTACGCACTAGCTGGTTAATAGTTGCCATTTAAATAGCTCCTGAAATTAAAATTACTACTGAAAAAATAAAAAAATCCGCCCTGTTTACATGCTCGTTACAAAACGTGCAGGCAAATGGGTGGCGGAATTTTAATGAGCAAAGTTTAACCTGTCAACCTTAACTCATCGTAAGGCAGAAGATAACTGCCTTACGATTTCTTAATCTATTGATTAAGCTGAGATTATTGGTTTCCAGAGATATCTGCGTTTAGTGCGTCAGTAAGTGCTTGAGTTGCCTCTTCAGCGCTTACTGTTTGCTCTTCAACGATTTCACCTTGCTTGCGACGGTTTAAACGGTCTTGGTGATACGCAAAGCCTGTACCAGCTGGGATCAGACGACCCACGATTACGTTTTCTTTCAGACCACGAAGCTCATCGCTCTTACCATTTACAGCGGCTTCAGTTAGGACACGAGTTGTCTCCTGGAACGATGCTGCAGAAATGAAAGATTCTGTTGCAAGTGACGCTTTAGTGATACCCATTAACTGGATTTCAAACTTCGCTGGGATCTTGCCTTGTTTCTCAAGTTCACGGTTAGAAATATTAACGCGTGCTACTTCAACTTGTTCACCGGCTAAGAACTCAGTGTCACCGCCGTCAAGGATGATACATTTACGTAGCATCTGACGAATAATTGTCTCAATGTGCTTGTCATTGATCTTAACGCCTTGCAAGCGGTAAACCTCTTGCACTTCGTTAACGATGTAGTTAGCTACATGAGTTACACCACGTAGGCGTAAGATGTCATGTGGTGACTCAGGACCATCGGCGATAACCTCACCTTTAGACACTTGCTCACCTTCGAACACGTTAAGCTGACGCCATTTAGGGATCATCTCTTCGTATGCGTCACCCTCAGCAGGAGTGATTACAAGACGCTTCTTACCTTTAGTTTCTTTACCGAAGCTGATTGTACCTGTGATTTCTGCAAGGATTGCAGGATCTTTCGGCTTACGTGCTTCGAATAAGTCAGCTACGCGAGGTAGACCACCCGTGATATCACGAGTCTTCGAACCTTCTTGCGGAATACGTGCTAGTACGTCACCTGGGTTTGCAGTTGCACCGTCTGTTACTTCAATCGTTGTGAATGAAGGAAGACGTGTTTCTTGCAGACCACGCTCATCACTTTCGATGATTAGTTTAGGTTCTTTCGCATTCGCTTTACCTAAGTCTTTAACAACCACACGTGTTAAACCAGTTAACTCGTCTGTTTGTGCTTCGGTATTTGAGTCATCAATGTCGCTGAATGAGATTTTTGACTTGTGCTCAAGAACGATTGGGTGACTATGCGGGTCCCAAGTAGCAACGATGTCGTTACCTTGAACTTCTGCATTATCTTGTACTGCTAACACCGCACCGTAAGGTACTTTATAACGCTCTTTCTCACGACCAAAGCTATCGATGATAGTGATCTCTGTTGAACGAGACGTGATAACAATCTTACCGTCTGTGTTTAATACGTACTTCGCATTGTGTAACTTCAATGTACCGTTAGTTTTAACTTGTACACTGTTTTCAGCAGACGCTCGAGATGCCGCACCACCGATGTGGAAGGTACGCATCGTAAGCTGTGTACCCGGCTCACCGATTGATTGTGCCGCGATAACACCTACTGACTCACCTGGGTTGATGATGTGGCCACGCGCAAGGTCACGACCGTAACACTTAGCACATACACCAAAGTCATTATCACAAGTGATTACTGAACGAACGCGTACTTCATCCACTGAGTGCTCTTCTAAAAGGTCACACAGTTTTTCGTCAAGCATAACGTTACGCTCAACAAGTACTTCGTTAGTATTTGGAATTAATACATCTTCAGCAACAACACGACCTAGTACACGTTCACGAAGTGCTTCTACAACGTCACCACCTTCGATAAGCGGTTTCATTGTTAAGCCATCTTCTGTGCCACAGTCGTCTTCGTTGATTACTAAGTCTTGTGCAACGTCTACTAGACGACGCGTTAAGTAACCCGAGTTTGCTGTTTTAAGTGCTGTATCGGCAAGACCTTTACGCGCACCGTGCGTTGAGATGAAGTACTGTAGTACGTTTAGACCTTCACGGAAGTTCGCCGTGATTGGTGTCTCGATGATTGAACCATCTGGACGTGCCATTAGACCACGCATACCCGCTAACTGACGGATCTGAGCGGCGCTACCACGTGCACCTGAGTCTGCCATCATAAACACTGAGTTAAATGAAGATTGCTCTTCTTCTTCGCCTTTCGCGTTGATTACAGTGTCTTTTGATAAGTTCGCCATCATCTCACGTGATAAGTTTTCATTTACACGTGACCAGATATCGATAACTTTGTTGTACTTTTCACCAGCCGTTACAAGACCTGATTGGAATTGTTGGTTGATTTCAGTTACTTCAGCTTCCGCTGATTCAATGATTTCTGCTTTAACCGGTGGGATAACTAAGTCATCGATACCGATTGAAACACCTGACTTCATTGCGTAGTGGAAACCTGTGTACATTACTTGGTCAGCAAAGATAACGGTATCTTTAAGACCTAGACGACGGTAACACTCGTTTAATAAGCCAGAAATTTGTTTCTTACCTAGGGCTTGGTTGATTAACTCAAACGGCATGCCTTTAGGTAGGATTAGTGAAAGAATTGCACGACCTACTGTTGTTTCAACAATAGATACTTGCTCAACTGCTTCACCTTCTTCATTGTCAACTGTTTCGCTAATACGTACTTTTACGCGCGCATGTAGCTCAGCATTACCACTGCGGTATGCTTTTTCAGCTTCTTTAGGATCTTTAAATACAGTACCTTCGCCTTTCGCATTGATACGATCACGAGTCATGTAGTAAAGACCTAATACAACGTCCTGTGAAGGAACGATGATTGGCTCACCATTCGCTGGAGATAGGATGTTGTTTGTAGACATCATTAGAGCACGTGCTTCTAACTGTGCTTCAAGCGTTAACGGTACGTGTACCGCCATTTGGTCACCATCGAAGTCAGCGTTGTACGCCGCACAAACTAATGGGTGTAAATGGATCGCTTTACCTTCGATAAGCACAGGTTCGAACGCTTGGATACCCAAACGGTGAAGTGTTGGTGCACGGTTAAGTAATACTGGATGTTCACGAATTACTTCATCTAATACATCCCATACTTCTGCCACTTCACGCTCAACCATCTTCTTAGCTGCTTTGATAGTCGTAGCCATGCCGCGACGCTCTAGTTTGCCGTAGATAAATGGTTTGAATAGCTCAAGTGCCATCTTCTTAGGAAGACCACACTGGTGTAGTTTAAGCGTAGGACCTACTGTGATTACAGAACGGCCAGAGTAATCTACACGTTTACCAAGTAAGTTCTGACGGAAACGACCTTGCTTACCTTTGATCATATCAGCAAGCGATTTAAGAGGACGTTTGTTAGAACCTGTGATCGCACGACCGCGACGACCGTTATCAAGTAGCGCATCTACCGCTTCTTGTAACATACGTTTTTCGTTGCGTACGATAATGTCTGGTGCTGCTAGATCTAATAAACGCTTAAGACGGTTATTACGGTTAATAACACGACGGTAAAGGTCATTCAGATCAGAAGTCGCAAAACGACCACCGTCTAGTGGTACTAATGGACGTAGATCAGGCGGAAGTACTGGAAGTACTGTCATGATCATCCACTCAGGGTTGTTACCTGATTGGTGGAAAGATTCCATTAATTTAAGACGTTTAGTGATCTTCTTACGCTTAGTTTCAGAGTTAATTGTTGGTAACTCTTCACGCATTTCAGCAATTAATTGGCCAAGATCAAGTTCACGAAGCAAGTCTAATACTGCTTCTGCACCCATCTTCGCTTCAAACTCATCACCGTGCTCTTCAAGTGCATCTAGGTACTCTTCTTCACCTAAAAGCTGACCACGCTCAAGCGTTGTCATACCAGGCTCAGTTACTACGAATGATTCGAAGTAAAGTACGCGCTCGATGTCACGAAGTGTCATGTCTAGCATTAAGCCAATACGTGACGGTAATGATTTTAAGAACCAAATGTGCGCAACTGGGCTCGCAAGCTCAATGTGACCCATACGGTCACGACGCACTTTAGTTAGCGTTACTTCAACGCCACACTTTTCACAAATAACACCACGGTGCTTAAGGCGCTTATATTTACCACATAAACACTCATAATCTTTCACTGGGCCGAAAATACGGGCACAGAATAAGCCGTCGCGCTCAGGCTTGAAAGTACGGTAGTTGATTGTCTCAGGTTTCTTTACTTCACCGTATGACCATGAACGAACCATATCTGGCGAAGCAAGACCAATGCGAATTGCATCGAATTCTTCGGTCTTATTTTGTTGCTTCAGAAACTTAAGTAAGTCTTTCACCTTAGCTCTCCTGTCGGAGGTTAATCTTGAGGGCGAACCAATCGCCCCTACATTCTATTCGGCCTAACAGGTGCGGCTTACGCCGCACCTAAATGGCTTAATTTTCTTCCAACTCGATGTTGATACCCAGTGAGCGGATTTCTTTCAACAATACGTTGAACGATTCTGGCATACCTGGTTCCATCTTATGGTTACCATCTACGATGTTCTTATACATCTTAGTACGACCGTTCACGTCATCCGATTTCACTGTTAGCATTTCTTGTAGAGTATATGCAGCACCGTAAGCTTCTAGTGCCCACACCTCCATCTCACCGAAACGCTGGCCACCGAACTGAGCTTTACCACCCAGCGGCTGCTGAGTAACAAGGCTGTAAGAACCAGTTGAACGTGCGTGCATCTTGTCATCAACCAAGTGGTTAAGTTTCAGCATGTACATGTAACCAACAGTTACTTGACGTTCGAACTGATCGCCAGTACGGCCATCATAAAGTGTAACTTGACCGCTTCTTGGATAACCACCAAGCTCTAGTAAGTCTTTGATTTCGCTTTCACGAGCACCATCAAAGGCTGGAGTTGCGATCGGTAAACCACCTTTCAAGTTATCAGCTAAGCGACGAACTTCATCATCAGAGAACGAGTCGATATCAACTTTCTGACGACAATCACCTAATTCGTAAACTTTCTTAACGAAGCTACGGATTTCGTGCAGTTCACGCTGCTCTTTCATCATTTCTTCTAAACGCTCACCCACACCACGTGCAGCAAGACCCATGTGTGTTTCTAGGATCTGACCGATGTTCATACGTGATGGTACACCTAGCGGGTTCAGAACGATGTCTACCGTACGACCTTTGTCATCGTATGGCATATCTTCTACTGGTACGATAGTCGAGATAACACCTTTGTTACCGTGACGACCCGCCATCTTATCACCTGGTTGGATACGACGTTTAACAGCTAGGTATACTTTAACAATCTTAAGTACGCCTGGTGCTAAGTCATCACCTTGAGTGATCTTACGACGTTTGTTTTCAAACTTCTTATCGTATTCAGCTTTAAGCTCATCGTACTGGGCAGCTAGTTGCTCAAGTTCAGCTTGCTTGTCTTCTTCAGCAAGGCTTTGAGTAAGCAGCTTTTCAGCATTTAGTGATGCAATTGAATCTGCGTTCAGACCTGCGTCAACAAGTAACTTACGAGCACGGTCTAATACACCTGCTTCTAAGATACGGAACTCTTCGTTGAAGTCTTTCTTCGCTTCGCGAAGCTGCATGTCTTCAACTTCTAACGCACGCTTATCTTTTTCAACACCGTCACGGGTGAAAACTTGTACGTCGATTACAGTACCAGTTACAGAGTTTGGTACGCGTAAAGAGCTGTCTTTAACGTCTGACGCTTTCTCACCGAAGATAGCACGTAGTAGCTTTTCTTCTGGTGTTAATTGCGTTTCGCCTTTCGGAGTCACTTTACCTACTAGGATATCGCCGCCTTTAACTTCAGCACCGATATAAACAACGCCTGATTCATCAAGCTTGCCTAGTGCAGACTCACCTACGTTAGGGATATCTGCTGTGATCTCTTCAGGACCTAATTTAGTATCACGTGCGATACATTGTAGTTCTTGAATGTGGATAGTCGTTAGACGATCTTCTTGAACTACACGCTCAGATAGTAGGATTGAATCCTCGAAGTTATAACCGTTCCATGGCATGAATGCCACGCGAAGGTTTTGACCAAGTGCTAAGTCACCTAAGTCAGTCGAAGGACCATCTGCTAATACGTCACCACGTGTTACCGGCTCACCAACCATACAAGTTGGTTTTTGGTTAATACATGTATTTTGGTTTGAGCGAGTGTATTTAGTAAGGTTGTAAATATCGATGCCCGCTTCACCTGGAATACGCTCATCTTCATGTACATTTACAACGATGCGGCTTGCATCCGCATACATTACTTCACCACCACGCTTAGCAACGATAGTTACACCAGAATCTTTCGCTAGTGTCAGCTCGATACCTGTACCTACCAGCGGTTTGTCCGCGATAAGTGTTGGTACGGCTTGACGTTGCATGTTTGAACCCATCAATGCACGGTTAGCATCATCGTGTTCTAGGAACGGGATAAGTGCTGCCGCTACAGAGATCACCTGTTGTGGTGATACGTCCATATATTGTTGGTCCATTTTGCCCATAAAGGTTGATTCACCTTTGTGACGACATGGAATTAGTTCATCAACAAACTCATTGTTTTCGTTCAAGTTTGAGTTCGCCTGAGCGATAACAAACTGACCTTCTTCAATGGCTGATAAGTAATCTACTTCATCAGTAACTACACCGTTTACCACTTTACGGTAAGGTGTTTCTAAGAAACCATAGTCATTAGTACGTGCGTACGTAGACAATGAGTTAATTAGACCGATGTTTGGACCCTCAGGCGTTTCGATTGGACATACACGACCATAGTGAGTTACGTGAACGTCTCGAACCTCGAAGCCAGCGCGTTCACGTGTTAAACCACCCGGGCCTAATGCAGAAATACGACGCTTGTGCGTTACTTCTGAAAGCGGGTTATTTTGGTCCATGAACTGTGATAACTGAGATGAACCAAAGAACTCTTTAACCGCAGCCGAAATAGGCTTAGCGTTAATAAGATCTTGTGGCATTACAGCGTCAAGGTCACCTAAGCTTAAACGCTCACGTACAGCACGCTCAACACGTACTAGACCAACGCGGAATTGGTTCTCAGCCATTTCGCCAACACTACGGATACGACGGTTGCCTAAGTGGTCGATATCATCAACATCGCCAACACCGTTACGAATAGCGATAAGCACTTTCATAACAGCTACGATGTCTTCTTTCGATAATGTGCCAGGGCCAGTATCTGAGTCATAACCTACACGGCTATTGAACTTCATACGACCAACTGTTGATAAATCGTAACGCTCGTCAGAGAAGAACAAGTTATCAAATAAGGCTTCAGCCGCGTCTTTCGTCGGTGGCTCGCCTGGGCGCATCATGCGATAAATTTCTACTAATGCTTCTAAACGGTTGCTTGTTGTGTCGATACGTAATGTATCTGACATGTAGGCGCCGCTGTCCACTTCGTTGATATATAGTGTATCAATCTTAGTGTGGCCTGCTTTAACCAATTCAGCCATTAGCTCAAGTGATAGCTCGTCATTCGCGTTTGCGATGATCTCACCCGTTGACTCATCAACATAGTTTTTAGCTACAACACGACCAATGATGTACTCATGCGGTACTTCTAATTGGTTAATACCTTTTTTCTCGATGTTCTTGATGTGACGCGCAGTAATACGACGACCCGCTTCAACAAGGACTTCACCGTCTTCGCCTTTGATATCAAAAGCGGCAGTTTCACCACGTAAGCGTGAAGGAACAAGTTCCATAAGAACTTTACCGTCAGCAACTTCAAACGCAGTTGTATCGAAGAATATCTCTAGGATTTCATCCGTTGAGTACTCAAGTGCACGTAGGATGATTGACGCCGGTAATTTACGACGACGGTCAATACGTACATAAAGGTTATCTTTTGCATCAAACTCGAAGTCTAACCATGAACCACGGTAAGGAATTACACGCGCGTTATAAAGTACTTTACCTGACGAGTGAGTTTTACCGCGGTCGTTATCAAAGAATACACCAGGGCTACGGTGTAGCTGAGAAACGATAACACGCTCTGTACCATTGATAACAAAGGTACCGGTATCAGTCATGAGCGGAATTTCGCCCATGTAAACTTCTTGCTCTTTAATGTCTTTAACTGTGCCTGGTGCTTCTTTGTCCATCACCACAAGACGCAATTTTACGCGAAGTGGAGCAGAATAAGTCACACCGCGAATTTGACATTCTTTTACATCGAATACTGGCTCACCAATACGATAACTTACGTATTGAAGCTCAGAATTTCCCGAGTAGCTTTTGATAGGAAACACAGAACGGAAAGCAGCTTCCAAACCGTGATCGCCATCAGCGTCAGGGACTAAGAATTTTTTAAACGATTCTAACTGCGTCGACAGTAAGAAAGGTATATCCAAAACTTGTGGACGTTTACCAAAATCCTTACGGATACGTTTCTTTTCAGAATAAGAGTAAGCCATGGGGTTCCTCAGCTTGCTGATCTTTGACCCGACCTGTTCTTGTAAGAACAGACTTAACTGGCATCTAAGCCAAGATGTACAACATTAAATTGTTGTTCTATTTTGCTCTGACACTTTCAACACCAAAATAGGTAACAACTTGAAAGTAAAGAGAAAATTAGATTTTATTTGCGTTACAGGATTGCATCGCTCTATAGCGCAAAAAGGCCGGTGATTAAATAATCACCAGCCCTTGCCTGATTACTCAGGCAGCGAACCTAGCGTAAGCTAGATTACTTAACCTCAACTTCAGCACCAGCTTCAGTAAGGTCTTTTGCAAGTGCTTCAGCTTCTTCTTTAGATACACCTTCTTTGATAGGTGCAGGAGCAGCTTCAACAAGTGCTTTAGCTTCTTTAAGGCCAAGACCAGTAGCACCACGTACAGCTTTGATAGCTGCAACCTTGTTAGCGCCAGCGCCAGTAAGGATTACGTCGAACTCAGTCTTTTCTTCAGCTGCTTCAGCAGCAGGACCAGCAACAACAGCAGCAGCTGCAGTTACGCCGAATTTTTCTTCCATTGCTTCAACTAGAGCAACAACGTCCATTACTGACATTTCAGCAATAGCATCAAGGATTTGGTCTTTAGTTACAGACATTACAAATTTCCTAATTATTACGGACTAAATATAGCCCAAAAAAAATATTACACCGAAAGTGAACAAAAAAACAGCTTAAAATTAAGCAGCTTGCTCTTCTTTCTGTACACGTACTGCTTCAATTGTTTTACACAATTTACCTGCAGACGCTTCTTTCATAGCGCTCATTAAGCGTGCAACAGCTTCGTCGTAAGTAGGTAGAGTTGCTAGCATAGCTGCGTCTACTACGTTACCTTCAAATGCAGCCGTCTTAACTTCGAATTTCTCGTTCTTCTTCGCGAAATCTTTGAAGATACGCGCAGCAGCACCTGGGTGCTCTGAAGAGAAAGCGATTAAGCTTGGACCTACAAGTGAGTCAGAAAGGCACTCAAAATCTGTACCTTCAACAGCACGTTTAGCTAAAGTGTTACGAACAACTTTCATCCATACACCAGCTTCACGAGCTTCTTTACGAAGGGCAGTGATAGCACCAACTGTTACACCACGAGAATCTGCAACAACTGCAGAAAGAGCACCAGTGGCTGCTTCGTTGACTTCAGCAACAATTGCTTTTTTGCCTTGAAGATTTAAAGCCATGGGTGTTACTCCTGGTTTAATGGGTTGCCGAAATTGGCTTCCCTGTTCTACTCTTCCCCATCTAAGATGGAGATGCTTTTTACGGCGAGAGCCAGAAGATTAGGAAAAATCTATCTGGGGATTCACACCGTCTACGTAGGTAAAATATTAAGGCCGAAGCCGCCTACGGTCTTGGACGGAAGTCCAATTTATCGTTTTTACCCGAAGGCATTACGAAATTATGGACTTCAACCCGAATTCTTTACTTGTTTCGAAATTAACTTTCTCAACAAAATGGCGCAAAATTATAGTTCAAATTTCGCGCCATGTAAACTCTTAATTAAGCAACAACTGTGCTTAGAGAGTTTTGGTCAACAGCAACACCTGCGCCCATTGTTGTAGAGATAGTTACTTTCTTCACGTAAGTACCTTTTGCTTGAGAAGGTTTAGCCTTCTTAAGCGCAACAATAAGAGCTTCAAGGTTTTGTTGAAGTTGCTCAGCAGTGAAATCAACCTTACCGATAGTAGTATGGATGATACCGTTCTTGTCGTTACGGTAACGAACTTGACCTGCTTTCGCGTTTTTAACTGCTTCTGCAACGTTAGGCGTTACAGTACCAGTTTTAGGGTTTGGCATTAGACCACGTGGACCTAAGATTTGACCTAGTTGACCAACAACACGCATAGCGTCTGGAGATGCAACAACAACGTCAAAGTTCATCTCGCCTTTCTTAACTAGATCAGCAAGATCTTCCATGCCCACTAATTCAGCACCAGCTTCTTTCGCAGCATCTGCGTTAGCGCCTTGTGTGAATACAGCAACACGAACTTCACGACCAGTACCGTTAGGTAGTACAGTTGCACCACGTACGTTTTGGTCAGATTTACGAGCATCGATACCAAGGTTAACAGCAACGTCAACACTTTCTACGAATTTAGCTGTCGCTAACTCTTTTAAAAGAGCAACTGCTTCGTTGATTTCGTAATCTTTAGTTACATCCACTTTTTCGCGGATAGTACGCATACGTTTAGTTAATTTTGCCATTATCTTAGTCCTCTACGTTCAAGCCCATCGCACGCGCAGAACCTGCGATAGTGCGAACTGCAGCGTCCATATCAGCCGCTGTAAGGTCAGGTCGTTTTGTCTCAACGATTTCTTCAAGTTGAGCACGAGTTACTGTACCCACTTTTTCAGTGTTAGGACGGCCAGAACCTGATTTGATGCCTGCAGCTTTCTTAAGTAAGTAAGCAGCCGGTGGAGTTTTCATGTCGAACGTGAAAGAACGGTCACCGTAAACAGAGATCACTACAGGAACTGGAGCGCCTTTTTCGATAGATTCTGTACGTGCGTTGAACGCTTTACAGAATTCCATGATGTTTACACCGTGTTGACCTAGTGCTGGACCTACTGGAGGACTAGGGTTAGCCATACCAGCGGCAACTTGTAGCTTGATAATAGCTTCAACTTTTTTAGCCATAATAAATACCTCATTTGGTGGGTCATAGCCTTGTGCGCGCGAGGACGCGTACTCTAACGGCTTCCCAGTTTAAAAATTGGTTCTCACTTTTTAGTGATAAAACAAGTTGTAACTTGCCCTAACACAAAAAGGCCGCTGATTATAAGTTAATCAGCGGCCTTTTTCAAGCTTATTGCCAAAATATTAAACGATTTTGGCAGCTTTAATTTTTTACTTACTTGTCTTGCTCAACTTGGCCAAATTCAAGGTCAACAGGTGTCGAACGACCGAAGATAAGAACAGACACTTTCACGCGGCTCTTCTCGTAATCAACTTCTTCAACAACACCGCTGAAGTCAGCAAATGGACCATCGATAACACGAACAACTTCGCCTGGCTCGAATAATGTAGCTGGCTTAGGTGCTTCAGAGTTCTCTTGAAGACGGTTTAAGATGCGGTCAGCTTCTTTTTGGCTAATTGGTGCTGGACGATCAGACGTACCACCAATGAAGCCCATAACACGTGCAGTGCTGTTCACTAGGTGCCAGCTTGCATCGTTCATGTCCATTTGAACTAGTACGTAACCTGGGAAGAATTTACGCTCAGACTTACGCTTTTGGCCAGCGCGCATCTCAACAACTTCTTCAGTTGGTACTAATACTTCACCAAAACTATCTTCCAAACCTTCGATCTTGATGTGCTCAAGAATAGTTTGTGCTACACGCTTCTCGTAACCAGAGAAAGCTTGTACTACGTACCAACGTAGTTTCTTTTCGTTCTTCTCATCCGACATGGGATTAGATCTCCAATCCAGTTAAAAAGCCTACTGCGCGGAATAAAATGCCATCTAATCCCCAAAGGATAAGCGCCATAATCACAGTTGCAACCATTACAATTAATGTCGTATGTGTTGTTTCTTGGCGAGTTGGCCACACAACTTTACGTACTTCGATACGTGCTTCTTTTGCAAACGCAAGAAAAGTACGACCTTTTTCAGTTAGTGAGGCAATGCCTAAACCAGCTGCAACAGCAACCACTACACCAATAGCACGTAATAATACAGATTGGTCTGCATACATGTGGTTACCAACGACTGCGCCTGCTAGTAGCGCAATTGCTACAATCCACTTTACTGAATCCATCGCACTTGATGGTGTTTCTACATTCGTGCTCATAATATTTTTACCTTAACTACAGACACAACAACCCTGCGCTCTGGCAGGGTTAATCCATTAAAATCTAAACTTAAAAACTGACTTGTTTAAACCGATTTTTAATTTCAGACTTAGCACACATTGTGTAAAAAGTGGCAGGGGCGGAGAGATTCGAACTCCCAACCGTCGGTTTTGGAGACCGCTGTTCTACCAATTGGAACTACGCCCCTGCAAAGTGGATGCCTATTATACTTACGCAATTCATTAACACAAGAGTAAAAGATACCCATTAGTTAAAATCTCATCAGTTCGTTTAAAAATCAATATTAACATTGATTAAAAAGCAGTTTATCATAAACCCATTACAGGAACATAAAACAACATGGATCAGTGTGCTGCTATTAAAATCCCCTTTTAATATTGTATTGTTATGCCTCATTTTGTTGATGGCTAATCAGAGTAGTGCCCGTTCTTTACACCTTAGCACTTTTAATAGTCAGCAGGGCCTGAGCCAAAATTCAATCACTTGCAGCATCACTGACCAACAAGGTTTTTTATGGTTTGCCACACAAGGTGGCTTAAATCGCTTTGATGGTTATGAATTTAAGCGTTTTAAAGCTAACAGCGATGATAAAAGCATTTCAGGGAATTGGATCACCGGTTGTGTCAAAGACAGTAAAAACCAGCTATGGTTTTCGACTGCAAGCAAAGGGCTTAATAGACTCAACCCTAAAACCGGTCTGTTTGAGGTGTTTTCTACACACCATAATGAAAGCCTAAGTGAAGATAAAATTTGGTCTATGGCGTTAGCTAAAGACGATGTTATGTGGCTTGGCCACGAACACGGTAAATTAACCCGTTTTGATGTATCAAATAATAGCTTTACACACTTTCACTATGAATCAGCGCAGCCACTGGTTCGAGACATTGTTATTACCGATGAACTAATTTGGCTTGCCACAGATAAAGGGCTTATTTCATTTAACTCAAGCACTGAGCAATTTACTCAGCATGCTCAGATTTCCGTGCCGCTCTGGCATCTCAAATTGCTTAATGACGAAAAGCTGCTTATTGGCGCTAAAAAAGGTCTTCATATATTAAATTTAGCAACGCAAAGTAGTGAAAAAATCGAACAGTTTAATGGAATCTGGGTAACAGACAGCCTGATTGACCAACAGCAAAACCTTTGGCTTACAAGCTACGGGCAAGGTCTATACCTTTTACCTGCAGGTGCTGACTTACAAGAGCGATTCACTCAACATCGTCATGACAAACAAAACCACAATGGCTTAAGCAGCGACTATTTGCTTTCTCTTTATCAAGACTCGCAAGGTATTATTTGGCTGGGCACAGACGGCTATGGTGTGCACCGCTATGATCCTAAGCAGCAACAGTTCTCTCATCAATTAAAAACCTCTCAAGCAAATTCGTTAAGTCATAACTTTGTCCGTTCAATAGTTAAAAGAGCCAATGGTGAGGTCTGGGTTGGTACCCGTGATGGACTCAATCGCAAAACAACCTCTGGTTATCAGCACTTTAAAGACGCCCTAACCAATAACAATATATTTGCCCTACACGAAGACGCTAACCAGCAGTTGTGGATAGGTACGTACGGAGGTGGCTTAATAAAGTATCAAGACAGCCTTGATGAGTTTACAGCTTTCACCATGCAAAGCCACCAGTTAGCCAGTGACCGTGTTTACGCAATTACCAGCGACAAAACAGGTGCGCTTTGGCTTGGTAGTAACCAAGGCCTAACCCGTTTCGAGCCTGCCTCTGCCAAAGTAACTCACTATAAGCACAGTGATACGCAAAATAGCCTTGCCAACAACACCGTATTTACTTTGGCTTATGATAATAAAGAGCATGCACTGTGGATTGGTACCCGAGCAGGACTCAATAAACTCGATATATCAACAGAGCAATTTAGTTTATTAGATGAACAAAGCTCTGGTGAGACAGGGCTTAGCCACAATATGGTTACCTCTTTATTACTCAGTGAAGACAGCATTTGGGTTGGCACCATGCAAGGCTTGAATCAAGTCAACAAGCATACCCTCACAGTGAAACAGATTACTGAACAACAAGGTTTAGCTAATGACAACATTTTTGACATTCTTGCCGATAAACAAGACATGCTTTGGCTTGCAACCAATGGCGGACTCACTCGTTATAACCCCAGCACGCAGCAAATGCAGCAGTTTCTACCAGAAGACGGCATTCAGCATCAATCATTTATATTAGGTGCGAGCTTTCAAGCTGACGATGGCGAGTTATTTTTTGGTGGTATTAATGGCTACAATCATTTTTACCCTGAGCAACTAACCTTATCGCACACACCCCCTACGCCAGTGTTAACTGAGTTATTACTTAATAACCAAACAATTAAAAGTAATCATTTTGATAAGCAAACCAATACCCTTGCTAGTGCAACTCAGACATTCTCGTTTGCAAAATCAGCGGGGGTTATCGGCTTTAAATTTAGTGCATTAAAAAATGGTGCGACTCCAAAACATTATCAATATGGCTACAAGCTAGCTGGCTTTGATGAGCAATTTTTATATACCGATGCATCCCTTAGACAAATTAACTATCCACAGCTGCCTGCTGGTCACTACCAGTTATTGCTAAAAGCAAAAGATCAATATGGTCAATGGAGTGACAGTACACAGCTGTTAGAACTTACTGTTGTGCCTCCTTGGTGGCAAACTAAACTAGCCTACTGTATTTACTTTGTGTTTGCTTTAGCACTGACTTGGCTTGTGTTAAATGCCTTGTACAAGCGCAAACTAGCAGAGCAAGAGAAGCAAACCGAAATTGAGCTAAACAAATTAAAAGACCAGTTTTTAGATAACATTAGCCACGAACTCAAAACACCACTTAGCTTAATACTCGCTCCGATCAGTCAATTGCAGCGAAGCAATGCCGATCCAAAAGCTCAAACGCAACTAGCCAGTATTAAACGAAACTGCCAACGCTTACTAGAGCTAATCAATCAACTTTTACAATTGAGTCAACGCCCAAGCACGGCAATTTACACTGTCAGCCCCTATTCTATTACGCCATTTTTAACAGATTTAGTAGCGGATTTCAGGCCTCTGTATGAGCAAAAACAGCTGCAATTTAGCTTAACTGACACCACCACTAAAGCACTTAAGATTAACCTTGCTCCTGAACATGCTCACTCGATTTTTAGTAATCTGATAAGCAACGCTCTTAAGTACACCCCTGCAGGTGGCACAGTCGATATTCACCTTAGTGAAGTACAACAAGCGTTAAAGTTTAAAATTACTGATACCGGTGTGGGTATTGCCAGTGAGCATCAGCAGTCGATTTTTCAGCGCTTTACTCGCTTAACATCGTCAGAAGCAGGTAGTGGTATTGGCCTGAGCTTAGTAAAACAACTCGTTGAACAATACGGTGGTTCTATTAGTGTAAGCAGTAAAATCGCTGAAGGTAGCTGCTTTACTGTGTCATTACCTATGATTGAAAGTGCTGATAATCAAGCAAGTAGCGCTATGCAAGTTCATACCTCACAACCAACACTGCTGATTGTTGAAGATAATGAGGAAATGGCAGAGCTACTCCTTTCTTTATTTAATAAAGAGTTTAACTGCATTTGTGCAACTGATGGTCAGCAAGCTCTCGACCTTTGCCAGTCAAACTTACCTGAGCTCATTATTAGTGATGTGATGATGCCAAATATGGATGGTTATCAACTACTAGCAGCCCTTCGAGCAAATCCGGCCACCAGCCACATTCCGGTATTATTACTTTCAGCTAAAGCAGATACCCACAGCCGCTTAAAAGGGCTGGATTTATTAGCTGATGACTTTTTAAGTAAGCCTTTTGAACCTACTCTACTAGTAAGTAGAGTAAAAGGCCTGCTTAATCTGAGACAAATTTTAAACCAGCACCTAACAGCACAACTGGCAGCTCCTCTGAATAGCGATACAGCCGCTGTAACAGTACAAAATAAAGATTATTCCTTCACTGAAAAGCTTAAGCAGACAGTACAAGCACACTACCAAGATGAAAGCTTCTCGGTTGAGCAGCTAGCCTCTGCGTTATGTTTAAGCTCTCGAGCTCTGCAACTAAAAATGAAAGCCTTGTACTCACAAACACCTTCTGATTATTTGCGCAATACTCGCTTAGAGTTTGCAAAAAAACAGCTAATCGATAGCGCGTTAGCAATTGGTCAAGTCGCAGAGCAAGCAGGTTTTAGTTCACAAAGCTATTTTGCCCGAAGCTTTAAGAGCTATGTTGGCTTATCACCAAAACAGTATCGAGAAAAACATCAAAAACATGCCGAATTTCGCGTCAGTGAATAAAGTTTTCGCCTGAGTGCTATTAATAAAACACTGATTTTTATAGCTTATCCATACAAACGTCAATAACAACAAAGCCCATAGTGCGGCGTTATTTACTGCATGAGATATAAGTTAAGGAAAGTCATATGCTCACTAAAACACACAAAGCAATTTCGATTACGTTACTTGCTGCGGCACTTACTGCATGCCAGAGTACTTCGACAACCACCAGCAATACCAATAGCCCAGATATAAACGAAGTTGCACAGCAGCAATACAATGGCCCAAAAGCTCGGATCGCTGTTGCTCGCTTTACTGATAAATCAAATGATTCACATTGGTGGCGTAAAGAAATTGGTGAAGGTATGGCCGATCAACTTACAACCGCATTAGTTAGCACCAATCGCTTTATTGTTTTAGAACGACAAGCACTTGATGCCGTATTATCAGAACAAGACCTTGCTGTGTCAGGCCGTGTGAGTGCAGCATCAGGAGCTGCGTATGGTGAAATAGAGGGAGCCGAAATTGTTGTGATTGCCGCAGTCACAGAGTTTGATGATGACAACTCAGGCACTCGTGTCGGCAGTGGTGGCTTTATCGGCGATGTATTTAGCTCGGTATCGGCGGGTTTTTCAAGTTCGCACATGGCGATTGATTTACGATTAATCGATACGCGTACTTCTCGTATTTTAGCCGCTACCAGTGTTGAGGGCGGCAGTAAAGATTTTGACTTTACATCTGCTGCTACCAATTTTGGTGGCGCACTCGTTGGTGGTAACTTAAGTAGCTGGTCAAACACACCAAAAGAAAAAGCATTGCGCGAAGTGATCGTAAAAGCTGTTGAGTTTTTAGAGTCAAAAGTGCCAACAACTTATTATCGCTATAATAGTGATAACACCATTGCAGCTGGCCATACAGCCCCTGCACCACTAAAAGTAACCGCAGCTGCAGCTCCTGCTAAAGCGCCAGTTGCATCGGTTAGTGTTCCAACTCACAGAATGCCTTACTACGAAAAAACAGACTTAGCGATGTCACGACTGAACTTGGTTTGTTTGGGTTATTTGAAAAGGCAGCCTCACTACGAAGAATATGAAATAGAAGACGTAGAGTACGATCAAGCAACGGTGATTGCGCTCACTGAGTATCAGCAAGAAAAAAAGCTGAAAGTGACTGGCCTTGCTGATGAGACAACTAAAAAGTCTCTTGATGATTCAGGGTGTATTGCCAAAACAAACAAATCAAGTTTAGAAAGCTTTGGCAGTATGTTTAAATTTAACTAAGCAAACTAACAGCCAGTGCCCGCACTGGCTGTTTAAAACCTTAGTTATAAAATTTGTAATAACTCACCACGATAAAAATCACATAACAACCAAATTTGTTGAAATGGATGATGCTTAGGCACATCAAGGTGAGTAAGTACTGACTTAAAATCATCAAGATGCCATATAGTACTGGCATTTCGAATTAATAACCAAGGCTGAGTAGACTCGTAGTGTTTCTTAGCTTTTTGTGCCAGCAAGCGATGTAAAGCACAGTGCAAACGCTCGTTACTGGGTGCTAAAGCCATTTCAGCAAGATCTCGTTGCATTGAGATAGACAGCGGCCGACCTAACACCGCCATTGCTTCTGTTTCGCTGGCATATAAATGTGCGACTTCAATATCAAGCCGTGCATCACCTTTATAACAACTCACGTCTGGCTTACTTGGCGTATTATGCCAAATATTACGCATACTCACGCCAAACTGCTTTTCGTAACAGCGTAAAAACAACTTTGCTGCGCCATGCTCGAGCGCTATTTTCTCTTGTTCACTTTCACGATTCATTTAATGTTGCATACACATCTTTTAATAACCCAGAAGCGCCAAAACGAAATAGCTCAGGTTGTAAATACGCTTCACCCATAATTGACTCAGCTAGGGCTAAATACTCAGCAGCATCGGTGACTGTTCTGACCCCGCCTGCCGCCTTAAAACCAACCTTTTTGCCACTCGCTTTTATAGTGCTTAACATGATGTCTGTTGCAGCTAGCGTTGCATTAACAGCCACTTTACCTGTACTGGTTTTAACGAAATCAGCGCCGCCATCAATTGCCAGCTTAGTTGCTTTTGCAATGAGATCATCGCTTAATTCGCCACTTTCGATAATAACTTTAAGTTGCGCTTGGCTGCCACATGCCTCTTTTGACGCTTTGACATACTCTAAAACTTTGCGCTCATCACCGGCAATTAGCGCTTTATAAGGGATCACTAAATCAATTTCATCAGCGCCGCGCTCAATGGCAAACAGGGTTTCATTTAACACTTGCTCTAATGATTGCTCCCCACTAGGAAAGTTAGTAACTGTAGCCACTTTGACTTGCTGTAGTTCGCGCTCAGCGAGTGCCAGTTTTGCGTCACTGACAAACTGGCTATACACACAGACCGCTGCAGGAATGCCTAACTTAGGCTCAATACTGGCAATCAAGTGATTAATGGTTTGTGTTGTGTCGCTGTCATTCAGAGTTGTTAAGTCCATCAGTGCCACCGCTTGGGCAGCGCTTGTTTGCATTTTAGTCATAGCTCTTATATTTGTGTTGCCATATTAGTGACCTATAGTAGCAAATTTTTATCATTCGGCTATAAATCATAACTAATCACCATAAGGCTGCTTATTTACTTGTAACTCGCCGCAATCCCTTGTTAACTAAGTCTTAAGCCAAAACAAACCACCTGGTATAACTTTTAGTTATATAAACTTGGTTTTAATTATTTTTTACTTTTTTTAGAGCACTATATTCTGCTTGCCTGCAATAAGCAGTTTCGTTGATGTGTTTTAGGGGTGAGAACAAAGTGCAATATTTACCAATCTTTACCAAATTAGACGACAAACCTGTGCTGGTAGTCGGCGGTGGAGATGTCGCGTTACGCAAATGCCGCGCATTTTTAAAAGCACGTGCTCATGTGACGCTAGTCGCCCCTGAATTTTGTGATGAGCTACTTGCTCTTGCTAAGCAAAACGAAGTAAACCTGATCACTGATATATTCAAAGAACAATATTTAGATCAACAAATGCTGGTGATCGCTGCAACTGATATAGACAGCGTTAACAAAGACGTGTTCGAACTTGCGAATGCGCGCAATATTTTCGTTAACGTGGTGGATGATCAACCTAAGTGTAGCTTTATTTTTCCATCAATTGTTGACCGTGATCCAATCACTATTGCAATTTCAAGCGCAGGCACAGCGCCAGTATTAGCACGTCGTTTACGCGAAAAACTCGAAACGCTTATTCCACAGCATATTGGTCCACTCGCTACATTAGTTGGTAGCTTTCGTGACAAAGTAAAACAACGCTTTAAACACTTTGCCGATCGTCGCCAGTTTTGGGAAGGCGTATTTGATTCATCAGTTGTAAGCAAAGTCCAAGCGGGTAATACCGAAGCTGCAACAGCGCAGTTAGAGCAATTGTTAGATGCAAAGCCAGAACCAGAAGGCGAAGTGTATGTTGTAGGTGCAGGCCCAGGTGACCCTGAGCTATTAACCTTAAAAGCACTGCAGTTAATGCAACAAGCCGACGTAGTTGTATATGACTACTTAGTTTCTGATGAAATTATGGATTTAGTACGCCGTGATGCCGACCTAGTTTGCGTAGGTAAAAGGTTAGGCGATCACAGTGTGGCGCAAGAAGATACCAATCAGATGTTGGTCGATTTTGCCAAGCAAGGCAAAAAAGTATGCCGTATTAAAGGCGGCGACCCGTTTATTTATGGTCGTGGTGGTGAAGAAGTACAAGTTCTTGCCGCGAATAAAGTGCGTTACCAAATCGTACCGGGTATTACTGCTGCTGCAGGTTGTAGCGCTTATGCCGGTATTCCACTTACTCACAGAGATCATGCGCAAGCCATTCAGTTTGTAACGGGTCACTGTAAAAAAGATGGTCAAGAATTAGATTGGCAGTCACTTGCCAAGCCAAATCAGACCTTAGCGATTTATATGGGCGTGATTAAATCACCGCATATTCAAGCACAACTATTAAAACATGGCCGTGGTGCAGATACCCCCGTTGCCATTATCGAAAACGGCACACGTAAAGAACAACGTGTGATTACAGGGCAATTAGGTGAGCTGGCCGACTTGATTTCGCGCCATAGCATTATTTCACCCGCCCTATTAATTATTGGTGAAGTTGCATCATTGCACCATCAGCTTGCATGGTTTGGTCAAACAGAACAAACCAGCAGCTTTGCCCAGCCAATAACTGGCGTAGCTTAATTTAACTTTTAATCATTTTAGTAGGACGACTAACAATGGCTTTAACACACCTTCAGCAATTAGAAGCTGAAAGTATCAAAATCATGCGCGAAGTTGCTGCTGAGTTTGAAAACCCGGTGATGCTTTACTCAATCGGTAAAGATTCATCAGTGTTATTACACTTAGCGCGTAAAGCGTTTTATCCAGCAAAGATCCCATTTCCACTTTTACACGTTGACACCAACTGGAAGTTTAAGGAAATGATCGCGTTTCGTGACCGCCTAGCTAAAGAGTATGGCTTTGATTTAATCGTCCACAAAAACCCTGAAGGGTTAGAGATTGATATCAATCCATTTGTACACGGCTCGGCAAAGCACACCGACATCATGAAAACGCAAAGCTTAAAGCAAGCGTTAGATAAATACGGCTTTGATGCTGCGTTTGGTGGTGCACGTCGTGACGAAGAGAAATCACGTGCTAAAGAGCGTGTTTACTCATTCCGTGATAAACATCACAGATGGGATCCAAAAAACCAACGTCCAGAGCTTTGGAATACGTACAACAGCCAAGTTAACCCAGGTGAAAGCATTCGTGTATTCCCGTTATCTAACTGGACTGAGCTGGATATTTGGCAGTATATCTACCAAGAAAACATTGAAATGGTTCCTCTTTACCTTGCCAAAGAGCGCCCTGTTGTTGAGCGTAACGGCACGCTAATCATGGTTGATGATGAGCGTATGCCATTAGAAGAAGGCGAAGTACCGCAAATGAAGTCGGTACGTTTTCGTACTCTTGGTTGCTACCCACTAACAGGTGCTGTGGAATCAACAGCAGGTACCTTAACTGAAATTATCGAAGAAATGCTGCTTTCAACCTCTTCTGAGCGTGAAGGCCGCGTGATTGATCACGACTCTGCTGGTTCAATGGAAAAGAAAAAACGTGAGGGCTATTTCTAATGTCTAAAACAAACGACACGATTAATGAAGTAAGAGAGTTAGGCATCGACGCCTACCTTGCACGTCAACAAGACAAAAGCCTTTTACGCATGCTGACCTGTGGTAGTGTGGATGACGGTAAATCAACGCTGATTGGCCGCCTTTTACATGACAGTCACCAAATTTATGAAGACCAACTTGCAGCCCTGCATAAAGACAATGAAAAAGTCGGTAATGCCGGTGAAGAGCTTGATTTAGCACTTCTTGTAGATGGTCTTCAAGCAGAGCGTGAGCAAGGTATTACCATTGACGTTGCTTATCGTTACTTCTCAACAGCAAAACGTAAGTTCATTATTGCTGATACACCAGGACATGAGCAGTACACGCGTAACATGGTAACCGGCGCATCAACCAGTGATGTGGCGATTATCTTAGTTGATGCGCGTTACGGCGTACAAGTACAAACTAAGCGTCATAGCTTTATCTGTGACTCATTAGGTATTAAGCAGTTTGTTGTTGCTATCAACAAGATGGATATCGTCGATTTCGATGAAACCGTATACGAAAAAATCAAAGCCGACTACCTTAAGTTTGCAGATCAACTAAACGTTACTAATATCAAGTTTGTGCCTATGTCTGCACTAAAAGGTGACAACGTAGTTACACGCTCAGAGCACACACCTTATTACACAGATAAACCACTTCTTGAGTTACTTGAAGACTCACCAGCGGCTGAAATTGATAACGGGTTTGAAGCGCGTCTTCCGGTGCAATATGTGGTACGCCCTAACTTAGACTTCCGTGGCTTCCAAGGCACTCTAACGTCTGGCAAGTTCAGCGTGGGTGATGCTGTAAAAGTATTACCATCAGGTAAAAGCTCAAGCATCAAAGAGATTGTCACTTTCGATGGCAACTTAGATACCGCTGAAGCAGGCCAAGCAATCACTTTAACGTTAAACGACGAAATTGATATCAGCCGTGGCGATGTGATTGTACCAGCCGCTTCAAAAGCAGCTGTAACAAACCGTATTCAAGCTAAATTAGTATGGATGCATGAAGCACCGTTAGTATTAGGTAAAAGCTATAACTTTAAATTAGGCAGCAAAAACACCTCGGCAGTGGTAAGAAAAATCGATCACACGATTGATGTAAATACCCTTGAGCATGGTCAAGCTGATTCATTACAACTTAACGAAATTGCGATTGTAACCTTAGAGCTTACAGAAACAATTTTGGCTGATGAGTACCACAACAACCATGAAACAGGTGCGTTTATCCTAATTGACCGCCTATCAAACCTAACCGTTGCGGCAGGTATGATTGAGCAATTACTTAGCACTGAAGAACAACAAAGTAGCTTTAGCGACTTTGAAGTTGAATTTAACGCTTTAGTCCGCAAGCACTTCCCTCATTGGCAAGCGCTTGATATAACTAAGCTTAAATAACCACTATTCGCCTGTTATAGGAAGTAAAAAGCATGTATCAACAGCTGGTATTAACAGGCATTATGCTGGTATTAGTGGGGTGCCTTTTTGGCACTCGACTAAAACCTGCATGGTTATTTGTCGGCGCCATTGGTATTAGTTATTTAGCTGGGCTAATAAGCCTTGAAGATATGCTAATTAACTATGCAAACCCTTCTTTAATCACTCTTATTCTACTTGTACTCGTTTCGATAGCTGTAGAAAAAACCACGTTAGTACAAAAGCTTGCTCAGTCTCTTTCGAAAGGCAGCCTGACAAGTTCGGTGACCAAGCTTGGTTTATCAACCGCCTTTTTATCATCATTTACCAATAATACTGCGGTAGTGGCATCGCTGATCAGTGCGATAAAAGAAAGCCCAACACATTCACCGTCTAAACTTTTATTGCCTTTATCATACACCGCCATTTTAGGTGGCACGATCACCCTGATTGGCACCTCAACCAATTTAATTGTTAATGGCTTTGCCGTTGAAGCGGGCATGGAGCCGCTTGGCTTTTTTGATTTTACCTTGATTGGCTTAGGCGCACTGAGCGTTGGCCTTATCACTATTTTAGTGATGCTCAAGTATTTACCAGATAACGGTAAAAACGACCAAGAAGTAGTGCCCTTTTACCTAGAAGGTAAAGTAGAAGCAGGCTCAAAACTCATTGGTAAAAGTGTTGAGGAAAATGGCCTTCGTGAATTAAAAGACTTGTTCTTAGCCGAAATAATTCGTGGTGATAAACGTATTTGTGCGGTTACCCCAAAACAAGTTATCAAAGAAGGTGACGTACTACTTTTTGTAGGTGATATAAAGTCAGTACCTCTGCTCACCCAATTTGACGGCTTAAAAGTTGTGCACGACAAACATGAGAAAGACGTTGAGCACTTAGTTGAAGTTGTTGTTAGCCATTCTTCAAAATACATTGGTAAAACAATTAAAGAAGTTCGCTTTCGTGAACAATTTCATGCTGCCGTTATTGCTATTCGCCGCGGCCATGACCGTTTACAAGGTGGTTTGGGTAAAGTTCAGTTGCAAGCTGGTGACTCGCTGATCCTAGCGCCTGGCAAAGAGTTTTACTCGCTACCTAATTTAAAACGTGAGTTCGTTTATATTTCAGGCCTTGATTTACAAACCCATTTAAAACCTAAGCAATCAAATATTGTGTTAGCAAGTTTTGCAGCCGTATTGGGGTTAAGTATTGTCGGCCTCGTTCCCTTAGTGAAAGGTCTACTCGTTCTTCTTATCGGTTTAATACTAACGGGTACAATCAAGCTAAGTGAAGTAAAACGTCGTTTTCCAATTGAGTTACTCGCAGTAGTGGGTAGTGCTATTGGCCTTGCCAAACTCATGATAGGCACAGGCCTTGCCGGTGAAATTTCATCAGCCATGTTATACGTATTAGGTGATTTTGGACATTACGGCGCATTTATCGCAATATTCTTGATGACGGTTTTGTTTACCGAACTTATTACCAATAACGCCGCTGCCGCGCTTTCATTTCCGGTAGCGTATGCACTCGCCGTTGGTTTTGATGTATCACCGTTGCCTTTTATTATGGCTGTCGCATTTGGTGCATCAGCGAGCTTCATTTCGCCATTTGGTTATCAAACTAACTTGATGGTTTACAGCGCGGGAAATTACCGCCTTAAAGATTACATTGCCATGGGTTTACCTTTATCGATTATTTACTCGATTACGGTTTTAACACTCATACCGCTGGTATTCCCATTTCAATAACGAGAGTAAAGACAATGGATGAAAATATCGTTTGGCATAATTACGCCATTAGCAAATCACAACGTAGTGAGCAAAAAAAGCATAAGCCAACCATTTTATGGTTCACAGGTTTTTCAGGCTCAGGCAAAAGCACTGTTGCAAACGCACTAGAAAGCGCATTAAACCAATTAGGTGTTCACACCTACCTACTCGATGGCGACAATGTGCGTCATGGCTTGTGTAAAGATCTTGGCTTTACAGATGAAGACCGCGTGGAAAACATTCGCCGCGTTGGTGAAACGGCAAAGCTAATGGTCGATGCCGGTCTTGTGGTATTAACCGCATTTATTTCGCCATTTCAAAGCGAACGCGATATGGTAAGAAACTTAGTAGAGGATGGTGAGTTTATTGAAGTATTTTTAGATACCCCACTCGACGTGTGTGAAACACGCGACCCTAAAGGGCTGTATAAAAAAGCGCGCGCAGGTGAAATTAAGCACTTCACTGGTATCGACTCAGACTATCAAATCCCTACATCGCCAGAAATTAAAATCGATACCAGTAAAAACACCCTAGACCAATCGGTGCAAGAGCTGGTAGCGTATTTAAAACAACAGCAAATTATAGGTTAAGTCATGAATCAAACGGAACTGCTAGAAGAAATCTTACTCCTCGCACGCCAAGCCGGCAGTGCAATAATGGGGATTTACGAAAAGGACTTTAATGTTGAGTACAAAGCTGATGAAAGCCCAGTGACCGACGCCGACCTAGCAGCTCACAAAGTGATTGTGAATGGCTTACAACATCTCACCCCTGATGTACCAATTCTAAGTGAAGAAAGCGCTGATATTAGCTGGGATATCCGTCAAACTTGGCAACGCTACTGGTTAGTAGACCCAATTGATGGCACCAAAGAGTTCATTAAAAAGAATGGCGAGTTTACAGTGAACATTGCCTTGATTGAAAAAGGTAAACCAGTATTAGCTGTTGTCGATGCACCGGCATTAGGTGTGTCGTATATTGCTGCTGAGGCAATTGGTGCCTTTAAAGATAAAGGTGATGAGCGCATTGAACTTAAGGTAACCCGTAAACCAAATAAAGGGCTTATCCGTGTTGTCGGCAGCCGTTCACACCCTTCTCCTGATCTAGCTGAATTTGTAAAACAGTTTGAAGATGTAGAAATGGTTTCAAAGGGCAGCTCGCTAAAACTTTGTCTTGTTGCCGAAGGTAGTGCTGATATATACCCACGCCTAGGCCCAACCTGTGAGTGGGATACCGGAGCAGGTCATGCGATTGCCGAAATAGCAGGCGCAACGGTTAGCAAACTCGATGGCAGCCCACTACTGTATAACAGTAAAGAAGAGTATCTGAACCCGTATTTTGTCGTATCGGCATTACAGGACTAAAAGCATTCCGTTAAATACCGTAGGCTGGGTAGAGCGTAGCGAAACCCAGCGTCTCCCCTGTCATCGCAAAATAAATATCAAAATTTCATATTCCCTACTTTATGACCACAATCATCTAGCCAATAAGTCCTTGTTCCTATAGTATTTTGCTCTCTCAAACTCATAAAGGAATAACCATGACGACTGTTGAAAAAGCAATTGAATCTGGCTACGAGGCCCAAATTAGCGCACTTTATAAAGCCCTTTCACAAGGAGTGCTTGCCGCTAATGGCGATGAAAGTGAAATCACTGCAGCTGAGGCACGTTTTAAGAAAGGTTTAGCATTTGCCGCAGATATTAAAGCTCGCGCACTTGCAGCAGCAGAATAAATACCACAACTGGGCTTTATAAATAAGCCCAACTTTCTTCTTTTGTAAGTCTCTCCTTACAGCATAGTTATTTAAATACAACGCTAAAACATGCATTCTAAGTCGCTTTTCTATATGCTGCGCGACAATTATTATTCTAATAGTGGAGTGCTAATGAACACACATCAAGATGCTATGCCGTATGATGCATCGACAACAAGTAGTAACTCAAAATGGAATCTTCATGACACCCAATGGGTATTAAGTTTATTTGGCACCGCAGTCGGTGCAGGGATTTTATTCTTACCAATTAATATCGGTATCGGCGGATTTTGGCCTTTGATTATCATGGCGTGTCTTGCCTTTCCGATGACTTACTTAGCTCACAGAGGCTTAGCCCGATTTGTTTTATCATCAAAACAGCCTGAAGCAGACTTTACCGATGTAGTAGAAGAACACTTTGGCATTAACGCCGGGCGCTTAATCTCTTTACTGTATTTTCTTTCTATTTTCCCTATCTTACTTATTTACGGTGTTGGATTAACCAACACTGTTGATAGCTTTATCGTTAATCAACTAGGTATGGAATCACCACCACGCGTACTGTTATCTGGTGTACTCGTTGGCGGTATGATCAGTTTAATGCTTGGTGGCGAAGCACTGATGTTACGTGCTTTTGCAATCCTTGTTTATCCTCTCGTCGCTATCTTGTTTTTCTTATCGATTTACCTGATCCCAAGCTGGCAAATGCCAGATGTGTCTGTCCCTGAGTTTTCAGGCTTTATGAAAACACTTTGGTTATCAATACCTATCATTGTATTCTCATTTAGCCACGCAGCTGCGATCTCAAGCTTTGTTCATGTACAACGTGCTCACTATGGCAACAATGCTAAAATGAAGTCAGAAGCAATTCTAAAGCGTACTAGCCTACTATTAATCGTGTTTGTTTTACTGTTTGTATTCTCGTGTGTGCTGTCACTATCTACTGAACAAATGATACAAGCAAAAGCTGATAACGTGTCTATCTTGTCATTCCTTGCCAATATTACAGATAACTCGTTTATTGCTACCTTAGGGCCATTAGTAGCCTTTATCGCGATTACGTCTTCATTCTTAGGTCACTTCTTAGGTGCCCGTGAAAGCTTCAACGGCCTTGTTAGTAAGCAAGCCCATATGAACCCTAAACTCGTTGATAAGATTGGCACTGTTATCATGTTCTTTGCTATTTGGTATTGCTCGGTGATCAACCCAAGTATTTTAGACATGATGGATCAGCTGTCAGGCCCTATCATCGCCATGATCCTTTTCATCATGCCAATGATTGCCGTTTATAAAGTACCTAGCTTACACAAATACAGAAACCGCTTAAGCACACTGTTCGTATTAACAGTTGGCTCTCTAGCCGTATTTGCGCTTATCTACAGTATGATTATTAAGTAATCTCATCATTACTAGATATAGAAGCCCAGCCAGGAAACCGGCTGGGCTTTTTTGTTAGCAACTGGAAAGTTGGAAGGCGTGGCGTAGGTTGGGTAGAGCGCAGCGAAACCCAACAGCGTGGTAATTCGTCATGCAGAATGAAGAGATAAAGCTCATTAATAAAAGACGAATTAGCGCA
>NZ_JACSOG010000041.1:0-32951 GCF_014349195.1 Pseudoalteromonas sp. BZK2 | reverse complement strand
CAACTCAGTAAGAAGGCATGGCACCCTAGGGTATAAAAGTCCCATGCAGTACGAACAAGTTAATTAAACCCCGTGTCTACTTTATCGGGGTCAGATCATTCGGCTAATAACTGACGGCTGAAAGCTGACAGCTCACTAAGCTAGATGCTCTTTTGCTAAGTACTCTAACGATTGCATTTCTTGTAGTCGGCTAATACAGCGCTTAAATTCAAAATTTAAGTTACCTTCGCTATATAGCTCGGTTATTGGCTTTTCAGCAGAGATAATCAGCGTAACATGACGCTCGTAGAATTCATCCACTAACGCGATAAAACGACGTGCCGCATCATCGTTGGCTTGGCCTAATGATTTTACGTTAGACAAAATCACTGTGTTATAAAGTCGGCTAATTTCCATGTAATCAACTTGGCTGCGGGCTGTTTCGCATAGTTCACTAAACTCAAACATAGCAATACAGTCAGATACTTTACGGGTTTTGATCATCCGCCCTTCAATTTCAATTTCTTTATCGAGCACACCCGGCTCAGGTGACAACTTATCGAAGTATTCAAATAAATTATCATCAGCTTGCTTATCAAGCGGACTATGGAAAATTTCGGCTTGCTCAAGGGTACGTAAGCGATAATCAACCCCCGAGTCCACATTTACAATTTCGGTATTGGCTTTTACCAGCTCAATTGCTGGTAAGAAACGTGCACGTTGCAAACCGTTTCGATACAGCTCATCAGGCACGATGTTTGACGTAGCTACCAGCACAATGCCGCGCTCAAATAAGGCTTCCATCAAACCACCTAGCAGCATTGCATCAGTGATATCTTGCACAAAAAATTCATCAAAACAGATAATATCTGTTTCTGATTTAAAGATATCTGCAACCACATTTAATGGATTACTGGTATTTTTTAACTTTTTCAGCTCATCATGCACGCGATGCATAAAACGGTGAAAGTGCACACGCATCTTACGATCAGTAGGTAAAGTTTCGTAGAACGTATCAACTAAATAGGTCTTACCTCTACCTACTCCGCCCCAAAAATACAGCCCTTTTATACTTGGCGTGCTATCTTTAGAGAATAGTTTGGCAAACCACCCCTTCGCGGCCGGTTTGTCTGCCGTTAGGTCATCATAGAGTCTTTGCAAATGGCGCACTGCATTTTCTTGCGCTGCATCATGTACAAAGTCTTCACGTTGTAAATCTTGTTGGTATTTCTGCCAAGGAGTCATAGGTCGTTACAATAAAACACAGTTAAATTTGCACAGTATATTAACACGCATCGTATCTCAGGGTATATTAGCCCGCAGTATGATTTCACAATCAAATTAAGCATATTTTAATAATGATTGGACTATAAATGCTTTTAAAGCATTTGTTTTTGTTATTTTTTCCCAAAGGGGTAGATTTATGGGCACAATTACCTGGATAGGTATTCTAATCATCGTTGCAATTTCAGCATTCTTCATTGGTGCTTTTGTAACCAAAAAACAATTTAAGCAAGACGAACTAGAACAACAAGTCGAGCAAGCTAACAATGCACTTGAACAATATCGTCAAGATGTAGCTGATCATCTAGCGAGCACAGGTAAGCTAGTATCTAAAATGAAAGATAACTACGACCAGCTACTGAACCATGTAGAAGAAACAAATAAACTGCTACTTGCTGATAAAAAACAGCACCCAAATGAGCCGTTCTTTTCTAAAGAAACAACTGAGCAATTACAAAACTCATTACAAGACCGCAGAGGCGATCGTTCAAGTGCTGAAGCTCAGCCTGCTGACTATGTTGTTGGTGAAACGGGCTTGTTCACTGGCTCAGAGAAAGTTTCAGAACATTCTAAAGCCTCTTGATGAACTTTTTTTTGACCCCATAGTCATTAGATATAACAGCTTTATATCTAAACCAAGAAAAGGGCTGCTTATGCAGCCCTTTTTAGTTTTTGCTTTATCTCTGAAGTGGAGTAAACCCAGACTATGAAAATGAAATTATCTGTTATCAGTGCTGCTATTTTATCTTCTAGCTTATTATTAAGCCCTGCAATTTCAATGGCAAAACTTCCTGTTGCTGTAAATGGTCAACAATTGCCAACCCTCGCACCTATGCTTGAGCAAATCACACCGGGCGTGGTGAGCATTCAAGTATCAGGCTCCAAAGAAGTTCGCCGCCGTGCGACTCCATTTGATGACTTTTTTGGTGTTCCTCGTGGTGGCAGTCAAAAGCGTGAATTTAGTGGCCTAGGCTCAGGTGTGATCATTGATGCAGACGAAGGATACGTGGTTACTAATAACCATGTTATCGAAGATGCCGAAAAAATGGTGGTGACCTTAGAAGATGGCCGCGAATATGACGCGACCAAAATTGGTAGTGATAAAGAGTCAGATATTGCCTTGCTGCAAATTGATGCTGAAGACTTAACAGCGCTTAAAATTGCCGATTCAGATCAGTTACGTGTAGGAGACTTCGCAGTTGCCATTGGTAATCCATTTGGTCTAAGTCACACAGTAACATCAGGTATCGTCAGTGCCCTTGGCCGTAGCGGTTTAAATATAGAGGGCTATGAAGACTTTATTCAAACCGATGCAGCTATCAACCAAGGCAACTCAGGCGGCGCGTTAGTGAACCTTAATGGTGAACTGATTGGTATCAACACTGCTATCTTAGGTGCATCAGGTGGTAATGTGGGGATTGGTTTTGCCATTCCATCTACCATGATGAAAAACCTTGTTGACCAGATCATCGAGCACGGTGAAGTGCGTCGTGGCTCGCTGGGTATTTCAGGTCGACCACTTGATGCAGGCCTCGCTAAAGCACAACAGCTAGACGTAAAACAAGGCGCTTACGTTATGCAAGTAATGGATGATACAGCAGCAAGTAAAGCGGGTATCAAAGCGGGTGATGTAATCATTAGCGTTGATGGTACTGAAATTAGTGGTTTCCATGAATTACGCAGTAAAATTGCTACCCTTGGCGAAGGCAAAAAAGTAAAACTGGGCATTTACCGAGATGGCAAAATCAAAACCGTTAATGTCACATTAGATGGTGCATCAGCAACGACTGCTGCTGGCGAAGAAACGCACCCAGCTTTCCAAGGAGCGACATTAGAAAATACCCAGAAGAGTGATGGTAAGGGTGTTGAAGTAACCGGCGTACAAGCGCGTTCTCCAGCTGCTCGTGTCGGCCTTGAAGAAGGTGATGTGATCATGCAAGTGAACCGTCAACGCGTTGAAACAATCCGCGACATGAATAAGATCATCGAAAATACCAAAGGTAACATCGTACTAGGTGTTAAACGAGGTAGAGAGCTTATTTTCGTACTTATTCAGTAAACCTAGTTGATAAATCATGAAAAAATAACAGCGGTGCTTGCCGCTGTTATTTTTTTTGTGCCATCATTAAGGGATTGCTCACTGATAATAAGAATACTGTGCTGAAACTTTTAAAATTTATCCTTCCACCGCTTTTCACTGGTTTAGGCATTGCCTTTTTAGTGGTTTTATTTAGCCCAAGCCTTCGTAGCACACTGTTACCAGATATGAATTTACCTGCAGCGATATCCTCTGAACATATGAGCTTTGCTGATGCAGTACAAAAAGCAGCGCCGTCGGTTGTTACTATTTTTTCAGAAAGCATTTCCAATCAACCGCGCTATAAACGTCAAAACACCGTTCAAGCTCTTGGCTCTGGTGTGATCATGACCCAAGACGGCTATATCTTGACTAACTACCATGTAATCAAAAATGCCGACCTCATTATTGTTACGCTCGCTGATGGCCGTCGTTTTTATGATGTACAAGTGATTGGTTTTGATACTCAAACAGATTTAGCACTGTTAAAGATCAGCGCTGAGCATTTACCAAAAATTCCAGTGAACGATAAATTTAAACCACGTGTAGGTGATGTTGTTTTAGCGATAGGTAACCCGCTTAACTTAGGTCAAACCATTACCCAAGGTATTATCAGTGCGACGGGTAAACAAAACTTAATCGATAGCCCTTACAGCAGCCTATTACAGATGGATGCTGCGATTAACGTGGGCAACTCAGGTGGCGCGTTAGTCAATTCAAGAGGTGACTTAGTCGGTATTACCTCGGCACAATTTAAAACTCATGAAAATCTCGATATTCAGGGTATTTTCTTTGCGGTGCCTTACTCGATTGCCAAAGATGTGATGGATAAACTAATAAAGCATGGCCGTGTCGTACGTGGCTATTTAGGCTTTAGTGGCACCGGCATTGATAGTACAGGTAAAGATGTTAGCGATAACTTTACGCCTGTTGCAGGTATGCGTATTTCTCAACTTGATCCATTTGGCCCAGCCTGGAAAGCAGGTATTAGAGAAACAGATATTGTAGTTAAAATTGGCGGTATTGCAGTAGCAAACCCACAACAAGTGCTCGAGAAACTGGCCAATACAGAGCCAGGAAAAGAACTTGAGTTTGAAGTATATCGCAATGGCAAAATCTTAAAAGTAATGGTGACTGTTGCAGAACTCGAAGACGAGCAGTAGTTACTTAGGTAATACAGATACAAAAAAGGCCTAACAAGTGTTAGGCCTTTTTTGGAAGTCTTAGCGATTAGCTTGAACGGCGCTTGATATTAGCACCTAGCGCACTCAGCTTATCTTCAATGCGTTGATAACCACGGTCTACGTGATAGATGCGGTCAACAATAGTCTCACCTTGAGCAACGATCCCTGTCAAAATAAGGCTCGCTGAAGCACGTAAATCAGTTGCCATCACTTGCGCGCCTGATAGGCTTTCTGTATCCCCACAAATTGCCGTATTACCTTCTAAGCGAATGTTTGCGCCCATACGCTGTAACTCTGGTACGTGCATAAAACGGTTTTCAAAAATCGTTTCTGTGATGGTTGCACTGCCTTTCGCTACCACATTTAAAGCTGTAAACTGCGCTTGCATATCGGTAGGGAAACCCGGGTGTGGCATAGTCTTAATATTAACTGCTTTTAATTCGCGGCCACGCATATCAAGATAAATGCTGTTATCAGTGACTTCAACCAAGGCATTGGTAGCGCGTAGTTTTTCAATCACAGGATCAAGACTATGGTGGTCTGTATTTTTACAAAGCACTTCACCGCCAGCCATTGCCGCCGCAACCAAGAAGGTACCTGTTTCAATGCGATCAGGAAGAATGCTGTACTCACAACCCGATAGTGACTCAACCCCTTCAATTTCGATACGGCTAGTGCCTGCACCGCTGATCTTCGCACCCATCGCAATTAAGCAATTAGCAAGATCGGTAATTTCAGGTTCGCGAGCGGCATTTTCAAGTATAGTTTTACCATCAGCCAGCGTTGCTGCCATTAGTAAGTTTTCTGTTGCGCCAACACTGACCATCTCCATAAAGATTTCAGCACCTTTTAAGCGACCATCAACCTTAGCGTTGATGTAACCATTTTCAACCTTGATGATAGCGCCCATGCGCTCGAGGCCTTGAATATGGATATCAACTGGGCGGGCACCAATCGCACAACCACCTGGCAGTGATACTTGCGCTTGGCCAAAACGGGCAACTAAAGGGCCTAATGCAAGCACAGAGGCACGCATTTGCTTTACCAGCTCGTACGGTGCAAGCGTTTTATCAACCGTCGCACCATCAATGATTAATTTGTCTTGCTGCCATTCGACATTTGCACCCAGCGTTTTTAACAAGGCTTCTGTGGTGCCGATATCGCGTAAACGAGGAACATTACTAAAGGTACTTTTGCCCTGCCCTAAAAGCGCAGCAAAAAGAATTGGAAGAGCGGCATTTTTAGCGCCAGAAATAGTGACTTCACCTGCCAGCGAGGTGCCACCTTGAATAACAAATTGATCCATTAGGAGGCCCTGCGACTATTGAGGTAAAATAAATTTTTGTTCGCGTTTCCATTCAGTCGGTGTGAACGCTTTGATAGATACAGCGTGGATTGTACCGTCTGAGATTGTTGACATTAACGGAGCATAAACCAACTGTTGCTTCTTCACGCGAGATAAACCATCAAAACACTCACCTACAGCAATCACTTCGTAGTGGCTACCATTTGCTTTAACAATCACTTCATCTAGTTTTAATTCGTCGCGTAATAACGTTTCGACTTGGCTCGTTTCCATAAATCTCACTCAAATAAGTTTGTGACCTGACCCAACTGCATTAAGTTTTGCAATTGCTCAGGGCTATTTTGCAGTTCAAGGTGAATGCCTTGCTGCTTTAATTCTGCGAAAGAGTGAATTAACCAAGCTAAGCCCGCCGTGTCAACCCTAGAAAGCCCAGAAAGGTCAAAATACCATGTTTTATGCTTAGTATCTGGCTTAACGTTCAGAAGCCGTTCACGACCAATTGAATTTCGAGTCAGTTCGCCACTGACTCGAAACTGGTTCTCTTCAAGTTGAGTAATCTCGACTTTACTCATTGCCACCTTCACCTCTGAACTGAACTGGCAACTGGCTCTTCTGCTCCAATAAATCACTCACATATTCTATACCTTGTTGGCGTAAAATACCTTGTAATTCACTTTGTTTAGCATCTAATAAGCTAATACCTTCCGCAATCATGTCATAGGCTCGCCAATCACCATCACGATCCTCGCGTACCTTAAAATCGATTTTAATATCTGGCTTACCCGGCTCAACAATTTTTGTTTTCACTACTACGACATCTTGGCCTTTGAAAGGCTGCGCAGGTGCGAACTCAACGCTTTGATTAGTGTACTGTGTAAACACGCCAGCGTAAGTGGCGATTAAATATTTTTGAAATACATCAATAAAGCGCTGCAACTCTTTAATTGCTTTCGCTTTTTCTTCTTTATCTTCGATAGCGCGCACCTTTGATACATGATTACCTAATACGCGCAGTGCAGCATATTTGTAGTCTATGTAAGGCATCAGCTCTTCTTCAACGATAACGCGTAAATGCTCTTTATCTTTCGCAATTAGAGGCTGATCTTTAGAAATACGCGCAAACGTATGATCAGATACTTTACGCACCATTTTATAAGGATCTTTTAAATCAATATTTGCATCAGCTGCATTGACATTTAACGTCAACAGCATGCCCAAACATACTAAAAACTTCTTAAACATAATTATTCACTTCCTTGGTTGAATAAGAACTGACCTATCAATTCTTCTAAAACTAATGCTGATTTTGTGTCGGTAATGTAGTCACCATTGGCAAGAGCCTTACTTTCAACACCAAACAGCTCATCTAAGCCAGCATCTTGTTCATTAACTGTCACTTCATTGCCCATACAACGCTGCTCAGCAGATTCTGGGGCAATAACAGGGTTAATACCTAAATACTGTTCACCTAAAATACCTGACGTTAAAATAGAGATTGAGGTTGTGTCTGAAAACTTACATAAGTAATTAGCATCAATCGCCATATTAACCACAGGCACAAACTCTTTTGGATGGATAAAAATAGATTCAACTCGACCAACAACCACACCACCTACTTTGATAGGCGCTCTTGCTTTTAAAGAGCCAATGTTTTCAAACTTTGCGTTAAGTTGGTAAGTTTCACCACTCCCACTAATGCCTGCATTCGCAACTTTAAATGCTAATAATGCAAATGCAGCGATACCAAGGGCTACAAAAAAGCCAACTAATATTTCTAATTTCCGTGAATTCATCTTAATACCCTAATTAGCTGGTAAACATTACCGCTGTTAAAATAAAGTCAAAACCTAATACTGCCAATGACGAGTGCACAACGGTTTCTGTTGTGGCCTTACTGATCCCCTCAGATGTAGGAACACAGTCATAGCCTTTGTAAAGTGCAATCCAAGTCACAATCATGGCGAATACAAAACTCTTAATCATGCCGTTCACAATATCTTGTTGAAACGACACTTGCGCTTGCATGATTGACCAGAAGCTTCCTGAGTCAACACCAAGCCAATCAACACCCACTAAATGAGCGCCGATAATAGCAACCGCAGAAAATATTAGTGCAAGCAATGGCATACTGATAAAACCAGCCCAAAAACGCGGTGCAATAATGCGTTTAAGTGGATCGATCGCCATCATTTCTAAACTTGATAATTGTTCAGTCGCTTTCATTAACCCAATTTCAGCAGTAAGCGCACTACCCGCGCGACCAGCAAACAGTAATGCTGTTACTACAGGGCCTAACTCACGTAACAAGCTCAATGCCACTAAGGGTCCTAAGCTATCTTCAGCACCATAGCCTACTAATACGGTGTAACCTTGCAGAGCGAGCACCATACCGATAAATAGGCCTGACACCATGATGATCAAAAGAGATTGCGAGCCCACCATATATAATTGGCGAACAAGTAAAGGTGTGCCTTTTTTAAAGTTTGGCACATTAACGAGTGCACCAAACAGCATTTGAGTAGAACGACCAAGCGCGGCAAAGCGCCCTAGCGTTTTGTGACCTAACTTCTGGAATAGATCAAGCATTATGCACTCCTAGTAATTCATCATCATACGCAGGAGCTGGGAAATGGAATGGCACAGGGCCATCCGATAAACCATTTAAGAACTGTTGCACAAGCTCAGATTCATGGTTTTGCATTTGCTCAGGTGACCCTTCGCCTATCACTCCTTGATCAGCAATGATGATCACGTGGTCGGCAATACTCATAACTTCTGTTACATCATGAGTTACGATCAGTGATGATAAACCTAAAACCTCATTCAGTGACTTAATAAGTTTAACAAGCACACCCATGGAAATAGGATCTTGACCAGCAAAAGGCTCATCATACATGATAAGTTCTGGATCAAGGGCAATTGAACGCGCTAAAGCAGCACGACGAGCCATACCACCTGAAAGCTCAGACGGCATTAAATCTTGTGCACCACGCAGGCCAACAGCTTGTAATTTCATTAAAACAACAAGGCGGATTAAATCTTCGCTAAGCTGAGTATGTTCGCGCAAAGGAAAGGCGATATTGTCAAACACTGACATATCGGTAAATAAAGCGCCGCTTTGGAACAGCATGCTCATTTTGGTACGGGCGGCGTAAAGTTCCTTGCGAGTCATGCTAGGAATGCTTTTGCCTTCAAATAAAATGTCACCAGAGTCAGGCTTCAGCTGACCGCCAATTAAGCGTAACATGGTGGTTTTACCAATGCCGCTCGGTCCCATGATAGCGGTAATCTTGCCTTTCGGAATGTTAAAACTCATATTTTTATATATGATTCTATCGCCCCGTGAAAAGGTTACATCCTTGATTTCTACTATTGATTGCGACAAGTCGCTCTCCATAACGTTTTTCACTAGTTTTGCCATTTTAAGGGTTTTTTAGTCAAGATGGAAAAAACAAATCGTAAAATTTTGTAATATTTTCTATCAATAAATTCTAAAGCTAGCTGTAAAGAGCTTAACGACACCTGAAATTTAGTTTCCTTACCAAGCACGCTTTATGCTTGCCAGCCCATTCTTTTACTTATACTTTCAGGTTCGCTTTTGTTACTATTTGCAGTCATCTGTATAAGTAATGTTGGCGTATCGCAATGGTGACTTCTTTTGTCATTTTAATTATTGGCTTTGCTGCACTCGTTTGGAGTGCCGATCGGTTTGTTTATGGGGCGGCTGCACTGGCAAAAAATATGGGGATCCCCACCCTAATAATTGGTTTAACTGTTGTTGCTATGGGCTCATCTGCGCCTGAAATGATGGTATCTGCATCGGCAGCACTTGCTGATAAAACAGATACTGCGGTAGGAAATGCGGTCGGCTCTAACATTACTAACATCTTACTTGTACTTGGTGTCACAGCTTTACTGCGCCCCCTTTCAGTATCTTCAATGACACTTAAACGCGAAATGCCGCTGGTACTATTAATCTCTGTAGCCGCTTGGTATGTGTTCTCTGATAACTATTTTTCGTTCGCTGAAGGCATTGCATTGATGATTGCCTTTGCGGTGTTCATTGGTGGCTTAGTTATTGTGTCTCTGCGTGCTAAAAACCAAGATGACCCATTTGTCAGCGAAGCATGTGAAGATGTTCCGAACGATGTCAGCACTAAATCAGCCATATTTTGGTTAATCATCGGCATGATTTTATTACCAGTCAGTTCACACTTTTTAGTTGAATCAGCCGTTGATATCGCAAAATATTTTGGTCTATCAGACCTTGTAATAGGCTTAACCATAATTGCTATTGGCACCAGCTTACCAGAGCTGGCAGCCTGTATTGCAGGGGTATTAAAAAACGAAGACGATTTAGCGCTTGGTAATATCGTTGGCTCAAACATTTTCAATTTACTCGCCGTATTACCACTTGCGGGTATTATCAACCCATCAATTATTGACCCTTCTGCGGCAAACCGCGATGCACTTATCATGATTGCAGCAACCGTTGTATTGATTGCCATGTCATTGAACTTTAAAGGTGCTCGTCGTATCAATAGAGTAGAAGGTGGCTTACTGTTAGTCGCATTTATTGCATATCAGGGCTATATTTTCAGCCAAGTAGGATAATTAATGACACAACCTAGCTTTATCGCGCAGGGTAAGCGCGTACTCGAAATTGAAGCACAAGCTTTACAAGAAATTGAGCAATATATAAATCAAGATTTCGATAATGCTTGCCAATTAATGTTCCAATGTACAGGTCGTATTATTGTGATTGGTATGGGCAAGTCTGGCCATGTAGGTAATAAAATTGCTGCAACCCTTGCAAGTACTGGCACTCCGGCATTTTTTGTTCATCCTGGCGAAGCTAGCCACGGTGATTTAGGAATGATCACCCGCGACGATGTGGTGATGTGTATTTCAAATTCAGGTGAGACCAGCGAAGTACTCAGTATTATCCCTGTTATTAAGCGCATTGGCGCAAAAATGATTTCATTAACAGGCAACCCAGACTCAACAATGGCAAAACTGTCTGATGTTCATGTGTGCATCAAAGTTAGCCAAGAAGCGTGTCCGTTAGGCCTTGCCCCAACGGCAAGCACCACTGCAACCTTGGTTATGGGCGATGCAATGGCGGTTGCGCTACTAGAAACCCGAGGTTTCACTGCCGACGATTTTGCACTTTCGCACCCGGGTGGCAGCTTAGGTAAACGTTTATTACTTACATTAGATGATGTGATGCACGCAGGCGACGCAACGCCAATCGTTAGCGAAATCCAAAGCATCAAAGATGCATTGATTGAAATGTCAGCCAAAGGCCTTGGTATGACCGCAGTGATTGGTGCAGATGAAAAGTTAGCCGGGTTATTCACTGATGGTGACTTACGCCGTATTTTAGAACAGCGCATTGATATCCATAACACGGCAATTAGCCAAGTGATGACCCGCTCATGCACGACGGCTCGCCCTGACATGCTTGCGGCTGAAGCTTTAAATATTATGGAGCATAAACGTATTAATGGTTTAATTGTGGTGGATCAAAGCAACACACCAATTGGTGCCCTTAATATGCAAGACTTATTAAAAGCAGGAGTTCTCTAAGCAATGACATTCGCCGAACTATACCAGCCCCTGAGCCCTGATGTGAGTCAGCGTGCTCAAAAAATAAAACTATTAATCTGTGATATTGATGGTGTTTTTTCTGATGGTCGAATTTATTTGGGTAATAATGGCGAAGAGCTTAAAGCATTCAATACTAAAGATGGTTTTGGTATTAAAGCACTCATTAATAGTGGCTTTGAAGTGGCAGTGATTACTGGCCGCCATTCACAAATAGTTCAGCAGCGAATGACTAGCCTAACAGTTCAGCACATTTATCAGGGACAAGAAGATAAGCTGATTGCTTATCAAGAGTTAAAGGATAAACTGGGGCTGACAGATGAACAGATTGCCTATATTGGTGATGATGGTCCAGACTTACCAGTTATGGAAAAAGTTGGCTTTGCTGTCGCAGTAAACGATGCACACCCGCTTATCAAGAAGCTGGCTCATTACACCACATTATTACCGGGTGGCTTTGGAGCCGTGCGTGAATTAACTGATTTACTGATGTTAGAAAACGGCAAGCCGTTAACTAGCGATGGAACCAGCGCATGAATATAGCCCGTATTTTACTGAGTATTGTTTTTGTCTGTTGCATGGTGTGGTTATGGTACCCGTACTTTAACCAGTCAACTGATACAATAACTAGTGAAGACGAGATCATCGCAACGCCTGATTACACTGCCGTTGCTCTAAAGCAAACAGCTTATGACGAGCAAGGTAAAATTAGTCATAAAGTGGCAGCTGCAAAAATGGAGTTGTATCAACAATTAGGGTTTACCTTTTTTGAACAACCTATTTTTACTATTTATAGCGATCAGCAAGTTTGGCAAGTAAGAGCCAAAGAAGCTACTTTATACGAAAATGATCAGCTGATTTTTGAAGGGGATGTAGTTGCTAAAAACTTAACCCATAACGGTATGATCGAAGATATAAAAGCAGAAAATATTAATGTCGACATTGATAAAATGACGATGTTTTCAAAGCAACCTGTAACACTAACAGGACCGAATTTACAAATTACCGGTAAAGGCTTAAAAGCCGATTTAAAAGCCGAAATTGTTGAGTTAACTAACCATACACGAACCATATACTATGACCAATAAACTGAAGAAATTACTCCTGATCCCAAGCTTATTGATTGCCTTTTCGGGCGCAGCTGCCGAGCAAACAGGCGCTCAAATTAGCATTAGCTCAGATCGCCAAATCGGTAAACTAAAAGATGGCGTTGGCATATTCGAAGGTAACGTAGAGATCGTGCATGGTGATCGTCGCATTACAGCAGAGCGACTTGAGGCACATGGCGGTGACACCGAAGGTACAGTCGAATTAATTATCGCTACAGGCAAACCAGCTTACTTCGAAGAAAAGCAAGCTGATGGTACCGTGATGAGCGCCAGCGCCGAAGAAGTTCGTTATGATGTTGCGAAACGCTTCTTAACACTCAATGGCGAAGCTGAAGTCACTCAAGCGGGTCAAAAAGTAACGGCAAAAAGCATTACCTATGATATGGCTCAACAGCTGATCAGCGCAGAAAAAGACGAAAACTCAACAGATCGTGTACACACTATTTTAGTGCCTGTAGAAAATAAAAAAGACGATAAAGGCCAACCATGAGCACATTAAAAGCAGAGCTTTTAGCTAAAAGCTACAAAGGCCGCCAAGTGGTTAAAAATGTCGGTCTTGAAGTTGAAGCGGGCAGTATTGTTGGCTTGTTAGGGCCAAATGGTGCAGGTAAAACAACGACCTTCTATATGATTGTAGGCCTCGTACCAAGCGACAAAGGAAAAATAAGCATCGATGATAACGATATCACGCTTTTGCCAATGCACAGCCGTGCGCGCTTAGGTATTGGTTATCTACCACAAGAGTCGTCTATTTTTCGAAAATTAACAGTTTACCAAAACTTGATGGCCATATTAGAGACCCGCAAAGATCTTAACAAAACAACGCGCGAAGAGACGCTTAACAACTTATTAGATGAATTTAGCATTCAACATATTCGCGATAGCCAAGGTATGGCACTGTCAGGTGGTGAACGACGCCGCGTTGAAATTGCACGTGCATTAGCCGCTAATCCTAAATTTATCCTTTTAGATGAGCCTTTTGCTGGTGTTGATCCTATTTCGGTGTTAGATATAAAGAAAATTATTGAGCACCTAAAAAATCGTGGTATTGGTGTACTTATTACTGACCATAATGTTCGAGAAACCCTTGATGTTTGTGAAAAAGCCTACATTGTTTCTCATGGGGAGCTAATTGCATCAGGGACACCTGAGCACGTATTAGCTGACCAAACTGTACGTGATGTTTATCTAGGCGAGCAATTCAGGCTGTAACCATTACGCCACCGACTAGAGCATCTGCTAGACTTATACAATGACAATAAATCGATAACAGTGTCTTCACCGTTACCGATAACTTAAAAAGGATTGTTAGGGATACATGAGGCAATCATTACAGCTGCGCATGGGCCAGCAACTTACAATGACTCCACAACTGCAACAAGCCATTCGCTTGTTGCAGCTCAGTACATTGGATCTCCAGCAAGAAATTCAAGAAGCGCTTGATAGTAATCCTCTGCTTGAAGTGGAAGAAGCGGATTACAACGAAGAAAGCATCGGTAAGAATGAGCAAAAAGCGGAGTCTGACGATGTACAAGTCAGCGCGTCTGCCGACGAAGCACCTAGCGAATTCGAGCAAGAAAGCAGTGATGCTCTGAGTAAGGATACGGTTAGCGATGACTTAGCTATGGATGTTACGTGGGATGAGTACATGAGTGCCGCCCCATCAACATCGTCTGGGCCAATGCCTGAAGACGAGTCTATTTACCAAGGTGCTTCAACAGAAACACTGCAAGAATATTTAATGTGGCAACTACAGCTCACACCATTTAGTCCTACCGATGAAGCGATTGCCGTTGCCATCGTTGAAGCTATCGATGACTCAGGTATTTTAACGGTTAGCTGCGAAGATATTGTCGAAAGCTTTAATCAAAATAATGATGAAGAAGAAATCGAACTTGATGAAGTTGAAGCTGTCTTAAAAAGAATACAGTTATTCGATCCAGTTGGTATCGGCGCGCGAAGTTTACAAGAGTGCCTGTGTATACAACTTCGTCAATTCGATGCCAATACGCCATATTTAGCTGAAACTAAAATGGTTTTATCTGAGCATATCGAATTATTAGCAAGTCGCGACTATCGCACTTTAATGAAAAAGACTAAGCTTAAAGAAAACGAGCTTAAAGAAGTGATGACGCTCATTCACAGCTTAAATCCTAAGCCTGCGGATAGCATAGTACGCGAAGAATCTGAGTACGTCATACCCGATGTATCAGTGAAAAAAGTGAAAGGCCGCTGGGTAGTCGAGTTAAACCCAGATTGTATGCCAAAAATTAGAGTGAATAGCCAATATGCAGCGATGTCTCGCTCTGTTAAATCAAGTAGCGACAGCCAATTTATTCGTTCTCACTTACAAGAAGCAAAGTGGTTTATTAAGAGCTTAGAAAGCCGTAACGATACTTTACTAAAAGTGACCAACTGTATCGTGCAACAACAGCAAGCTTTCTTTGAACATGGCCCAGAAGCAATGAAGCCAATGGTGCTAAACGATGTCGCTGAAATGGTCGAAATGCATGAATCGACGATTTCTCGGGTTACAACACAAAAATATATGCATACCCCAAGGGGAATTTTTGAGTTGAAATATTTCTTCTCAAGCCATGTCAGCACCGAAAATGGTGGTGAGTGTTCTTCTACAGCAATTCGCGCTTTAATCAAGAAGTTAGTTGCTGCAGAAAACTCGGTTAAACCATTGAGTGATAGCAAAATTGCAGATATATTGGCTGAGCAAGGAATTAAAGTAGCTAGACGTACAATTGCAAAATATCGTGAGTCTCTAGCAATACCTCCGTCTAATCAGCGTAAAAGTCTGATTTAGACGTTTTACATAGAAGGAAAATGCTTATGCAACTAAATTTAACTGGTCGTCACGTAGAAGTCACTGATTCATTAAGAGACTATGTAAACACTAAGTTCGCAAAACTAGAAAGGCATTTTGATCATATTAATAATGTTCATGTCATTTTAGATGTAGAAAAATTAAGCCAAAAAGCAGAAGCAACTTTACATGTAAACGGAGGCGAGTTGTTCGCTTCTACAGAACATCAAGATATGTACGCAGCAATTGACTCATTGATCGATAAACTTGATCGCCAAGTCATTAAGCATAAAGAGAAATTAGCTCGACATTAAATTATGAAACTTAGTTCACTTACTAATCAGGACTGCAGCAAAGCTGCGGTCCTTTTTAATAGCAAAAAAAGAATTCTTGAGTATATTAGCGAGTTAGCTCACCAGCAGTTTCCTCATTTATCTCAACAAGATATCCTAGATGCTTTTCTGAACAGGGAAAAGTTAGGTAGTACAGGTATCGGCCGAGGAATAGCTATTCCCCACGGTCGAATGAGTGGTGCTGATGAACCTCATGCATTTATTATTGTCAGTGAATCTCCCATCAATTTTGATGCGATAGACAATCGTCCCGTTGATATTTTTGTGGCACTCATCGTACCAGATGGCGATTGCCAGTTGCACTTGAAGACCTTGTCAACAATTGCTGATAGACTTAAAGATAAAGATTTTTGTAAACAGTTGCGAAGTGCTACAAGCGATCAGCAACTATTTCAAGTAATTGCATCAGAGGCATAAATGGAATTAATAATTATCAGCGGTCGCTCAGGCTCGGGGAAATCGGTCGCTTTACGAGTTCTTGAAGACTTAGGCTACTACTGTGTTGATAATATTCCTGTCAACCTATTGCCCTCGCTCGTGCGAAGTGTTTCTGATAATTATGACAAAATTGCCGTCAGTATCGACGTACGTAACTTACCGAAAGAGCAGCAAGAGTTTAATGATATTCTTGAGTACCTGCCAGGTTTTGCAAACCCAACACTATTCTACCTAGATAGTGATGATCAAACCCTAATTAAGCGTTTTTCTGAAACTCGCCGTTTGCATCCATTATCGATTGATTCTTTACCGCTTGATCTTGCCATTAAACAAGAAAAAATCTTGCTTGATGTGCTGATCACCCGCGCTGACTTTATGATTGATACCACTGATTTGAGTGTTCATCAGTTAGCAGAATCAATTCGTGAAAAGATTTTAGGTAAGAAAGATAAAAAACTGATTATTACGTTTATGTCGTTTGGTTTTAAGCATGGCATTCCAAAAGAAGCTGACTACGTTTTTGATGCACGCTTTTTACCGAACCCACACTGGGAGCCTGATTTAAAGCCACTAACCGGCCTCGATCAGCCTGTCAGGGATTATTTAGCTAGCCACAGCATAGTGCAAAAATTCACTTGGCAGATTCAAACCTTTGTACAGACTTGGTTGCCACATCTAGAGCGCAACAACCGCAGTTACCTAACCATTGCAATTGGTTGTACAGGAGGCCAACACCGTTCTGTTTACTTAGCGCAAACAATTGGTGAAAGCTTTTCTAAAACTCATGCTAATGTAAAAATTCGCCACCGCGAACAAGATATCTAACTAGGCACCAACAATGCACGCTGAAGATACCTTTTTAATTCAAAACAAACTTGGCTTACATGCTCGCGCTGCGACTGTTTTAGCGCAACTAGCACTGCAATTTGATGCCAAAATTACACTTTTTCAAGATGAGAAAGAAGCTGAAGGCGACAGCGTGTTAGCGTTAATGCTCCTTGAAAGTAGTCAAGGAAAAGAGGTTCGTGTTGTATGCGAAGGTCCTGACGCTGACGCTGCATTAACGGCAATCGGCGAATTAATTGCGCAACGCTTTCACGAGCAAGAATAGCATTTGCTAAGACTTCAAGGTTTACGGTAAACTTACTTCGGATATTTAAAATTCCCTTTAAATATCCTACTTTTATATCGCTCGCTTTTCTAAATTACAAAACTCTTAATAAATTTATCGCAGTGCGACGATATCTCTGCAAATACACTACAAAGCAACTATGCTGTATTTGCATAGCCTATTTAAACTTTTTTCAGTTGTAAGGACGCCAATGCCAGAAGCCTTTGAACAAGATTACCCACTACAACAACTCAAACAAGTGACCAAGTCACTCAATAGTGGTCAATTTGTTCAAGTGCGCGGCATGTTAGCCAAAACGGCACCTTGTGATACAGCCCTTTTACTTGAGTCTTCTCCCCATAAAATTCGTCGTATGCTTTGGCAGCTGGTTGACCCAGATGTCCGTGGTGATGTTCTAGAAGAACTCTCTGAAGATGTACGTCTTGGCATTATTGCCCAGATGGAGCCTGAGCACATTGCTGCTGCTACAGAAGATATGGACGACGATGACTTAGGTGAGGTTTTACGTAGTCTTCCTGATACCGTATATCAAGACGTTGTTAGCGCGATGGACTCGCAAGATAGAGAAAGGGCAACTCAAGCGCTTTCTTATCAAGAGCGCTCAGCCGGTGCCCTGATGAACAGCGATACGGTAACCATTCGTCCTGACGTTACTCTCGATGTTGTACTGCGCTATTTACGCTTACGAGGTGAGCTACCAGAGGGTACCGATGACTTATATGTAGTTGATAAGCATAACTGCTTTTTAGGCGCGCTTTCATTAACTACATTGCTGACCAGTCCTTCAGATAAAATTGTTCGTGATTTAATGGATGAAGACTGTGAGTCAATCCTAATCTCTATGGATGAAAGTGATGTAGCGCAACTGTTCGAGCGTCACAACTGGATTTCAGCCCCTGTTGTAGATGATAACGCTCACTTGCTTGGTCGTATTACCATCGATGATATCGTTGACGTAATCCGTGAAGATGCTGAACACAGCATGCTAAGCCTTGCTGGTCTTGACGACGAAGAAGATACCTTTGCGCCAGTACTCAAAAGCTCGCAGCGTCGCTCTATTTGGCTTGGGGTTAACTTATTAACCGCATTGCTAGCAGCAATTGTGGCAAGCTTTTTCGAAAACACCTTAGCAATCTTACCTATTTTAGCGGTACTCAATGGTATCGTACCTTCAATGGGTGGCGTTGCAGGTAGCCAAACCTTAACCCTGGTTATTCGTGGTATAGCGGTTGGCCATATCAACCAAACCAACCAACGCTTCTTATTACTCAAAGAGCTGGCGATTGGCGCACTGAATGGTATTATTTGGTCGATATTAATTGCTGGTGTGGTTGCCCTATGGCAATGGGACTTTAAGCTCGGCGCAGTGCTGGCCTTTGCAATGTTTATGAACCTTGTTGCCGCAGGTATTGCAGGTGCAAGCATTCCATTAATTCTTAAGAAAATGAAAATTGACCCTGCCCTCGCCGGCAGTGTGGTACTGACAACAGTAACGGATATTGTCGGTATCTTTGCCTTTTTAGGCACCGCAACCTGGCTATTGATCTGATACCAATTCACAATAATACTTAATTAAGCAAATTGGTATAAATAAAAACGGCCCTTTATGGGCCGTATTTATATCTTTTACTTTGCACGCTGCTTATTTTTACCTACTCTAGGTTTGGTATTGGCCTTTTTAAACTGGCTAAAACCGGTATGACGAGTCAGAGCTGCACGGCCTTTACCGCCCTTACCTTTAGCAGTTTTCTCGTTTCGACCTTCTTCAGGAACCAAACAATTCGGCCCTTTACCAATTAAATTCGCTTTGCCCATTTTTCTTAGTGCTTCACGGATCATCGGCCAACCAGCAGGATCGTGGTATCGTAAAATCGCTTTGTGTAAGCGACGCTGGCGTGCGCCTTTTGGAACAGGCACTTGCTCAGTATTGTTCTTAATATTGCGCAGCGAGTTCATCTCAGTGTGATAAATTGTGGTTGCATTGGCCATCGGCGATGGATAAAAGTTTTGTACTTGATCAAGCTTAAAGTCATGAGCCTTTAACCATAGCGCCATATTCACCATGTCTTCGTCTTTCGTTCCTGGGTGAGCAGAAATAAAATACGGGATCAAATACTGCTTTTTACCCGCTTCTTTTGAGTATTTATCAAATAGCTCTTTAAACTTATCGTAAGCTCCCATGCCCGGCTTCATCATCTTAGATAATGGACCATCTTCAGTGTGCTCAGGCGCAATTTTTAAGTACCCGCCTACGTGATGGGTAACCAACTCTTTTACGTAGCGAGGGTCTTCTACGGCTAAGTCATAACGTACGCCAGACGCGATCAAGATTTTCTTCACACCTTTTACATCTCGAGCTTTTTTATAAAGCTCAATCGTTGGGGTGTGATCCGTGTCCATGTGCTTACAGATATCAGGATAAACACATGATAAACGACGACACGTGCTCTCTGCCTTTTTGCTCTTACAGCGCAACTTATACATATTCGCGGTCGGTCCGCCTAAGTCAGAAATAACCCCAGTGAAGCCCGGTACTCTGTCACGAATTTGCTCAATTTCATCAATAATTGATTGCTCAGAACGGCTTTGAATAATACGTCCTTCATGTTCTGTTATTGAACAGAAAGAACAACCACCAAAGCAGCCTCGCATGATGTTCACCGAGGTTTTAATCATTTCATAAGCTGGGATTTTTTCATCGCCGTAGCTTGGGTGCGGAATACGCTGATATGGCAAACCAAATACGCCATCCATTTCTTCAGTTTCAAGCGGAAATGCAGGCGGATTTACCCAAATAGAGCGGTCGCCATGGCGTTGAAATAACGCACGCGCACAACCTGGGTTTGTTTCTTGGTGCAAAATACGCGAGGCGTGAGCATAAAGCGGTTTATTCACACTTACTTGCTCATACGCAGGCAGCTTAACGTAGGTCTTTTCCCATGGCTTAGGGCGAGCAGGCTGAATCGTGATTGGTTTAGCCGCCTCGGCACTTAAATCGATCCCCGCTTGCTTAAATTCAGACTTACTACAACCCACATCATCTGCGCCATACGGGTTTGGAATTGGATCAATCTTACCGATTTTATCAATTGCAGTTGAGTCACTACCGCGCCAACCCGGTAATGGTTCTTTACGAATAACCGCAGTACCACGAATATCTTGAATTGTCTCAACCGACTCACCCGCAGCAATACGGTGGGCAACTTCAACAAGTGGGCGCTCAGCGTTACCGTAAATTAAAATGTCAGCTTTAGCATCAAACAATACACTACGGCGTACTTTTTCTTGCCAATAATCATAATGAGCAATACGGCGTAAACTCGCCTCAATACCACCAATGATCAACGGCACATCTTTATAAGCTTCGCGACAGCGTTGGCTGTATACAACTACCGCACGGTCAGGACGTTTACCGCCTATGTTACCCGGCGTATAAGCATCATCATGACGCATACGCTTTTCAGCAGTATAACGGTTGATCATCGAGTCCATATTACCCGCTGTAACACCAAAGAATAAGTTAGGCTTACCTAACGCCATAAAGGCATCTTTTGAGTTCCAATCAGGTTGTGCAATTATACCCACACGAAAACCCTGTGACTCAAGCATACGCCCTATCACAGCCATACCGAAACTTGGGTGATCTACATACGCATCACCACTGACAATGATCACGTCACAGCTATCCCAGCCTAACGCGTCCATTTCTGCACGAGTGGTTGGTAAAAATGGCGCCGTGCCATAGCATTCAGCCCAATACTTAGGGTAAGAAAACAGGCCTCGCTCGGCTTTTAATGCGCTCATAAAGTGTACTCTGCTAACAAAAGGGGCGAATTATACCTCAGTCTTATAGATTATTATAGAAAACAAAACGCCCTTCAGATTGGAGGGCGCTGTTTAATTTGTATGCACTGACTGGAACTGGCTATTGCTTAGCTTGCAGGTAAGTAATTAACTCTTTTTCTGGCATAGGCTTAGCGTACATGAAGCCTTGCACTTCATCACAGCCAAGCTGAGCTAAATAATCTGCTTGCGCTTGTGTTTCAACCCCTTCTGCAATGGTTTTTAAGCCTAACCTTGCGCCAAGAGAAATAATTAATGCAGCAATCGCCTGACAATCTTGACCAGGTAAATCTTTGATAAAGTCGCGATCAATTTTTAGTCTGTCTAATGGTAGTTTTTGCAAATAGCTTAACGACGAGAAGCCGGTACCAAAGTCATCAATTGCAATCTCAATACCAAACTCTTTAAGTTCTTTTAATGTGGTGATCACATTAGCTAGCTCATCCATAACCACGCTTTCGGTCACTTCGAGTTCAATAAACTGCGGTTTTACATCGTATTTAATAAGCGTGTCTTTTACTTGCTGAGCATAGCCTTTAACTTTAAACTGCGGTACTGAAACATTTACGGCAATACTGATTGCAAAGCCCATTGCTTCAAGGCGCTTTTGCTGCATACATGCTTGTTCTAACACCCATTGCCCTATATCAACAATTAAACCGGCATCTTCAGCCATCGGAACGAAAATCGCTGGTGAAATATACTGACCATTACCTGATGGCCAACGCAGTAGCGCTTCACAACCTATGATTTCTAGAGTATTTAAATCAAGTTGCGGCTGAAACCAAACCTCTAATTTACGTTGTTCGAAGTCTTGACGAAGCTGTCTAATGATCCCTAAACGCCAAGCCATTTTCTCTTCCATGTCTGGGGTATAAGTCACCACCGTTTCAGCAGATTGTTTTTTAGCTTGGTTTAAAGCAATGTAACCTAGTTTTAAAGTCTCGATCCCTGCTTGCTGAAAGTCACCTTGATAACATAAGCCAATGTTAAAGTTGATTGGCAAAATATGCTCGCCAGCATTAAATGGTAAACTTAAATGCTCACGAAGTAACTCAATATCGCATTTATCAGCAGCCAACAACAAACCGAAAACATCTGCACCAATGCGCGAGATAAGCTCTGCATTAGGGTATTCTTGTTGTAGCCTATCAACAATTGCATTTAGTAATAAATTACCGATTTCTTGCCCTAAGCCATTGTTGATATCAGAGAATTGCGAAACATCAATTAGTAAAAAGACAAAGTCATTTTTGCCCGGCTGGTAGTAGCGCTCCACCTTATTCATGAAATCGTTACGATTCGATAAACCAGTTAATACATCTTTATAAGCTGCATCACGTAAACGGTTGAATAATCGAACATTATCAAGACCTACACTGACGTTCGTTAAGAATATCTCTGCAAATTGCAGTTGTGAAGGACTTGGCGTGTGCTCAGTTTCAAGGTAAATAGCTGCTTGGCGGTTTTTGCTTTTTAATAAATACGTACTGTCTACATCTGTATGCTGATGCTCACCTTGGGCTAGGCAGTTATTGACTTGCATGATAATACGGCCGTCATCAAGTTGTTCAATGCCTTGACCTATAAACTCATTGTATTCAGCGCAGCCACCTAGCACATAAACCTGATTGTCATCTTCAATTGAGCCGCACAATAGCCCTTGTGGTTCGCAATCTAAAATAATCGAAAGCTGTTTAATAACCGCCATCGAAAACGCTTTAATATCAGTAAAACCAAGAATTGCCTTAGATGCATACAAAATATTATTTAAAGCACGGCTTTGAAATTCAAGCTGACAAACTTGTTCATAAGAGCGAATTGCTGTTACTAGGGCTGTGATAAGTTTACTACGAGTAAGTTCTGTTTTTGTTTTGTAGTCGTTGATATCGTATTCACGGATCACTTTTTCTTCAGGTGCATAGCCTGGTTGACCGGTACGTAAAATAATCCGCACATTGTGATTATTGAGGCACTCTCGCACCTGCTTTACAACTTGCAGGCCAGCATCATCTGATTCCATAACCACATCAAGTAAAATTACCGAAATGGAATGGTTACTTTTAAGTAATTCGAGCGCTTCTGAACCTGAATAGGCGTGGTGGAATCGTAAGCCTTTATCCCAGAACTCAACGCCAGAAAGCGCTAACTTAGTCACTGAATGTATCTCAGGATCGTCGTCGACTATTAATACGTCCCAAAACTCAGAGACAGTCTCTTCAACAAGCTGCTCCTCATCTTGGTCACTAAACAAAAAGTCGTTACTTTCTGATGCCATTAATAATTCCTTAGAGCAACCCTAGTAAAAATACCAACATTTTACAGTGATGCATAAAATTCTCTCAGTCACTTAACTATGATACATTTATCAGAACATATATAGTCATATCAGATAAATTATAGCCTAGGTTACGTATAATGTTATGAAAGATATAAAACTATTGCCCGAGGTAAAATGATAAAATTTTTTATTTTAACTCTAAAAGCCCTATTTCTCAGTGCGCTAGTTATGCTTGTCGTTGGGCTATTACTTTCTCAACGCTATACGGTTCATAAATCAATACAGGTCACTGCTAGCAGCTCAGAAATAGCGAAACTAGTCGGTGACTTTAATCAATGGCATAAATGGCAACCATGGAAAAGCGTAGATCCCAGCATCAAGTTTACGGTTTTAGAGCCAAGCCAAGGCGTTGGGGCACACCAATTTTGGCAAAGCCGCTTCGGCGATGGCGAAATGACAATAACACAACAGAATAATGAACAACTTACTTTTAATATTTTATTTAATAAAGAGCATATAGCCCAAGGAACGATCCTATTTACAGGTGCTGGTAATGAAATAAATATTGAGTGCTCGTTACAAGGTGAAGTAAATACTCCTATCATTGGTGGCTACCTTGCATTATTAAGCCAGTATATTCTCAACAACACAGTGAAACTGGCGCTCAATAACATCAAAACCCATGCGCAGTTAGCAACAACAAACAAGGCTATTGCTCCCAATGACAGTGAAAGCGGCTCAAGCGAGAGTTAATCTTGCTAATATTATAGAAAATCAACTTGGCTACCCGATTCATAAGGCATCATCGGCTAAGATTAACCATGCGAGCGATGATAGCTACTCAGCACAAGGTCAGCAGCAACTAGCCTATCAGATTAAAGCGCAAGCAAGCTTATTGGAGCGCGCCCACACTCGCCAAGAAATTCAATTTATTAAACGCCAAGAAAATATTGAAACCATCATGGCGATGGCTATGGCGTTTTGCCCGGATGTCACGGGTCAACAACAGCCCGATTTTGATTGGATAGAGCGATTTATAAGTTTATGTGAAGACACAGCTAATTCCTCAATGCAAAAGCTGTGGGCAAAAATTTTAGCAGGTGAAACAGTATCGCCAGGCACCTTTTCGATTAAAAGCCTACAAACTCTTAAACACATGACTCAACGTGAAGCAGATGCTCTTCAGCGCTGTACATCATTGTGTGGATTCAACGAAAAAGACAACAGCCACTTAATTTTACTCGGCTTTTACAAGAAACCCTCGCTGTTTGATTTACTTAGAAAAGGTAATAAGGTGTCATTTAACTTAGGAAAAACCCCTGTTAGTTTTCCTGACATTCTGACCCTAATGGATATTAACTTACTGTATCGAAAAGAAATCGAATCGGCGGTTTTAAAAGCTGGTCAAGAACTAATACTGAGCTTTATGAATCAACGCTTGATTTTAAAAGCAAAAAGTAATGACTTAGTACTCAGTTACTATAAATTTACCCAGACTGGTGACGAGTTAAGAAAGCTAATCGCATCACCAATAAACAAAGCTTATAAGCAAATACTGGCAACATCATTAGAAGATGAATTTGAAGTTAGCTGGCAAGCTTTAAAGTAAAGCCGCCAGCTAAAAATAAATCAAAAGATTCGATTAGAAATGAACTTGAATACCTGCAAACGGGCCCGATGCATCTAAATCTGTGTAGATATCATCAATATCATCAAGTTCTAATGTCATTGAGCGGTAACCCGCTTTAATATCCATATCGATTGCTAAGTTATCAAGTAAAGCGTATGCAATACCCGCTTGGTAATCTTGGACTTTACTATCGTCGATAGCCAGTAGGCTACCTTCAAAGAAAACGCTTAAACCCGTTAATGGTAAACCAACTTCAGCACGGCCATACACTAAAGGTACGAAACCAGAAAAATCAACACGCTCAGTCGTGTTTTGGCCACCTTCTTGAGATGTACCAGTCACAACAATTTCACCATCAAATTGTTTAGCATTTACACCTAAATCAATTGAAACCAAATCATTATCAAAGATTTCGTAGTATAGAATGTAGTCGACATGCGATAAATCACTCACAGTGCCTACTTGTGTGCCTACAACGTAATCAGAACCACCAAAACTAAACGTTTCATCAAGTGTTGTATCACCATTTAACTCAAGTTCAGTGTATTTTAGTTTAATGTTTGGTATTAACGGCACTGGGTGCTCAAGTGCTGCGTAGTAGCTCGTGAACGTTTCATCATCAAATTTAAAGCTTTGTAGATTTCCATCTTGAGCAAAACTACCACTGTTATCTGATTGCCAACCATCAACACCTAGGTATAAACCTAATAATGTATCAGCTTGTGCTGTTGGAGCTAAACAGGCCATTGAAAGGGCAGCTGCTAAACAGTACTTTTTCATCATTTTATCCTTGCGCTAAAAGTTCGCTAAGTTCAATTAGAGCCGCATTGGCTCGAGAAATATAATTCGCCATGACCAGTGAGTGGTTAGCTACAAAGCCAAAGCCACTGCCATTTAAGATCATTGGGCTCCACACTGTTTCTTGCGTAGCCTCTAATTCACGAATAATTTGTTGCAGACTAACACGAGCGTTTTTCTTTTCTAAGACATCGGCAAAATCATATTCAACCGCTTGCAAAAAGTGTAGTAATGCCCACGTTGCACCACGCGATTCATAAAACACATCATCAATTTGCCACCAAGATGTTTTCACTTGGTTCTGTAAAGGAGCATAAGTTGCTTGATGAGCCGCGGTATCACCTGCTAAATCTGTATTCAAACGATCTTGACCAACACTTGCACTTAAACGCTGGCTCAAGCTGCCAAGACGTTTTTCTGCTTCTTTTAGCCAGCCACGTAAGTTATCTGCACGCGCATAAAATTGACTATCACGATCGTTCTGATCGGCAATTTGAGTGCGGTACACAACGAGTAAATCAATGCCTTTTTGATACTCAGTTTCAGCACTTGGCCATGCCCATGCTACCGAGCTAATATTAAATTGCGGTTGTGCTTTTTTTAACGCTTCGTGTTCAGTTGATTGAGACTGCGAACGGCTGAAATCTTTACGCATCGACAAGACTAAATCGCGGGTCATTTCAAGCGCGCCATATTCCCACGCAGGCATGTTATCCATCATTACGCTCGGTGGCATCATATCGTTAGATAAATAGCCGCCAGGCTTATTTAATAATGTACTTGCTACATTGATCAACGTTGTGGTTGTTGTATAGCCTGTTACAAACTTTTCACCACGCATCTGCGCTTCTTGTTTAGCCTTACTTACAACATCCATACGAGCTGGTTCACTACTCCAGTAAACAGCAATCGCGTAAAAAATAATTAATATAATAAGTAATGCACTGGCTATTTTTCCTTTATGCTCAGACATAATATCTCCTAGTGATGTGAGTGCCCTTGACTTTTTTGTGATGCCTGTTCAGACATTTCTTGTAAAGACACAACTTTAGCTTGAGTAAAAACTCGATTGCCGTCATTAAAATATAGCGTGAGTTTGCGCTCTTGCCCTGCTTTTAGCTGCTCTTCAGGTTCAAACACCATTAAGTGATAACCACCTGGTTTAAATTCAACACTGCTGTGACCATCAATTTTTAATGATAAAACCTGTTCCATTTTCATCATGCCATCAACATGAGTATGTTGATGAATTTCAACACGACCTAAACCATCAAGCTCTGCTTTAGTTAACACTGTTGCGTGTTCACTTGGGTTAGTAATGGTCAAATAAGCAACACTTGCTTTACTGGCTGGTAAAAATTCACGTACCTGCGCGTTACTTACAGTAACTTCGGCAACATCGCTGTGGTCATGACCACTATGGGCAGATGAAAAAGTACTAAAGAATAAGCTTGCGGTAAGAAAAGAGAGTGCGGGCCACAGTTTCATTATGTTTTAATCCTTGTTAAGACATTAACTTACCCGCTAAATTTAGCATATTTTATGTATTAAGGCAGTTTATTCGTACCTTAAGCTGGCGATTTTTTGTTATCGGCAATCAACCAGCATAATGCCGCGATAAGTAAAAGTGGCCATGCAATCATTACTGAGCCAAATAAAAACGCAAGCACAACACCAATCAAAGCAACAACACCTGCGCCAAGTAGGCCAATTGTAAATAACGCCACACCTGCAACGACGGCAATGACTGCCACTATTGCACCGATGACTTCAAGCCCAGCCCAACTCATGTCAGCAATTGACAATGGTAATTGCCATGAGTCAAAGGAAACAAATGAAACTGCATCAGTGCATAGTAATAACATTGCCAAAATGATGATAGCTAACGTTTTCATGCTCTACTCCTAATAACCTTTCAATGGTAAAGTGCAATGAGCCACTAAATAACCCACGCCGATTAACAGCGGCATTTGAATAAGTAGTATGATCATGACCAAGCGTGTCGACCATACTGGGAATCCCAAGCGCGCAGCGAGTCCGCTACACACACCCGAGATCTTTTTGTTACTTAGATCACGGTACCAACGTGTCGATGTGTGATAAGTATTCATCATTAACCTCCTAAGCCGACTGCTTCATCATTGCTTTTAAATCAGCAAGCTCTTTATCGATTGCTTCATCTTTCTCAAGGGCTGCGATTTGTGCTGCTGTTGAATTTGCAGCATCACCTTGTGTAAGTTCATACGCTTCCACTTGCGACTCAATGTTTTCAACACGCTGCTCTAAGTAGTCAAAACGTGCTAATGCATCTTCAACTTTACTGCTATGCAGCTGCTCTTTTACTTTTAAGCGTGCTGTAACAACGCGTTCTTTTTGCATGTAAGTCAGCTGTTTGGCTTTTGCATCTGCAAGCTTGTTTTGTAAACGCTGACAATCCTCTGTCAATTTAGCGAGTGACTCTGCCACTTTATCCATTTCAGCTTGTTGTGCTTCGATTTCTGTCGTTAAACGCTGCTTTTCAACTAATGCTGCTTTGGCAAGATCATCACGATCTTTACTCAACGCTTTTTCTGCTTTCGCTTGCCAGTCTGCTACTTTCGCTTGTTTCGCTGCAATTTCACGTTTCATTTGTTTTTCTTGCGTTAAAAATGTCGCAGCAGTTGCACGGCATTCAGTCAGGGCATCCTGCATTTCTTGCACGAGTAGATTAAGTAACTTTTCAGGATCTTCAGCTTTGTCTAATGCTGCAGAAAGGTTTGCCTGAATAATGTCATTTACGCGATTTAATACACCCATGTGACTCTCCTGTTGATTATTGGGTTAATACAGCTAGGAGATTCCAATTCTTGTGCCAACTAACGAATAAAATAAATTTATTATTTATATACAATGAGTTAGATTAATTAAATTTAGATTCAGGCTGACTAGTGACTGAATGAAAAATAACTAATTTGACTAAATAATTAACTTTTTCACTAAATTTTAGGATCAAAAAAAGCCACAAAATGTGGCTTTTAAATAGGCTATTTTTAATAGGCTTTGTGATTAGGCTTCTGGGACAAAACTTAAAGCTTTATCCATAACAGATAAATCGGCCGCTTTACCATGGCCTTTTTCTGAAAGGTGGCGTCTGAAACCACGCGCACCAGGTTGGCCTTGGAAAATCCCCAACATATGGCGAGCAATATGCCAAAAGTTAGCGCCTTTGCTCATTTCATCTTCAATATAGTCATACATCGAGCGTACAACCTGATGACGACTTAGCGTAAAGGCTTCATCACCATAAATATTTTCGTCGACCTCAGACAAAATAAACGGATTACTATACGCCTCACGACCAATCATGATGCCATCAACATAATCAAGGTGAGCCACACTATCAGCAATTGTTTTCACGCCACCATTTAAGCTTAAGTGCAGTTGCGGATAATCTTTCTTCAACTGATAAACGCGCGGGTAATCCAGAGGTGGGATCTCACGATTCTCTTTTGGGCTTAAGCCATTTAACCACGCTTTACGCGCATGAATAATAAAGTCATCGCAACCAACATCATGACTCGCTTCAATTAAAGCACATAAAAACTCATACGAGTCTTGCTCATCAATACCAATGCGCGTTTTAACTGTAACAGGAATAGTCACTTCGGCCTTCATTGCAGCAACGCAGTCAGCAACCAGTTTAGGCTCAGCCATTAAACAAGCACCAAAACGACCATTTTGCACACGGTCAGACGGACAGCCAACATTTAAATTTACTTCATGATAACCGCGCTCTGCTGCTAACTTTGCACACTTAGCCAACGCTTCAGGATCTGAGCCACCAAGTTGCAATGCCACTGGGCCTTCATGCTCATTAAAAAGTAAGTAATCGCCCTTACCAAATAATATAGCGCCGGTTGTCACCATCTCGGTGTAAAGCACAGCATGCTTAGTCATTTTACGGTGAAAGGTTCGACAGTGACGATCTGTCCAATCTAACATGGGTGCCACGGAAAAACGGCGGTTTAATGTCGTTGTGCTCATAACATGGCCCCTTTAAAGATCAATGCATTTACTTGCAACTTAAATTACCTAATACGATTAACGCTTAATATAGCGATGACACATACCTTTAGGCATGCACCGAAATGAAAAATTGCAGCCATTATACCACCGAAGCTAACTCCCGGCATGGCTTAATCGAAGATCAGATGATGAAAAGAGACGAAGAAGTGTACTGCAATCTCACTTCTTTGAAGAATAAGCAAAAATGGAAAGGTTACATCTTCACTTCATTTAGAAGATGTTCAAGATTTTGGCCCGTAAGCTCTAAAACAGTAATTTCGAGTTCTTTGTAATCCTCATTTTTCAGGTTAACTAGCTTAGCACCAACAGCAATTCGTGCGATTTTCTCAACGGGGTCTATTTCTACAATTTCAATTGATGCTCGCGTGTCGTGATCTTTTGATTGCACATAATACTCGCTAAAGAAGGTACCATCAGCACGGACATTTGGATTACTGTTAGACACAGACTGCAGGAGCGTGCCTTTCTTTAAATCACTTTTACGAAGTGAGAAGCTATATTCTGCCACATTGGCATGACCAACAATTACAGTTACGGCGCTTTCACCATTAATTTTAAAATCATGGTCTGTTACTTCGATGACTTTTAGCTTACCACTATCATAGGTCGGCTCCATGCAAGCACCTAAACTAAAAATCAGAAAGACAGATAAAACGACATTTTTGATTAGCATTCTTTGTTCCTTAAATTTTATATTGCCTTCTTTAAAGTTAGATAAAAGAAGGCAATTATTCAAAGTTTAAATCACTGAAAATGCACTTTAAATTAAACTACGCGACGACACTTAAACCAAAATAGTGAGCAATACCACCTAAGATATTAGTCACCGCCACTGACGATAGAATTAAACCCATCACCCGGCTAATGATACTTGCGCCACTATCGCCTATTAACTTATGAACATGCGTAGCAAGTAGTAGTAAAACCAACACAATTACTAATACCAAAAGCATGATTGAGGAAGTTATAAGCTGTTCATACCAAGTGTATTCGGTATTTCGGGTCATTAGTACTGCACCAAGCATGGCACCCGGACTGGCAATAGAAGGAATCGCCAAAGGAAAAATAGCGGTTTCAGTGCTATCACGAACGCTTTTTATCTCGGTTTCAGGTTTACTTTCACCAAATATCATCGACAGTGCAAAAAGTAATAGTACAATTCCTCCGGCAATCTGAAACGCCGAAAGAGGAATGTTAATCGCGTTTAAGAGTAGCTCACCTGCAACAACAAAAAATAATAAAACCAGCGCCGAAACGCCAACCGCCTTTAAAGCAACTTTACGTTTGAACTTAGCATCATCCCAGCGCGTAACAGCAATAAAAACGGGAACTGTGCCTATTGGATCGATTACCGCAAAAAAGAAAATGAATGCCGCTAGCAATTCACTCATTAATCAAACTCCCTAAAAACGTGTTAGCGAATAAAAACACTGCAACTACAATACAGTATGTTAGTATATCACGGTAGCGTAAGGATAAGAGAAGATGAATATAGAATCACTCGTCAGTAAAGCAAAACAAGTATGCGATAATCGTGGTGCTCGTTTCACACCCATCCGTGAAAAAGTATTCCGCCTATTAGCTAGTGCGCAAGGTGGTGTGGGTGCTTATGACCTATTAGAACAACTTAAATTAACTGAATCAGGCGCAAAACCAGCCACTATTTATCGAGCGCTCGATTTCTTATCGGAACTTGGCTTTATTCATAAAATTGAAAGCACCAACTCATTTATGTTGTGCCATCATTTTGATCACATCCACCCTGTACAATTATTAATTTGTGATAGCTGTGGTTATGTAAAAGAATTACATTCAACAGTAATTTCTCATGAACTTAATAACTTAGCAGCAGAAAGTGGATTTATTGTCTCTGGACAAACAATCGAAGCGCATGGTAAATGCGAAAAATGCAAAGAATAAGTGCGGTGTTTGAAACAACCACTACACTTAAAGTATGATTAACGGCATTTCGAAACCTAAGGGAAAATAAATAATGAATGTGGAGTTCATCAACCCTTTTTTATCATCATTATTAAATGTATTGAGCACTATGGCTCAAACAGAATTAAAGCCGGGTAAACCTAGTTTAAAGAAAGACGAACTAGCCCGTGGCGATGTATCAGGTTTGATTGGTATGGTTGGCCCACAAACTAAAGGTTCACTTTCAATCACCTTTGATGAAAATCTAGCTCTGACCATTATGGAAAGAATGCTAGGTGAACGCCCTGATACGGTAAATGAAGAAGTAACCGACATGGTAGGTGAAATTACTAACATGGTAACAGGTGGCGCAAAAAATCTACTTGGCGAAAAAGGCTATGAGTTTGATATGGCAACGCCAGTTGTAGTGTCTGGTAAGGGACATACAATTGCTCATAAATGTGAAGGCGCCAAGGTATTAATTCCATTCACGTCAGCTGATGGTAACGCCAATATTGAAGTTAGCTTTGATAAACTATGAGCTGGCAGCAAAAAACCATTCAATTGAAGCCTCGCTCACGAGGCTTTCACATCATTGATGACGAGCTACTTCGTCAACTTCCAGAGATAACACAATACAAAGTCGGCTTATTACACCTATTCATTCAACACACTTCTGCAAGCTTAACTATTAACGAAAATGCAGATCCTACAGTTAGAATGGATATGGAAAGTCACTTCAATCATTTTGTGCCAGAACGACAAAGTTATTACCGCCATGATTATGAAGGTGATGACGACATGCCTGCCCACATAAAAAGCAGTACTTTAGGTGCTGAACTCACTATTCCAATTAACCAAGGCCGTTTAATGCTTGGTACCTGGCAAGGTATCTATTTAGGCGAACACCGAGATCATGGCGGTGTAAGACGCATTGTCGCGACGATTCAAGGTCAGATCTAAAACTAGCTGTAAGCAAATCTTGCTATTAACTAAATTATTTAAGAAAGTGTTTTTGGGATTTTTTAGAGATTGGAGCGGCACACGAGGCTCGAACTCGTGACCTCAACCTTGGCAAGGTTGCGCTCTACCAACTGAGCTAGTGCCGCATTCAAAAGTAGTCAGTAATT